>JAJUJD010000080.1 GCA_029267315.1 Alcaligenaceae bacterium
ACTTTGCTGATGACGGGTTCTTCCACTTCATCGGGCAGGAAGCGCCGGGCACGGGAGACTTTGTCCCGCACTTCTGCAGCTGCAGCGTCAGGATCGCGCGACAAATGGAACTTGACGTTGATGAAGCTGACTTCACTGCGACTGCGTGAAGTCATGACGTCCACACCTTCAATGCCCGATAACTGGTCCTCAAGCGGTTTCGTAACCTGAGATTCGATCACCTCGGGCGAAGCACCCTTGTATTCCGTACGTACGGAAACCACCGGCTCGTCGATGGCCGGGTACTCACGAACAGTCAGCCGGTCGTAGGAGATCAGGCCGATCAGTATGATGATGAGCGAAAGCACGGTGGCGAACACCGGGCGTCGTATGCAAGTCTGGGGCAGCTGCATCGCGGTCTCACTTCAAAATTGGGGTGCTGTTTCAAGCCCCGGCGGGCGGCAGTATCTCGACCTCGATGCCATCGCGTACTTTCTGCAAGCCGGATACGACCACTTGATCGCCCTCTTCCAGACCACTGACGATTTCGACATGCGCACCCAGGCGCTGGCCGACCTCCACTGCCACGCGTTGGACCAGGCCATCCTGCACACGATAGATGTATTGTGCATCGCCTGATGGCGCCAACGCAGTTTCAGGTACGACCAGACCCATGGTTTCGTCGAGCTCCAGCTGTACGCGAGCGAACAAACCCGGGCGAAGGACATTGTCGGGGTTCGGAATATTGGCTCGCAGCAACAGGGAACGGCCGCCAACATCGACCTGCGGACTGATGGCACCTACGCTACCCTCGCGCTTCATACCGGCAAGCGCGTCGAAGCTGACCTGCAGGCGCGAACCGACCGTTACCGCGCTCAAAAACTGCTCGGGAATGCGGAAGTCCACATTGAGGGGGTCGATGGATTCAATGGGAACAAGATCAGTACCGGGGCCAACATAATCACCAACGGAAACCGTTTTCAAGCCGACCAGACCATCGAATGGCGCTCGTATCGCCGTTTTGTCGAGTTCCGCCTCGGCCAGCGCGACGGCCGCCTGCTGTACTGCCAGATTGCTGGCGGCCTCGTCGCGCGCCTGGCTACTTACGAAGCCCTGTTTGCTCAGCTCAACTGAGCGCCGATGCTGGCTGCCCGCGAGTTTGAGGTTGGCACGCGCTTGCTGCAACTTAGCCTTGGCCACGCTGTCATCCAGCCGTACAAGCAGCTGCCCTTTTTCGACCTTTCCGCCTTCAGTGAAATTAATCTCAGCGATGCGCCCGCTGATTTCCGGCCTTAACATCACTGAATCGCGCGAACGCAGCGTTCCCACTGCGGAGACTGAACGTTCCAGCCGCACGCGATCGACTCTGGCCACTTCGACCTTAACCTTTGAGCTGGGCTGAGCAGGGGCCTGCTGGGCGGGAGCCGCCACCACATTGCCGGCGCCTCCCCGTTCCGTCCACCAATGGGCACCCCATGCCCCCAGGCCGGCCCCAATGGCCAACACCAGAATCAAGCCTGCCTTCGAGAACTTCATCGGAATAGTAGTCGTTAGGTAATGTTACGCGGGGCTGCGCCCACTTGCGAGTCGTCTGTAATTAACAGACAGGTCAATGAATGTAGCACTGATTGTTTCCTCCGCGTAACTGCTGTTAACACAGATATTTCAGTGCACTTCCAAACGACGACTGCTTGTCTGGGCTGGAACCGTTCAGGCGTGTTGCAGCGCCTGCACACCACGGTTGGCCAGCGCGTCGGCGCGCTCGTTGCCAGGGTCGCCGGCATGGCCGCGCACCCAGCGCCATTCAACCTCGTGTTTCGCCACGAGCGCGTCCAGTTCCTGCCAGAGATCGGCGTTGCGTACAGGCTTCTTGTCGGCGGTGCGCCAACCCCGGCGTTTCCAATTGGCGAGCCATTCACTCATGCCCTTTTGCACGTACTGTGAATCGGTGTGAATGATCACATGACATGGCCGCTTCAATGCCTTTAGAGCTTCAATAACGCCTTTCAGTTCCATGCGATTGTTGGTGGTCTGCGCCTCACCGCCGAACAGTTCCTTCTCGTGACGGCCATGGCGCAGCAACGCGCCCCACCCGCCCGGACCCGGATTGCCCTTACAGGCGCCATCGGTCCAGATTTCTACAGCCTGGGCACTTACTGCATTGCTCACTTCATGTTTCCCGAATGTTCACTTCTAAATTGCCGCCCTGCTGCGACTGCTGCGCGGCGCCGTACTGGCCGGCGCTTGCGTTTCCACGTAGGCCCTACCACTGTCGGAGCGGCGACCCGCTTCACTGCAGACACAACATAAACCGCGCCACAAATGGGCCACCAGCGATCTCCTGCCTTTTCCATGAAGGCCCATCGCGCCAACCAGGTGTTGGTAAAACTGGGCGGGGCATAACAGCCGAAGCGGCCCCGATCCAATTCAAAAGACAGCAGCTTGAACCAGTCCTTCAGCCGAGGCAGGGACACCTGCAGAGGAGCCGGCACCGGCACTAACGGGTCAAGAGCCGGCAAGCGTTCGCGCAACCCCCAGAGACTCCATGGGTTGAAGCCGGAAATCACCACCCTGCCTTCGGGAACCAGCACTCGCTCGATTTCACGCAGTACCTGGTGCGGATTCGTTGCACATTCCAGGCCGTGTGGCAGAACGATGAGATCAATGCTTTGCGTTTCGAAGGGTAGGTATTCAGGTTCGGCGACGACCATCGTCTGTACAGCCCCCGTACCGTGCTCGATACTCGTACAGACCTTATGGGGGATGCGATTCGCTTGGAGCAAATCCCAATGCGGCAGCCCGATTTGTATGGCATGATAGCCGAATGCATTGGCAACCATGCCATTGATTTGGGCATTTTCCCAGGCGGCCACGTAACGGCCCTGCGGTGTGTCCAGCCAGTCCTCAAGCTCAAGTATCAACGCTTGCTCCACCCAATCCCTCGCTTTTTTTCCATGGTAAACAGCCAGCTCATTCCCCTGCCCGCTCTCTCTGATAACTATATATGGTTGTTGTACAAGAACGGTGACGCCATTGTCGTGGACCCGGGGGAAGCCGCTGGGGTGGCTCAATATCTGGTTCAGCACAGCCTGAAGCTGAAGGCCATTTTACTGACACACCATCACGGTGATCACGTTGGTGGTGCTCAGGAACTCCATGACCTCACTGGCGCACCCGTGTACGGGCCAGCCGGAGAGCGCCTGCCCCTCTGCCACCACCGCTTGTCGGAAGGCGATACGGTACAATTGCCCGATTTTGGTTTGACCTTGACCGTGCTAGATGTGCCTGGCCACACTGCGGGGCATATTGCTTATCACGGGCGCAATGACGAAGGCGCAGCCTTTCTGTTTTGCGGCGACACACTGTTTGCAGCGGGCTGCGGCCGGCTCTTCGAGGGTACACCAGAGCAGATGCTGGAATCTCTGGGCAAGTTTGCAAGCCTGCCGGAAGACACGCTCGTCTGCTGTGCGCACGAATATACCTTGTCGAACCTGCGGTGGGCATTGCAGGTGGAGCCAGGCAACGCAACACTGAAGGAACGCTGGGAAACCGCTACAAGACTCCGCAACGAGGGCCGGCCAACCTTGCCGTCCACTCTGGGTCTTGAACGTGACTCCAACCCGTTCCTGCGTACGGGAGTACAGCCAGTGGCGCAAAGCGCTGCAGCTTATGCCGGGCATGCCCTGCCCTCTGAAGTCGATGTCTTCGCCTGTTTGCGTGAATGGAAGAACAATTTTTGACTGACCACCCATGAACTGTCTGCGGCTATTCGTACTAACGATCGCAATTGCGCTTGCCGGCTGTGCAACGCAATCGCAACGCGTGACCGAGCCGTCGCGACCCTTCACCGCAACCGACACTTCCCGCACCATTGATCTGACGCGCCCTGCCAGCGATGTCTGGGAACGCATCAGGCGCGGGTTTGCAGTTCCTAATCTTGATACCGAACTGGTCGATTACTGGACGCAATACTACGCTGCCCGCCCGGAGTCCCTCCTTATCATGAGCCAGAGGGCGGGCAAGTATCTCTACCATATTGTCGATGAACTCGACCGGCGTGGCTTGCCGACCGAACTCGCCTTGCTGCCGTTCGTGGAAAGTGCGTTCAACCCCACGGCGCTTTCCCGCTCTCAGGCCTCCGGCCTATGGCAGTTCATCCCGAGCACCGGCCGCCATTACAACCTTGAGCAGGACTGGTGGCGCGATATGCGCCGCGACCCCATCGCCTCGACAAATGCCGCGCTCGATTACCTGAAATACCTTTATGAATTCCAGGGCGACTGGTATCTGGCGCTGGCATCCTACAACTGGGGTGAAGGCTCCGTGCGCCGCGCATTGGAACGAAACGAAAAACAGGGGCTGCCGCTGGACTACCGTTCTTTGAAGATGCCTGAAGAAACGCGGAACTACGTTCCCAAGTTGCAAGCCTTCAAGAACATCATCGCTTCCCCTGAAAAATACGGCATTACGCTGCCCCCCATACACAATACGCCCTACTTCACCACCGTGAAGAAGAAGCAGAACATTGATGTCACTGTGGCGGCTCAGCTGGCCGAAATGTCGGTGGATGAATTCCTGGAATTGAATCCGGCCCACAATCGCCCACTCATCAAAGTTGACGACGAAGCCGAGATCCTTCTACCGGCTGATAAGGCCGACATCTTCATGGCCAATCTGAAAGCCTACAAAGGTCGGCTTAGCTCCTGGACCACCTACCGCAGCAAGAAGGGTGAATCTTTTGCTACGATTGCGCGCAAATTCGGCATGCCGGTGGAACAGTTGCGCAGCATCAATGGCCTGAGCGGCCGCCAGAATGAGGCGCGCTCTGAAACCACTCTCATCGTGCCGGCCACACCGGAAGCGCTGGCCACCCTTGCAGCCACTTCCCCAGCGCCTCAACCGGCCAGCAGTACTCGCTCGGGTGAAATTCGCAGGGTGTCGATGGAGTCTGGCAGTGGCCGTAATGCTTCCAGGCAGCCCGGGCAAGCCCGACGCAACGGCGATGTGCAGGTCGTGCGGCGCAACCCCCAGGCACAGACCCATGTTGTGAGGCAGGGCGACACACTGTTTTCGCTCGCCCGCCGCTACAACACCACGGTTGACGCACTGCGCAAGCTGAATAACCTTAAGGGTAATAAGCTGGCTGTAGGCAAGCGGTTGAGGGTGCCCGGTTCCAACGTACGTGGCTGAGTATTCAAATACAAGTTCTATACAAGAAGGATTGACTGAAAATGGGTTTCCTACAAGGCAAGCGCATTCTGCTAACCGGGCTGATCTCCAATCGCTCGATCGCCTACGGTGTTGCCAAGGCATGCCATCGGGAAGGTGCCGAACTCGCCTTCACTTACGCCGGCGACCGCTTCAAGGAACGCGTCGAAGAATTCGCAGAGGAATTCGGCAGCAACATCGTCCTCCCCTGTGATGTCTCTGAAGATGCGCAGATCGAAAACGCCTTCAAGGCACTGGGCGAAAAGTGGGATGGCCTGGACGGCTTGGTCCACGCCATTGGCTTTGCTCCCCGGGAATCCCTGGAAGGCGATATCCTCCACGGTATGACGCGTGAAAACTATCGTATTGCTCACGATATTTCTGCGTACAGCTTCCCCGCCATGACCAAGGCAGCCCTTCCTCTGCTGGAAGGCCGCAACAGCTCGGTGCTGACACTCACCTACCTGGGCGCGGAACGTGTCGTGCCGCACTACAACATGATGGGGCTTGCCAAAGCTTCGCTGGAAGCCAGCGTGCGCTATCTGGCATCAGCACTGGGCCCACGTGGCATCCGTGCCAATGGCATTTCCGCAGGTCCCATCAAAACGCTCGCGGCCAGCGGCATCAAGGATTTCACGCTCATCTTCAAATTCGTGGAGCAGCACGCCCCGCTGCGCCGCAATGTCACAATTGAAGACGTCGGCAATACGGCAGCCTTCATGCTGTCAGACCTGGCGGCAGGCATCACTGGCGAAATCACCCACGTGGACTGCGGCTTTAACGCTGTAGTTCCGGGTATGAACCGCTAAGGGAATGTCGGGCCCTGGCCGCCTTGCCAGGGCTCGTGCCTGACCATCACCGTGGCAAACAGCGGTGAGTGCAGCCATTCGGCCAGCCAGCCCTGCAAGTTCGGCCAGGGTTGCGCATCAAACCAGGCTCTATCCACCTGAGAAAACTGCCTGACGAACGGCATAATTGCCGCATCGGCCAAGCTCGGTTTTTCTCCAAATAGTGCGCCGCCGCGCTCATCCAACCACTGCTCCAGACGCTCCAGCCATGCCGCACACTGCTGGCGGTGAAAAAGCGCATCCACGTTGTCGTAACGCTGGGGGTATTTGTAGCGATCGAGGTTGGCCTTGAATTCAGTGTCGCAGGCGGCGATCAGCTCAAGCATGTCGTCGACATTGCCCTTCTGTGAGGCCAACCATTCAGCCGGGTCCCGCCGTTCCAGCGCCCACAGCATGATGTCCAGGCTTTGTTCGATGACTTGCCCACCGGGCAACACCAACACGGGTACAGTGCCTTTAGGCGATGCCTGCAGAAGTTCTGCCGGTTTGCTGCGCAGTACGACTTCCCTCAGTTCACACGACTGCTCACTCACCGCAAGCGCCAGGCGGGCACGCATGGCATACGGGCAGCGGCGAAAAGAATAGAGAACTGGCAACACGGATACGGCCTCTTCCAAAGCTTAGAACAATGGAAGCAACCGTACCACATGCACCGGCCGGGGAACTCGGGTGTCGAATCAGAACTACCGGCTGGGAGCGCGTATTCGCACAGAATCAGGAGTCCCGGACAAACACCGCTTCCGACTCGATCCGGGTGACAACTACTGGGCGGCAGTACCGGAGGCTGCCTGTTCACGCGCCAATTCTTCGCGCCGTTTGGCAAGACGCGCCTCGCGACGCGCACGCGCTTGCGCAAGTGCCTGTGCCTTGGCCTGCTTTTTCAGTTCGACCTTCACCCCAATGTGCCGCTCGGCGCGCTCCCGGGCGAGTTCGACCTGACGTTGCCGCTCGGCAAAGCGGCGCTTTTGTTCTTCCGTGTGCTTGTCGTGGCAGTGGTGACAGCTCACCCCTTCCACGAAATGTTCGGACGTCTTGTCTTCTGCGCTGAGAGGCATGCGGCAGGCGCGGCAGAACTCATACTCGCCTGGTTCAAGCCCATGGCGTACGGAGACACGCTCGTCGAACACAAAGCAGTCACCTTTCCAGAGGCTGTTTTCCTCGGGCACGGTTTCCAGATACTTGAGTATGCCGCCTTGCAGATGGTAGACCTCGTCATAGCCCAGCGAGCGCATATATGCAGTGGATTTCTCGCAGCGGATACCCCCCGTGCAGAACATGGCCACCTTGCGTTTGCCATGCAAAACACCGCCTTCCGCACGTTGGTTCTGTATCCACTCTGGAAATTCGGTGAAGCTAGTGGTTTTCGGGTTGATGGCCCCTTCGAAGGTGCCAATCTGGTATTCGTAGTCGTTGCGTGTGTCGACCAGGACAACTTCCGGGTCGGATATCAGTTCGTTCCACTCCTCGGGCTTCACGTAAATGCCCGCCATGGTCGCGGCGTGAATATTGGGAACGCCCATGGTGACGATTTCACGCTTGAGCTTGACCTTCATCCGGTAGAACGGCATTTTCGGCGCCCAAGATTCCTTATGCTCCAGTCCTGCAAGAGAGGGTTGGGCACGAATCCAGTCCAGCACAGAACGAATGCCCTTCTCAGTGCCTGCGATCGTGCCATTGATGCCTTCTTCAGCCAGCAGCAAAGTGCCCTTGACGCCCTGTTCTTCACAGTGGGTCAGCAAGGGTGCCCGCATTTCGCGGAAGTTGGGCAGATGAACGAACTTGTATAGGGCGGCAACGAGAAAGTCGGCCATGGTGGAACTCGCGTGGGAAAAACCTGTCCATTTTAGCTTGCCCGGGACTTTCGTTCAGCGTTTGACTAGGCGGGAAACAGGTATGCTTGGTTTCTTGGCCGGGCAGGCTTCGCAGCATTTTCATTCATATCGTCAGAACAATGGATTCAGTCACACAGGCCGTACTAGGTGCCGGCATTGCGGGAGCCGTTGTCGGTCCTCGATACGGGCGCAAGGCAATCGTCGCAGGCGCCATGCTGGGCACCCTTCCCGATCTTGACGTTCTGATTGATTACGGCGACCCGATCGCCCAGATGATCAACCACAGGGGCTTCTCGCACTCCCTGTTCGTATTGACTGCCTTGTCGTTTCTGCTGGTATGGCTCGCAAAACGCTTCAGGTTGAACGACCCGGGCGATAGCTATGGCCGGCTATGGCTGGCGATATGGCTCGTGCTGATTACACACCCCTTGCTGGATGCCTTCACCAGCTATGGCACGCAGCTATGGTGGCCGCTGCGGCCCACGCCCGCCAGCTGGTCGAGCGTATTCATCATCGACCCCTTCTACACTCTGCCGTTATTACTGGGCGTCTTGGCAGCGTTGGTATTTGGGCCCACCGTCAAGATTAGCCGTGCTCTAACTGTCCTCCTGCTGGTTAGCAGCGCCTATCTGCTGGCCTCGCAGCTGGCGAAGCACCGCGCGGAAGACCGTGTGGGCGAACTGCTGAAGGCACAAGGCCAAACACCCGTCGCAATGTTTTCAGTGCCTCAACCATTCAATATCGTGCTTTGGCGGGTGGTGGCACGTCTTGAAGACGGCGATTACATAGAGGCTGTCAGCGGTATGCTGGATGAGCGCGAGCCTGAGTTCATTCGCTTTCCCTCCAACTTTGCACTGGGAGAAACACTGCAACCTCGCGACGCCTTGGAGGGATTGCGGTGGTTTACCGGAGATTGGCTGCGCTATGACGATATCGACGGTCAGCTGGTGGTCACCGACTTGCGCATGGGCATAGGAACCGGGCACTATTCCTTCCGATTTCTGATCGGCGAACGCGACCCCGCCAGCGGCCAGTGGCGTGCCGTCACACCACAGTATTGGCAGGGCGGCCCGGCAAGCCGCGATATGGCTGCTTTGAAAACCACCCTGACTCGAGTATGGCAAACCGGCACGCCCCTGCCCCTGGCTATGTGGGAACGGCGAATGACTCAGAAATGAAGCCGGGTGTCGAGTGAAACGGCGGCAACTGGCACAATTGCTTGCACATACTTTCGGATTGATTCTTGGCAGTCACCACGGTGTCATGTTCCACCCGGATAATGCACTGCATGAAAACAATTATCAACGAAAGAACCGCCGCTATCGATATCCTTAACCGGGCCACCGAAGTCCTGGAAGTTACTTACTTCGAATGGCGCTTGCACGAGCGTTCAGAGCTGAACACCAAGCGGAGCAAGAAGCGAAACCGCGCTGCGACCGCCGTTCAGCACGCCGCCCGGCTATGCGGTCGGCGTACTTGCAACGCTTACGCGTAAGCAAACTCAGTAGGCGACGACTTGGCCGTCCTTGCGAGGGTCGGAGCCGCCTACATAAGCCTCACCAGCACCCAATCGCTTGATCAGCTGGGCACCGCCAAAGGCAAACACGCCATCGCCCGGTTCAATGGTCACTTCGTGACCCCGGCGCTTCAGTTCCTCTATCACGGCCGGGTCAAAGCCAGGCTCGAGCGCCACGCCCTTCCCCCCTGTGACACGCCACCGCGGTGCATCCGCTGCCGCCTGTGGGTTTTGCCCATAACGCAGCACGCGCAAGGACATCTGCACATGCCCCTGTGATTGCATTGGACCGCCCATCACGCCAAATGCCATTAGCGGACTGCCATCCAGTCCAGTGGCGAATGCTGGGATGATGGTGTGTGACGGACGCTTTCCTCCACCAACTTCATTGGCGTGCCCCGGTTTGAGGTTGAAGCCATGGCCACGATTCTGAAGGCTGATGCCCGTGCCCGGAACCACCACACCCGAACCAAAGCCCATGTAGTTGGACTGGATGAAGGACACCATCATGCCGGAAGCATCAGCGGCAGCCAGATAAACCGTTCCGCCTGGGCGCGGAATCCCATGGCCCGGGTCAATCGCCTGACGGCGGTCGATGAGGCGGGCCCGTTCAGCAAGATAGCCGGAGTCAAGCAACTCCTTGGGAGTGACCTCCATATGGTCGATGTCGGCGTTGTACTGATAGACATCGGCCAGTGCGAGTTTCATCGCCTCGATAGACAGATGGACGGTCTCAACGTCATCGACGGGATGATCCCCCACACCCAATTCCTGCAACATGCCTAGGGCCATGAGCGCAGCAATTCCTTGACCGTTCGGGGGAATCTCGTGCACGACTGCGTCGTGGAAGCGCTGCGAGATCGTCCCACACCAATCCGGCTGATGCGCGGCAAGGTCGTCTTCCGTCAAAGCGGCGCCATGCGCGCGGGCATGCGCAGCAATCCGCTTGGCAATGTCGCCGCGGTAAAACGCTTCGCCTTCTGTGTCGGCAATCGCCTCCAGCGTGTCGGCGTGGCCAGCGCTGCGGAATATTTCGCCGGCCCGCGGAGCCCGGCCACCGGGTAGAAAGCATTCGGCAAAGCCGGGCTGGTCACCCAGCTTGATGCGCCCCAGCTCCCATAAGCGCGCAATGATTGGGCTGACGGCGAAACCGTCGCGTGCGTACTGGATGGCGGGTTGCGCCAATTGGCGAAACGGCAGTTTGCCGAAGCGACGCGAAAGCGCCACCCAAGCCGACACAGCGCCCGGCACCGTAACGGAATCCCAGCCTTTCTGGGGCATGGCATCCAAGCCTTTGAAACGGTCGGGCGTCCAAGCCGCCGGCGCCCGGCCAGAGGCATTCAGCCCATGCAGACCATCTGGCGCGCTTACTATGGCGAAGGCATCGCTGCCTATGCCGCAGCCAGTAGGCTCCACCACCGTCAACACCATGGCGGCGGCGATGGCGGCATCGACTGCGTTGCCGCCGGCTTGCAGCATGGCCAGGCCGGCCTGAGCGGCAAGCGGCTGAGACGTACTGACCATATTCCGCCCGAGCACAGCGGAGCGGGAGGATGGATACGGATTAGTCCAATTCATCGTTTTTACCTTTTTGCCGTCGATCACTGAACAGTGATGTTGCCGTCTTCAATCACCTTCTTCCAGCGGTTGCTGTCTTCCTCTACCAAAGCGGCAAATTCGGCTGGGGTGTGCTGGGAGGCGGGTTCAATACCCAGGGTGCGCAGGCGCTCCGCAACCGCCGGATCCTGAACTGCACGGACAAAGGCCTCATGAAGGCGGGCCTGCCGCTCCTCCGGTACGCCTGCAGGTGTATACACACCAAACCAGGTCGTGGAGACGAAGCCGGGCAAACCAGATTCATCAAGCGTGGGTAGCTCGGGGGCCAGAGGCGAACGTTCGGTCGTCGTCACGGCCAATGCCTTGAGTTGGCCCTTCTTCACATAGGGCATGCCGGTGGGAATCGCGTCCATCAGCACCTGCACATTGCCCGACATCAGGTCGGTGATGGCTTGCCCGGTTCCACGATAGGGAACGTGTGTCATATCGATTTTCGCCTGGGACATGAATGCTTCCGTACCCAGATGCACAATGGTGCCATTGCCGCTGCTGGCGTAGTTGAGCTGGCCAGGGTTGGCCTTGGCGTAGTCGATCAGCTCCTGGACCGAGTTCACCGGCAGGTTGGGGGTAACCAGCAAAACCGTTCCTGCAGTGCCCAGGTGGGCGATCGGTGTGAAATCCTTCTTCACGTCATAGGGCAGGTTGTCGAACAGATGGGGTGATACGGAATGCGTACTGGTGGTCGTCAGCAAGATGGTGTAGCCATCGGCGGGCGCCTTGGCCGCCTCGCCGGCGCCAATGGTGCCACCTGCGCCACTCTTGTTCTCAACAACCACCTGCTGGCCAAGTTCAACCCCTGCCTGCTGCGCGATGATGCGAGCAACGACATCCGTTGCACCTCCGGCGGGGAATGGAACGACCATGCGCACCGCGCGCTCGGGGAAGTCGGTCGCGGTTTGGGCACTGGCTACTAGCGGCAGGCACGACAGGGCGGAAACGACGAAGCAGCCGCGTAAGATGAGCTTGAGTTTGGTGAGACTGGGCATGGGGTACCTCCGAAACGAACGCACTCTCACTCGACCTGCTTTCAGAACAGTAAATCAGGCAAGCGGCTGAGCAAGAGAGCAAAAGCCCCAAGTATAGATGTGAAGGTCGGCAGCTGGCCGGCGACCCAAGGTATCTACGGCCTCGAGTGGCTCAGGCAAGCGTGAATATTTGCCGCAAATGCGGTAACAGAGGGGTGGCAAGAAGAGTGGCCAGCCCCGCCAACGTAGCCGCGCTCGCCAGCGTGTGGCGGTGGTCCCCCAGCACGGTAAGAAAAACCAGAGCGAAAACCGCAATAGCGAGGCCGAAGTACTTGCCTAGCAGCAGAAAGGCGAACAAGCCTGCAGCGAGCCCGCAGACACCGCGCCATTTGGATGGCCCCAGTTCGGCATCGTCGGCCTCATCCGGCGAGAGCTTGGAACTAAAAAGCCAGATGATTCCGCCGACGAGCACCATTG
>JAJUJD010000152.1 GCA_029267315.1 Alcaligenaceae bacterium
GATGGCGTTCGGCTTGTTCGGCAAACGGGTCGGTTTGATCCTGGGCGTAATTGCGGCCTTTGCCGCCATGCCCACCGGGCTGCATGGTTTGCGTGAATACCCCGTGCTGCTGAGCTCCCTGTTGGCCTATGGCATGAGCGCGATCGTGTGTACGGCACTGAGTTGGCGCAGCGAAAAGAGATTTGACTTTGACCTCATTGGCGAGCGCGTCACCAACTATCAGGAGGCGGAAGAGCGCCACGCTTCCATGCCTGCAAAAGGAGACAAAGCGCGCGAGATGAGCAGAGGTGGGCGCGCTCCACGGGAAATCACGGCCTAACGCCAGACAGGGAGTTCTGATGAAAATTGCAATTCTTACTATCTATGTTTTGATCTGGCCCACGCTTGCGGCTATGGTGCTGGGTGTTCTTGGGTGGAACGTGTGGAAGGACATCCGCGATGCACGCCGCAACGGCGAGGAGTTGGTGTAACGCTGCTGGCCCAGCATCTTCCTGCACAAAAAAGAAAGAAGCGCCGGCCCGATGTGGGGCCGGCGCTTCTTTCTTGCACGGCACTGGTGTGTTCAGTTCATGTACCAGATTGTCTTCAACTGCAGATATTGGTTGAAGGCCTCAAGGCCGTTGTCCCTACCGCCGAAGCCTGACTGCTTGTAGCCGCCGAACGGTGTGGTGATATCGCCTTCGGAGAAGCCGTTCACCGATACCGTGCCGGCCTGAATCGCAGCCGCTACACGTTGGGCACGCTTCAAACTGCTGGTGTAGAGCGAAGCGGCCAGCCCGTAGGTACTGTTATTCGCCAGGGCGATGGCTTCTTCTTCGGTATCGAAGGTGGTGACCGCCAGAATCGGGCCGAACACTTCTTCCTGAAACAGGCGATGCTCCGGCTTGACGTTATCAAAGATGGTGGGTTCGACATACCAGCCGCTGCCCAGCGTGTCGTGAATCCGGCCGCCGTACACCAGAGTGGCACCTTGCTTCTTGGCATCTTCGAGAAAGCTGCTCACCTTGTCGAAGTGCGCTTTCTCGACCATGGGGCCGATCTGCGTCTCCGGGTCGGTGGGCAGGCCCACTTTCCATTTGCCCAAGCCGGCTTTCAGGCGTTCGAGCACAGCGTCCTTGATGCTGCTGTGCACGATCAGGCGCGAGCCGCAGCTGCAGTTTTCGCCCATGTTCCAGAATGCAGCAGCCAGCACATGATTCTCGATGCCGTCCAGCTCGGCGTCTTCGAAAATGACCTGTGGGCTCTTGCCACCGCATTCGAGCACGATTTCCTTGAGGTTGCTTTCTGCCGAGTACTTGAGGAAGAGGCGACCCACTTCCGTCGAGCCGGTGAACGAGACCACGTCGACATCGGGATGCAGCCCCAGTGCCTTGCCCACTTCTTCGCCCAGGCCAGTGACCAGGGTCAGTGCACCACGTGGTACGCCGGCCTCATAAGCCAGTTCGGTCATGCGATAGGCGCTCAGCGAAGTGAGCTCGGCGGGCTTGACGATGACCGAGTTGCCGGCGGCCAGGGCGGGTGCAACCTTCCATGCATACATCTGTGCCGGGAAGTTCCATGGCAGAACTGCGCCGACCACGCCGATGGGTTCGGAGACGATCAGGCCCAGAGCCCCCGGGCCCGTGGGGGAGATCTTGCCGAACACCTTGTCTACTGCTTCCGCGTACCAGCGGAAGGTATCGATGGTGGCGGGCATGTCGGTATTCAGGCATTCCGTGATGGGCTTGCCGGCGTCAACGCAGTCGAGAGCTGCCAGTTCTTCAGCATGTTCTTCCATGAGCTCGGCCCAGCGCAGCACGACTGCCTTGCGCTCGCCCGGCGATAGCCTGGACCACTCACCCGACACAAAGCTGCTGCGTGCAGCCTTGACTGCAGCGTCGATATCGGCGGCGGTACCGGCCTCAATATCACCGATCCGCTTGTTGTTGATGGGGCTGACGTTGGGCAGGCGTTTGCCTTCGCCTTGATGGCCGGGAATGAGATTTCCGGCCCACAGTTTTTCCGCTTCTGCCGCCGCAAACACTTCTTCTTTGCTAAGAATTGCCATGGTTCCTCCTCAGCCCTTGAAGGCATCAAGCAGTGCCTTGAATTCCTGGGCGTCTTCGTTCGACAAAGGCAGCAGCGGCAGACGGACGGTTCCGACGTCAATGCCGTGGCGCAGGCAGCCTATCTTGGCCTTTTGGTTGTAGTCGCCCGATTCCATTGCCTGGATCACGGGGTACATGCTGTTCATCAGGCGGCGCACTTCCTTCCAATCTTCCTTGGCAGCAGCGCGCAGCATGGCGGCCTGCTCACCCGGGAAAATGTTGGCTCCGCCGCTGATCCAGCTGCGTACACCCCAGAACAGGAAGTCTGCGGCCTGGTCATCGCAACCTGCGACGACCTGGAAGTTGTCCAGGTTTGCCTGAATCAGTGCGAGGGCATGGCTGAAGTTGCCGCTGCTTTCCTTCACACCGACGATATTGGGCACCTTGCTCAATTCCACCACTGTTTCCACGGTCATGCCCACGCCGACCCGAGCAGGAAAGTTGTACATGATGATGGGAAGCGGGGTGGCGGCTGCCACGGTTTTGTAATAAGCAATGATTTCGTGTTGCTGGGGCAGGCTGTAGGGAGCCGGTGAAAGCATGAGCCCTTCATAGCCCAGGTCTTGTGCCTGTTTTGCGCGGGCAATTGCATCGGCCGGTGATAGTGAATTGATGCCGGCTATCAGGGTTATACGACCCTTTGCGACGCGAGCAGCGGTTTCGAGCACCTGCGCCCGCTCTTCAGCTGTCAGTGCGTAGTACTCGCCCGTGGAACCGCAAACCACGATTCCGGCGACTCCTTGCGCAATAAAAGTCTCGATCAGCTTTTCCAGCGCGGGCAGGTTAAGGCTGCTGTCTGCGTTGAAGGGGGTAACGATAGGAACCAGTACACCGTCGATATTCATTTTCAAGTATTCCTGAAATATTGGTTAAACATTTAGCCGCAGCGGTCATCAGGTGCGTGCTACTTGATTACCTTGTAGGTAAATGAGACTAGATAATCCATGAGGGTATTGGCCCCGGAAACGGCCTTTTCGGTATCGCCGGCGGCCACGCCTTCGGCGAGCTTCAAATGGCATTCGGCCCCGCGTTCCAGGTCTCCTTCAAACTGAAAGGCATACCAGAAGCGGCGGCACTGAATGATCATGGGAATGACGGCCTGCACGGCATACGGATTCCGGCAGGCGTCGTGAATGACTTCGTCGAGCGCCTGATCGGCATCCATGTAACCCTGGATGTCACCTTGTTGTGCAGCCGCCGCCATTTTCTGGGCATGGGCAAGAACCTGCGCGCGTTGAGCCGGCGTGGCCTTGCGGGCTGCTCCGGAAGCAATCAGCTGCTCCAGCACCCTGCGTGTCTCGATCAGAATAAGGTGTTCGGCGATTCTTATCTCGCTTACACGCAGCCCGCGCCGGGGTTGCTGTTCAATCAGACCGCTCGCCACCAGGCGCATGAGCGCCTCGCGGATTGGGGTGCGGCCCAATCCGGTCATCTGTATCAGATCGTTCTCTACGATCTGTTGCCCCGGTTCCAGCTTGAGTGTGGCGATCAGGGTTTCGATAGCGTTGTATGCAACTTCGGTGGCTCGAGATTTTGAAGCCGGTGTCTCTTTCAGACTCATAAGACCTTTAACACCCTTAACTGGAACCAAAACACCCCGGCCCTGCTAGAAGCCTACGATCTGCGACGGTAGCCAGGTCGCGATGGCCGGGAAGGCCGCCACGATTGCCAGCGTCAGCAGTTGCGCGATGATGAAGGGCACCACACCGCGGCAGATCTGGCCATAGCGCATATCCGGCGGTGCGATGGACATCAGATAGAAAATTGACGACGCCAGAGGCGGTGTCAGATAACTCGTCTGAATGACGATGATCATCATGGTACCGAACCAGATTGGATCGATGCCTGCGCTGGTGAGGAAGGGCAGGAACAGCGGGACACAAATCAGCACGTTCGCCGTCCAGTCCAGCACAAAGCCCAGCAGGAACACGATCGCAAGGAAGAAGATCATGGTTCCCACCACGCCCAAGCCCAAGTCGGCGGTGATCGTCTGGATCAGACGAGACCCCCCATTGGCAGCAAAGGCAGCCGTGAACATGATGCCACCTGCGACGATCAGCATGATCATTGCAGTAATGCGAGTGGTGATCGACAGCGAGTCGAGAATCATCTTCACGTTCAGTTGCCGGTAGGCGATGCAGAGAACCAGCGCCCCGGCGGCACCCACGGCGGCCGCCTCGGTAGGCGAGGCAATGCCAGTCATGAGGGAGCCAAGCACTGCGACGATCAGAAGAACCGTAGGCACCAGGCCACGGAAGGTGATCTTCAGCTTTTCGGTCACCGGAAGGCGCATGTCGTCGTCATCGGCGCGTGGGCCCATCTCTGGCCAGATGGTACATATCACCAGGATGTAGCCGATGAAGAGCGCGACCATTACCAGACCTGGAAAGAGCATGGCGGCGAAGAGTTCACCGACAGAGATCTGTGCCAGCGACGCGTACACGACGGCAACCACCGATGGTGGAATCATGGTGCCTAAAGAACCACCAGCGCAAATCGTGCCGGAGATTAGCGAATTGTTGTAGTTGAAGCGCTTCATGGCCGGAATGGCCATCAGGCCCACCATGATTTCTACGGCACCCACCACGCCTGCTGCGGCGGCAAACGTGGCTGCCATGGCGATCGTGGCGATGGCGAGGCCGCCGGGAAGGCGGCCCAACCACAACTGCATGGTGCGGAACAACCTGCCCGCGATGCCGGAACGTTCCAGCAGGGCCCCCATGAGCACGAACATGGGTATTGCGGACAGAATGTGGTTCGTGGCAGCCGTATATAGGCTGCCGAACATCTGGTTGATGATCATCGGCCCGAAGGCGTACCAGCCGGCGATGGCTGCTGGAATGATCAGAGAGAATGCGACTGGTACTCCTAGAAAGACTAGGAGAAACAGCATGGGGAACATCATTGCGGCGACAGTCGTATTCATGCCGCTTCTCCAGATTTGGAGTCCCCAAATGCACTGCGCAAGCCCTGTGCAAGAAACTGCAAGGTGAGCACCACAAGACCAACGGAAATGATTAGATAGAAGGGCCACATGAGCGGCGCCCAAGGGCTGACCGTTTCAACTTCGTTGATCTGCCAGGCATGTATGGTTTTGTTGATTGCAATGCGGCTCAGCAGGCCGAACAGTGGCATGAGAATCACCAGGTAAATCAGGCAATCGCTCACGCGAGTGATTGAACTGGGGATCTTCTTGCGAAGGACATCAATGCGGATATGACCATCCTGACGCAACACCCAGCCAAGGCCCAGCAGAAAGATGGTGCCGTTACTCATGTAGGCGATGTCGAACGCCCACTCGGTGGGTGCTCCGAACAAATAGCGTGCGGCCACTTCGTAGACCATGGCGCACACGAGCACCGCGACAGATAAGTCGGCGAGCCGGGAGGCGGCCCGCGATAATCCATCTGTAATCGCGTAGATCAGTTTGAGCATGATCGTACCGCTCCCGGGTGGTCTTTAATCGCGGATCAGGTAAGAGCTCTCTGCCTTCCAGCGAGCGTGATACTGGTTGTAATCTTCCAGAATCTCAGCCATCCGCGTGTTGCCCTTTTCTTTCTGGGCCTCGGCAGTTTTCTTCATCCATTCCTGGCCGGCGTCAGCCAACTGTTTGATGAATTCGGGCGACAGGGTGATGATTTCATTGCGGCCGGCGCGGTACTTTTCCATGGCCTTCATGTCGGCGTCATAGAAAAAGTCCAGGCTCTCGTGAGTGGTCAGTGCTGCAGCGGCTTCGACCTTGCGTTGCAGGTCCTCGGGCAGCTTGTCCCAGGTTTCTTTCTTCAGGACCACTTCCCACATGAAAGTCGGTTGGTGCACACCCGGCACGACGATGTACTTGGCGGCTTGGTGGAAGCCTTCAGGCATGTTTGCAGATGGGGGCGCCCATTCGACTGCATCAACGCCCTTGCGCTGCAGCAGGGTATATGTTTCGCCGGGGGGGACCACTGTCGGAACAGCGCCGAAATAGTCGCGCATCACTTCGCCCCAGGCACCCGATGTACGGAACTTGAGGCCCTTGAGGTCTTCGGCACTGCGGATCGGTTTGTTGGAATGCGCCAGGATTTCCGATGAACCGATGCCCACTATGAGGGTTTTCAGGCCCTGGCTGGCACGCAGCTCTTCCAGTTTTTCTTTGCCGCCACCCTGGTACAGCCAGGCTTTGTATGCATCCGGACCCATGCCGCCCGGGAAGCCGGCAAAGATTGCGTTCACGGGATCCTGGTTGACAAGGTAGCTGGAAGTGGAATGGCCGGCTTCGACCACGCCGGTCTGGACCGCTTCAAACACTTGGAGTGCGGGCACGATCACGCCGGCACCGAATGGCTGAATCTCCACCTTACCCGAGGTCAGCGTTGCAGTGTGTTTGGCAAACCTCTCCAGAAAGTTCTTGTAGAAGGGCGAACCCTCCGGTACGGATGTGGGCACGCGCCAGGTGAAGTCTGCCGCCAATGCAGTTGCGGACGCACATGCCAGAACGAGGGCACTGCACGCAGAGGCTAACGCTTTTTTCATGGTATCTCCTGTGTGGGTCGGAAAGAAACAGTCGCGTTTGAGGCCTGAAAGATGCCAATACTTCATGCATCAATGGATTCTAATATCCGTTTAATATATCTACAACATATTTGAGTTCGGGTTATCCCGTGGTCCTGGGCTCCGGAAACGCGCCTGTTAACGATGAAAAAAATTTCCCTACGCCGTGCTTATAGTGCGTTTGATGTGGTGCCTTCGAGGGCGGAACGGTCCAGATGTGTAAGCCGGCCGGCTACTACTGATAGTGCGCCAGAATCATTTGTCGCATGGTGTCGGCTGCCGGGCTGAGGCCTGGATATTTGCGGTGAACCAGCCAGAGAGGGCGTTGAATACCGGGGGCGACGAGGGGCCGCAGATGCAGGCCACGGTGGGCAATCAGTTCGATTGCTGTTTCCGGCAGGGCTGACACGCCCAGGCCATTTGCCACCAGGGCGCCGATGGTGGCGATGTGGTGGACTTCAAATGCGGGCTCAAATCGGATGCCACGTTGATCCAGCGCCCGGTCTATGTATTGGCGGACGCTGGCGGCAGGGGGCATGGATACATGAGGCCATTGCAGGGTATCCGACAGCGCGATGGGCGACGAGTCTTGTGCCAGGACATGTTGTGGAGAGCACAGCAGCAGGAAGTTGTCCTGGGTAATGGGCTCATAAGCC
>JAJUJD010000233.1 GCA_029267315.1 Alcaligenaceae bacterium
CCGATATACTCGAAAGCCCGGCCCCGCAAATTCTGGTGGCCTCATACCAGGAAAACTTTGTTGCGGTGAGCATTCAGGTCTGGGCCAAGGTTGAGCGCTTCAGCAGTTTGAAGCTCGATCTATACCGCAAAGCCATGGCTGCATTGCGGCAGGCGCAGCAGCAGGTTCAATCTTGCTGAAACGCAGGATTCGTCATACAGCGTTACACTCAGGCCGCATTGTTGCTAATTTGCAGCGATCTTCGGTCATTTAGAAAGATAAAGGAGATATACATGATTAGAAGCCAAGCGAGTATGGTCCGGCGCCTTGTTGCAGGAGCCTTCGCTGCTGCGACCATGGTCGCCACAACGGCGGCCGTGGCGGCTTACCCAGAGAAGCCCATCCGCATGATCGTGGGGTTCTCGGCAGGTGGCACCACTGACGTGGTGGCACGTATTGTGGGCAAGGAAATCGGCGACGCCCTGGGCCAGCCGGTGGTCATCGAAAACCGCCCGGGTGCCGGCAGTAATATCGCTGCAGAAATGGTGGCTCGTGCCGAACCGGATGGCTATACCTTGCTGATGGTGGCCGTTACCAGCGCGATCAACCACACGCTGTACAAAAACCTGAAGTTCGACCTTGTCGAAGACTTCCAACCGGTCGCACTGGCCGCCCGGGTACCTAACGTGCTGGTCGTGCACCCCGACGTCAAGGCAAATTCGGTCGCCGAGCTGGTTGACCTGCTCAAGAAGAACCCTGGAAAAATCAACTTTGCCTCTTCAGGAAGCGGCACGTCCATTCACATGGCCGGCGAACTGTTTAAGCTGCGCGCTGGCGTTGATGTCGCCCACATTCCTTACAAAGGCAGCGCCAATGCCATCAGTGACCTCATCGGTGGTCAGGTGCAATACATGTTCGACAACATGCCCTCCGCTTGGCCGCACGTCGAGTCCGGCAAGCTCCGTGCGCTGGCTGTGACCACAGCAGAGCGTTCTGCCACGGCCCCCAACCTGCCAACCATGCAGGAAGAAGGCTTCGAAGGCTTCGACGTTTCGTCCTGGTTTGGCGTGATCGGTCCCAAGGGTCTCCCGGCAGACGTCGTGCAGACACTCAACAAGGCTATTCGTGAAGCCTTGGCCAAGCCTGAAGTGCGTGAGCGCTTCGCTGGTCTGGGCGCAGTCCCGGCTGACACTACCCCCGAACAGTTTGCTGACTTCATCAAGACTGAAGTCGAAAGCTGGGGACCGGTGGTCGAAGCTTCGGGTGCTCGCGTCGACTAAAGCTGCGGTCCGGGAAGGCGGGGCGGGTTGTCTTCGTAAGCCTTGCGCCCTGCCTTGATCATCGCAGTGCACACGCCGCGCAGCATGTCGACCTCGTCATTGCTGAGCGCGCTACGTGACAACAGGTGCCGCATTCGCGGCACCAATTTTTTTGGATGCTCGGGGTCCAGAAATTTGACCCAGATCAGCGCCTCTTCCCAATGTTGCAGCAGCGCCTGAATGCGCGCTCCGTCGGCGGGTTGTGCGCCTGGATCGGGCTTGCCATCGGTCAGCGGCACGGCGACGGCATTTTTGGCTGCGAGCAACGCGTAGCGCATTTCCCACGCCGCCAACTGCAAAGCCTGAGCAACATTCAAGGAACTGTACTCAGGGTTAGCGGGAATATGGCAGAGGCGGTGGCACAGGCCAATGTCCTCATTGGTAAGGCCCGATCGCTCAGTGCCCAACACGATGGCGACTCGTCCCTGGCTCACTTCCCCCAGGTGCTCAGAAGCCAAGCGGGCTGATTCGCGTATATCGCAAGCCGGCGGACCCAGAAAGCGGGGGCGGGCCGTCAGCGCAAAGGCAAGCGTTACGGGCTTGAGCGCATCGGCAAGAGTCGGCACAATGTTTGCCGCCTCGAGCACGTCAGTCGCACCGCTTGCCAGGGAAATGGCTTCTGCCTGAGCGGTTATGTTGTCGGTCTTGGGAGCAACCAGACAGAGCTCACCAAAGCCCATGGTCTTGATGGCGCGGGCAGCCGCACCAACATTGCCGGGGTGCGAGGGTTGAACCATAATGAAGCGGACTTTCTTAAAGCTCGCCTCCAGTTCGGACTGTGGCAGGGAAGTCATCTAAAATACGCTGTTTGCGCTCTAAAAAAACGGATATCTATGCACCCGATGCTCAACACCGCCATCAAGGCGGCACGCCGCGCCGGCACCATCATCAGTCGGGCCAGCCTCGACCTCGAACGCCTGCAAGTGGCTCGCAAGGGGCCGAAGGATTATGTCACGGAAGTGGACCGTGCTGCGGAAGAAGCCATTATCGAAGTCCTGAGTACTGCTTATCCTTCGCATACTTTTCTTGGTGAGGAAACTGGCGAGGTCGCCGCAGCAGACGGCTCTCAGGAAGACGCCCCGGAATTCCAATGGGTGATCGATCCCATCGATGGCACTACCAATTTCATTCACGGACTGCCGCTATATGCCATTTCGATCGCGCTGATGCATCGCGGCCAGGTTACTCAGGCGGTGATTTACGATCCTTCCAGCAACGAACTGTTCACGGCCAGCCGGGGCAGTGGTGCATTTTTGAATGACCGGCGCATCCGCGTCAGTGGCCAGCGCCGTTATCATGATGCCTTGCTGGCCGCTCATCTGGGTAATTCTGCCATGAACGGTGATTCTCCCTTCACCGACATGCTGGAAGAGAGTGCCGCAGTACGTCGTCTGGGCAGTACTGTGCTCGCGCTGGCCTATGTGGCTGCAGGGCGTATCGACGGCTTCTGCGGAGTGGGACTCAAACCATGGGATCTCGCAGCGGGCGGTCTGCTTGTTCTCGAGGCGGGTGGTCTGGTCTCGGACTTCGACGGGGAACAGCTCTGGATGAAATCGGGGCGGGTGGTGGCGGCAACGCCCAAAATTTTCCCCCAAATGCTGGGTTACCTGAACGGCTGAGCCGGTCATGATATTCGAATGGATGGCCGAGCCGTCAGCATGGGCAGGGTTGCTCACGCTGGTGTTATTGGAGATCGTTCTCGGGATCGATAACCTGATCTTCATCGCCATCCTGGTGGAGAAGCTCCCCCCGCGCGAGCGGGATCGGGCGCGAGTGGTGGGGCTGTCACTGGCGCTGCTCATGCGCCTGGTGTTGCTCTCCGTCATGTCATGGTTGGTGACGCTGACAGAGCCCTGGCTCTTCGTAGGTCCATTCGCTTTCTCGCAACGCGACCTCATTCTGATTGTCGGTGGCATGTTCCTGCTGATGAAAGGTACCGTGGAACTCCACGAACGGGTCGAGGGCAAGGCAGCCCACTCATCTGCCAACCGCATGCACGCGGGGTTTGGCGTCATCGTGCTGCAGATCGTGGTGCTGGATGCCGTCTTTTCCCTGGATTCCGTCATCACGGCCGTAGGGATGGTC
>JAJUJD010000171.1 GCA_029267315.1 Alcaligenaceae bacterium
CCCGGCCAGGCCGGATTTCGCTCTCGGACACCATGCTTGCTGCCGCGCAGAATGTGCAGGCCGTACTGGCAGGCCGTTCGCTTTCCGACACCTTGGCCGCCACAGATGCTTCATTGCGTGCATCTGTCCAGGCCGTGTCGTTTCACACCATGCGCCGCCTGGGTACTGCCACGGCGCTGCGCGAAATTCTGGTGCCGCGCAAGCCGCCTAACGCCATGCTGGATGCCCTGCTGAAAGTAGCACTGGCTCTGCTGGACACCGCCGTGCAGGCTGCCGAGCCTGGCGTTGCGGCCAGCCTTGGGCGTGAAGTGCCGGTTTATGCACCGCATACGGTGGTTGACCAAGCCGTGCGCGCCGCGGGCCGCCATAAAAAGCTGCAGCCTTTCAAGGGCTTGGTCAATGGCGTGTTGCGCCGTTTTCTGCGCGAAAGACCGCATATTTTAGCGCAGGCTATGGAAAACCCGGAAGCGCAACATAACCATCCGCTGTGGTGGGTGGAGCGTCTGCAACAGGCGTATCCACTTCAATGGCAGTCGCTGCTGGAAGCGGCCAACCGGCCCGGGCCCATGGCTTTGAGGGTGAACGCCCGCAAAGCGCGGGTTGACCATGTGCTGGACGCTTTCAAACAGGCCGGCATAGAGGCTTGGTCGCCGCAGCCAGATGCCATTGTGCTGACGGAACCGCGCCCCGTGCACGCCTTGCCAGGTTTCGATGAGGGTTGGTGGTCGGTGCAAGACCTTTCCGCCCAGCAAGCCGGCCGCTTATTGCCTGTGGCTAACGGCATGCGGGTGCTGGACGCCTGCGCTGCGCCCGGCGGTAAAACCGCACATCTGCTGGAACGAGCCGACCTCGAACTAACAGCGCTGGATTCCGACCCTGAACGCCTGAAGCGCGTTGAGCAGAACTTGAACCGGCTGGGCCTTTACCACGACGGCGTGCAGTTGAAGTGTGCCGACGCGGCCAATTTGGAAGCGTGGTGGGACGGCCGGCCGTTTGATGCCATTTTGGCCGATGTGCCGTGCACAGCGTCTGGCGTGGTGCGTCGCCACCCGGACATTCGCTGGCTGCGCAGGAAGGAAGATGTTGCCCGCACCGCGGCATTGCAAAAGCAAATTGTGGATGCCTTGTGGCAAACCTTAAAGCCAGGCGGGCATTTGCTTTATGCGACTTGCTCCATCTTCCCGGAGGAAGGGGAGAAACAGGCCCAGGCCTTTGCCAAGCGACACGCTGATGCCACCCGCCTGCCGGCACCCGGTCAGATTCTTCCCCTCAGTGGCCAGACGGATGCTGCAGGCACAAAGAACGGTGTTTCGGGCGCTCTTTCAGACTCAGACGATATCAACGACGACATGGCAAACCAGGCCCTCGGCGACGGTTTCTTCTATGCCCTGTTTGCCAAGAATGCATGACTCGTCAACAATGACGCATGTCGTCCATAAGCAAACGGGCAGGTTCGTCATGATGTTCCGGCGATTGCTCATACTGTTGCTGTTTCTCTTCCTGGGTCCGCTTCACGCCCAGGAGGAGCTTTCTGCTGACCCCGCAGTGCTGGTTATCGAGCCGGTGCTTGCAGATGGCTGGTTGAATATCGATGCCGATGTTCACCTTCCGCTTTCAGACGAACTGCGCTATTCCGCCGAGCGCGGTGTCACCCTGTACTTCACGGCAGACATAGAAATAATGCGACCGCGCAGCTGGTGGTTTGACAAGGAAGTGGTGCGTACCGAACAGACCTGGCGAGTGGTCTATAACGCGCTGACACGGCAATGGCGCGTGGGTACAGGCGATCTCACGCTTCCTGAAGCGTCGCTGGACGACGCCCTGTCTTTCATCAGGAACATCCGCAATTGGGCGGTGGTGCCTGTCTCTGACCTTGAACCGGACGCGCTCTATGCTGGGCGCATGCGCGTTCGCCTGGATACTTCGCTTCTGGCCCGCCCATTCCGGGTGCATGCCTTGAACAGCAGCGCCTGGTCGCTGTCCACACCATGGAAAGACTTCAGCTTTTCGATCTCCGCCGGCGAGCCCCAGCCCTAGTGCGCTGGACGTCGCGCATTGCGCTGGTCGTTGCCGTAGTAAGCGCCCTGGCCCTGCTCGCCTTGCTGGTTTGGGCCACTGGGAATGCTTCCCGCTTTGCCCAGCAGTACGACGTGCTGCTGATTCTGAATGCCATTCTGGCCGCTGCCATGTTGTCTTGGGTGGTGGTCATGGGCGGGCGGCTTCTGCGCCAGGTGCGCAAGCGCCAGTTCGGCGCAAGGCTGACATCGCGGTTCGCGCTTTATTTTGTGCTGATTGGCATTCTGCCCGGGACACTGATCTACGTGCTCTCCGTGCAGTTTATGTCGCGTTCGATTGAATCTTGGTTCAATGTGCGTGTAGATACCGCCCTGGAAGCCGGCCTGAACCTGGGACGTGCTGCACTGGACACCCAGTTGGCGGACCTTAACAAGCGCGCGAGGGATATGGCGGCCCGCCTGGGCAACAGCACCGACACGGATATGGCGCTGGTGATCAGCAGCCTGCGTGAAAGCAACCAGGTTTCTGAAGCGCTGGTCTTCACGGGGAATAACCGGCTGGTGGCCTTTTCGTCGACAGACTTCGGTCAGCTTGTTCCCGATCTTCCTCCACCTTCCGTCATCAATCAGCTCAAGGTCTCGCGGGCCTACTCGGCGGCCGAAGTGCTGGAACCAGCCGGCATTGTGGGGGAAGGCGAAGAGTCGGAAGCAGCGCGTCAGGCGGGGCTGCAACTGCGGGTGGTGGTGCCCATCAACGGCATGGGCCAGCAACCCACGCTGCTGGGGGTAGCCACGGATACACGCTGGCTGCAGGTGATAGAACCGGTGCCGGAGACCATTGCCCGCAACGCCAACCAGGTGCAGGAAGGCTTCCGCGATTACCAGGAATTGGCGCTTTCTCGTCTGGGGCTGCGCAAGCTCTACGGCATCACGCTGACCATGGCGCTGCTGTTGGCCATGTTCGCGGCTGTGGTGGCGGCGCTGGCCATTTCGCGGCGGCTGGTGCGGCCCTTGCTGGCTTTGGCGGCGGGCACCCAGGCGGTGGGGGTGGGCGACTACCGGCCATTGCCGGAGCCGCCACGCAAGGACGAAGTCGGCCAGCTCACGCGTTCCTTCAACGCCATGACGCGTCAGCTGGAAGAGGCACGCCGACAGGTTGAACGCAACCGCCAGCAGCTGGAACGCAGCAATGTGTACCTGGAATCGATTCTGAGTAACCTTTCTTCGGGCGTCTTGGTGTTCGATGAAATGTTCCGCGTTTCCATGTTCAACCAGGGGGCGCAATCCATTCTGCGCGCCGACCTGCGCTCAGTGCAGGGCAGGCCGCTGGAAACTGTCGAAGGTGGGCTGGAGCTTTCCCGGCATATTCGCCAAGCCTTTGCCGCCCATGCCGCCATGGATTCAGAGCGGCCTTACTGGCAGCAGCAGTTCGAGCTGGATGTCTCCGGCCAGGATGAGATGGCTCGCCGCCACCTGGTGACGATTCTGGCGCGTGGTACGGAGTTACGCATCGCCGGGCGAGGCAATGGTTATCTGGTGGTTTTCGACGACATCAGCGAGGTGATATCGGCCAACCGCACCGTGGCTTGGGGCGAAGTGGCGCGGCGCCTGGCGCATGAAATCAAGAATCCTCTGACGCCCATCCAGCTTTCTGCCGAACGCCTGGCCATGAAATTGGCTGACCGATTGAACGAAGACGATGCGGCTATGCTCAAGCGCTCCACCAATACCATCGTGAACCAGGTGGGGTCGCTGAAGAAAATGGTGGATGATTTCCGCGAGTACGCGCGTACGCCGCCTGCGCAAATGCAGCCGGTAAACATTAACGAATTGATTGGTGAAGTACTCACGCTTTATGGTTGGGACCCCGACACTGGTGTGGCACGCGCACACGGCGTCTCGCTGGAGGTAGATTTCGCTGAAGACCTGCCCCTGGTGGAAGGGGATGTGACGCAGCTGCGCCAAGTGATACATAATCTATTGGCGAACGCGCGCGATGCGGCGGTGCAGCAGCATCCCGAGGCGGGCGCGAGCATCCGGGTGCAGACCCGGCTGGTCCAGGCAAAAGAGGCGGATAATATCGATAAACAAGCGGTCAGGATTTCAGTGGCTGACAACGGCCCGGGCTTTGAACCGCAGGTGGTCGACCGCGTCTTCGAGCCCTACGTCACGACTAAAGTTACGGGCACTGGCTTGGGTCTTGCTATAGTGAAGAAGATAATTGAAGAGCACGGGGGCAGTATTGACCTTGCAAACCGCCGCGAAGGAGGCGCGCGGGTTTCCTTGCTCCTGACACGTCTGGCAGGAAAGGCGGCGTCTCTGGACGAAGCCGTTCAGGCGAACGATAATCAGCAAACTTAATTAGGGTGACGCTTTATGGCCAGAATTCTGGTTGTTGACGACGAAATTGGAATTCGCGAGCTCTTGTCGGAGATTCTGTACGACGAGGGCCATACTGTGGAACTCGCAGAGAATGCTGCGCAGGCCCGCGCTGCCCGGCAGACATTCCGGCCTGACCTCATTCTGCTGGACATCTGGATGCCCGACACCGACGGTGTCAGCCTTCTGAAGGAATGGGCGGCTCAGGGCGTTCTTGATATGCCGGTCATTATGATGAGCGGCCATGCCACGGTCGATACCGCCGTAGAAGCCACACGCATCGGTGCGGCAGACTTTCTTGAAAAGCCCATTACGCTGCAGAAGCTGCTGAAGACCATTTCCACCGCCCTGGCACGCCCCGCGGTTTCCGGTGCGCCGGCAGTCATGGGTGAGCAGCCGCGCAATGCACGGCCGGCGCCAATGGTGGCGCACCCCAGCCAGCAACCGGCAGTGGCAGCACCTGCGGAAGAAAATGAATCGGCTGCCGCCGACGAAAACGTTTCCCCGCTGAGCGTGATCTCGCTAGACCAGCCGCTGCGGGAAGCGCGCGACGAATTCGAGCGCATCTATTTTGAATACCACCTGGGCCGCGAAAATCACAGCATGACGCGGGTCTCCGAACGCACCGGCCTGGAGCGTACCCACCTTTACCGCAAGCTCAAGCAGTTGGGCATCGACGCCTCGCGCCGCAGAAGCCTGGCGTCGTCTTCGTCAAATTAATTGCGGTTGCCGGCTTCGGGGTCGTCTTCCTGGCGAGGCCTGACCGTCGGCCCCTTGCTTCCCGGTGCCCGGCCGATGGCGCTGATGGGAATGCGCGTCTCGCCTCGTGGGCCTTTGCTTGCCAGACCGCGCCAGGCGTGGCCATAGGCGACTTCCAGGCTCAAATGAATGGTGCCGTCCATGCCCCGTTGCGCCTCAAGTGCGTCGATCAGTCGTTGGCGCCAGGCGCGGCCAGCCAGGCCGGCACGGCGTTCGGGATTGGGATTGCCTCCCAGCAGGCGCACATCGTGCAGTAGCTTTTCTGCGCTGCGGTAAGTGAGGGTGATGATTTCCTGGTCCATGACGGGGTCGGAGAACCCCAGCTGCACCAGCATGTCCCCGAAATCGTGCATGTCCACATAGGGCGGTGTGGCGGTTTCCAGCCCTGCATCTTTGAGTGCTTTGCGCAGTTCCGCATGCGTGCCCGGGCCAAGGCTGGAAAACATCACCAGCGCGCCTGGCTTGAGCACGCGCCGCCATTCGGCCAGCACATCGTGGGGGGCAGGGTGCCAGTGCAAAGCCATATTGGACCAAAGCAAATCCTGGCTTTCTGGCGCCACGGGCATGGCGCCCATATCGGCTTCCACAAATTCCACGGGCAACATGGGCTTGTTGCGCAGCCGCTGCCACAACCCCGGCTTTGACTGAAACCGCTTCCTGGCCACAGCAAGCAGCGCCGGGCTGCTATCGACTCCGGTGTATTCCATTTCCGGATACTGCACGCGCAGCGGTTCAATGGCGTGGCCCGCACCGCAACCGACATCCAGCAGTTTGCCGGGGCTCACGCGGATATAACCCAACCGGTGCAGCATGCGGGTGGCAATTTCCCCATAGAGGAACTGAGCGTCGTCTAAGGGCGCGCGCCGGTTGAATTGCTGGCGAACGTGGTGAGCGTTGATTGGAAGAAAAGACTGTGACATCTGCGTGAACTGGCACTGGCCAAGGTGTGGCGTTCCGTGCTGGGATAGTCGTTCCCTGGAACGCGAATCCTTCCATTATGGCCTATCTCAGCATGCTGCGCGAATTACGCAGCCGCTTAATGTTGGTGCGCAATACTCTGCCCTTGTCCTGCCTGTTATGTAGCAGCCGGGCTGCAGGCGGGCTATGTCCACATTGCACGCGCGCGGTGCTTGGCTCAGGCCGCCGGGAAGCCCACCGCTGCCCACGCTGTGCCTTGAGTCTGGCGGTGCCGATC
>JAJUJD010000226.1 GCA_029267315.1 Alcaligenaceae bacterium
GGATCACGGCGAGGATTTCGTCTTCGCGCATAACGAGAACTTCTTCGCCATCAACCTTCACGTTCTGGCCGGCGTACTTGCCGAACAGGACCTTCTCACCGACCTTGACTTCCAGAGGCAGAACCTTGCCATCTTCGGTGCGCTTGCCGGTACCGACTGCGATGATCTCGCCTTGGTCGGGCTTCTCGGCTGCGCTGTCAGGGATGACGATGCCAGAGGCAGTGGTGCGCTCGTTGTCCAGGCGCTTGACGATCACGCGATCGTGCAAAGGACGCAATGCCATGAAGAAACTCCTGTGAGTAAACAATAGAGATTGAGGTAGGTGTAGAAGGCAATGTTAGCACTCGCCCTCACTGAGTGCTAATTATAAGGACGAAGTTGGAATCTTCAAGGGGGGTTCCTTACCGCTGGGCCAGCAACTCGGCCATGAATGCCAGAGCGGTAGCATTCTTCCCCTTCATGGGCCGAGCTACAACGAACTGGGCGGCAGGCCCGATCGGCGGCTCGATGGCATGAAACCGCAAAACGTGAGGGTTCAGCCGTTCCAGCGAACGAGGCACAATCGCTGTGCCGACGCCTGCTTCGACCAAGGTAAGGATGGAAGGCACGCGACTGACCTGTACGATTTGTGCGGGGGAGGCTGCGCCGGCCAGCATGGCTCCCATAATGCGGGCCAGGTAGGGCGACGCCTTTTCGTCGTATCCAATCAATGGGTGCTCGACCACCTGCTCAAGGCTTACCGATCCGCGCGAAAAAGAATCCTGGCGCCGGGTCACGAAGCACATGGGTTCTGTATGCACCACTACCATCTCGATAGATTCGTGAGCGTTCACAGGTCGCATCAGTGCGACATCGAGCCGCCCCTGTTGTAGTTCTTCCCACAGCTCAACCGAATCCATTTCCCGCAGATCCAACGCGATCTTGGGATGATGGCGCCGGAAACGGTGCAGGGACTCTACTAATGGGGAAAAAGCGGCGGTCGGGGTGATTCCAATGGAGAGCGTCCCCCCTTCGCCACGCGCAACTTCTCTCACGCTAGCCAGCATGCGTCCCATGTCGGTTGTGATGCGCCGTGCATGTTCATACATCAAGGCGCCAGCAGGTGTGAGACGCACGGAACGAGTCGTGCGCTCGAACAGCGGCGTACCCACCAGTTCCTCCAAGCGATGGATTCGGCGGCTCAAAGGAGGCTGACTTATGCAGAGGCGTTGAGCGGCGCGGCCGAAGTTGAGCTCCTCCGCCACCGTGCAGAAAGCGGTAAGCAGTGCTCCATCAAGCTGGACTATGTCCGAAATGGTATTAATTTTCTGCATATTTTGCATTAGACGAACAACAATGGGGGAGCTTAGCATTAACCCATTCCGCAGCATCTATACGTTGGATATTCAATGCCTTACCCCACCGTTGCCGACACAGCCGGCTCCCGCTCCGCGACCAGCAAGCATCCTTACCCTTCGTTCACTTCCCTGCAGAATGCTGACCACCGCGCGGCGCTGCACTACTCCCGCCAGATGATCGAGCAGCGGGAAACGGACGTTCGAGCATGGGCCCATCTGACCACAGAGGCACCGCTTCCCGAGCCGGGCGCGCTTACTGGTCCCCTGGCGGGTGTGCCGTTCGGCGTGAAGGACGTCATCGATGTGGCCGGTATGCCAACGCGTTGCGGTTCACCCTCTACCGACAGTAGTGCCGCGTCATTCAACGCCGCATGCGTAGAACTATTGCTGCGAGCCGGGGCGGTTCCTGTAGGAAAAGCAGTGACGGCTGAATTCGCTTTCCGCCACCCCGGCCCTACGCGGAATCCGCGCAACCTCGCCCATACCCCGGGGGGGTCCTCCAGCGGGTCGGCCGCCGCGGTAGCGGCGGGAATGGTGCCCCTTGCACTCAGCACACAAACTGGTGGCTCCATCATCCGGCCCGCAGCCTATTGCGGCGTGCCGGGTTTCAAGCCCTCGTATGGCTTCATCAGCCGGGACGGTTTGCGGCTGACGAGTGAATCGCTCGACACCATCGGCTGGCACGCCTCGGACATGGACTGGATGATTCGTGCGGCAGAAGTCCTTTTGCCTGTCATTCCCCGCAACAACGCGCTGAGCCTCCAGGGAGCGCGCGTCGCCGTCATCGACTATGCGCCGAAAAGTGCGCTGGAGGCAGAAGGCCGGGACACCCTTGAGTTCGTCGCGCAGCGGCTTGAACAGGCAGGTGCCCAATGCGTGCGTATCGATGCACGTGCACACCTTGATACGCTGGTGCGGGCGCATACCGCCATCATGAAGTACGAGTTTGCCCGCAACCTTGAGCCCGTAGTGTCTGCGCGCAAGGAAGGTCTTAGCGCGTCGTTACTGCAGAACGTCCAAGAGGGCTGGGCCACAGATGCCGGTCTGTATCTGGAAATGTGTGCCTACCAACATGAAATGCGCACTCAGTGGAATGCGCTGAGCGAAGGGGCAGACTTCATTCTGACTCCACCCGCTTCGGGCCCTGCGCCGGCCGGACACGATTTCACGGGCACACCGGCGTTCAACAAGACCTGGACGGTGCTGGGCTGGCCATGCCTGCATCTTCCGGTTCGCATTAACAGCGCTGGCCTGCCCACAGGCGTACAGCTGATCGGACCCTGGAAACGGGATTTCGATCTGCTTGCTTACGGTGCGCTGCTTGAGCAATTGCTCGACAACTGAACCTGTTTACCGCTTACCAGTCCACCAAAAGAGAGATCTTAATGAAGACAATTTTTCGTGCCCTCGTGCGCACGGCATTGACCGTTGGCCTAACCAGTGGATTGCTCAATGCCCACGCAGCTAGCGACTATCCGAACGCGCCCATACAGGTTGTCACGCCGACGGCCGCCGGCGGCGGTACCGACATCGTGGCGCGCTTGATCGCCGAACGGTTGGCACCAATGCTCGGTCAGTCTATTGTGGTGAACAATAAGCCAGGTGCGGGTGGCGCGATCGGTAACCAGTTTATGCGCCGCGAAAACAACGACGGGCATTCGCTGTTTGTCACGGCAAATAGCAATCAATTGATCTTGCCATGGGTCATGGAGAACGCCGGCTTCGACCCAATTAAGGATTACGAACCGATTGCTGGCCTGGGAGTTGTGCCTTACGTCCTGGCTGTGCACCCCTCCTTCGAAGCGAAGGACCTCAAGGAGTTTCTGCGGCTCATCAAGGAGAACCCTGGCGATTATTATTACGCCTCCGCCGGCATTGGCACCTTGAACCACCTGATCCCGGAAATGCTTGCCAGCGAACTGGGGACCAAGATGGAACACGTTCCATACCGGGGCGTGGCACCGGCCATGACGGATGTGCTGGGTGGCCAGATTCCAATTCTCTTTGGCAGTCTGTCGTCTGTGCTGGAAAACATTCGCTCCGGCAAGTTGCGCGCGTTGGCAGTGTCTGGTGACTCACGCCTGGACATTCTTCCGGGTGTGCCTGCGATTGCTGAGGAAATTCCCGGCTTCCGCGCCGAGATGTGGGTTGCTCTA
>JAJUJD010000025.1 GCA_029267315.1 Alcaligenaceae bacterium
CCTATGCATGCGCTAACGGTTTTCGGTTATGTGGATGCGTTCAAGCGTCTGCCCGGCTTGCTACGGATTTATGGCGATGTTTCACGCCGCTGGCTGGCCCATCATCCCGACGTGTTCGTTGGGGTGGATGCACCGGATTTCAATCTTCGCCTTGAGGAGAAGCTCAAGGCGGCAGGCGTCCCCACCATCCATTTCGTCGGTCCGTCAATTTGGGCCTGGCGTTACGAACGCATTGAACGCATTCGGCGGGCCGTTTCGCACATGCTGGTGCTCTTTCCATTCGAAGTCGAGATCTACGAAAAGGAAGGGATTCCGGTCACCTGCGTTGGCCATCCCCTGGCCGCGAACATTCCTTTGGAACCCGACCGCCGAGCGGCAAAGCTTAGGCTGGGGCTGGACCCGGATAAACCTCTGCTGGCTGTACTTCCGGGTAGTCGCAGTTCGGAAATCCGTCAGCTTGCCCCACGCTTCTTGGAAGCCGCGGGCATCCTGCGGCAACGCGATCCCAGCCTGCAGCTAGCTGTCCCCATGGTGAATGCCGAGCGCCGCAGGGAATTTGAACAAATACTCACTGCTCATAATGGGCTGAACTGCCATATCATTGATCGCGACCGCCTGCTTGGTTTAGAGCCAGACTGGCCGGCAGCCTGGCATGTGATGGAGGCAGCCGATGCCGTGCTCGTAGCCAGTGGCACCGCCACGCTGGAAACGGCACTGTTCAAGCGACCCATGGTCATTTCTTACGTGTTGACGCCACTGATGCGCAAGATCATGGAATGGAAATCCGGTCAGGAACGCCCTTATGTACCATGGGTGGGCTTGCCGAACGTGCTGGCTCGGGATTTCGTGGTGCCGGAACTGCTCCAAGATGAAGCCACGCCTGAGGCCTTGGCGGAAGCCTGCTGGCGAGCCTTGACTGATACTGGCTATGCGGCCGAAATTGAGCAACGTTTCACAGAGATGCACCGCAGTCTGGCCTTGGATACGCCACGCCTGGTTGCCGACGCGGTCATGAAGGAGGCGGGGGGCCATGCAGGCGGGGCTGTTTGACGATCTTTCCATGCCGGCACTTATTTGTGCCGGCGTTGACGAAGCCGGCCGAGGGCCGCTGGCCGGGCCGGTGTTCGCTGCTGCGGTTATTCTTGATGAAGGCACCCTTATTGAAGGGCTGGACGATTCCAAGAAACTGTCGGCAGCACGTCGCGAAGAGCTGGCCCTGGAAGTACGTGAGCGTGCCCTGGCCTGGTGTATTGCCAGTGCCACCGTTGCCGAGATCGACCAGTTCAACATTCTGCAAGCCACCATGCTGGCCATGCGGCGCGCTTGCGAAGGCCTGCAGCATCCCCCGCAACAGGTATTGGTAGACGGCAATCAGGTGCCGCATGGTCTGCCCTGTACAGCCCAGTACGTCATTGGGGGCGATGCCAAGGTGCCTGCCATTTCAGCGGCTTCAATACTGGCCAAGACGGCGCGCGACGCCTACTGCAACCAAATGCACGAGCGTTTCCCGGACTACGGTTTTGATCGCCACAAGGGGTACGCGACCGCATTCCATCTGCAGCGTCTGCTTGACCTCGGGCCTTGCGACGAACATCGGCGCAGTTTTGCGCCGGTCAAACGGCATTTTGACTTGCTGCTGACAACATGAAGAGAATCGCCTCGCGCGACAATCCCGATTTCCGTCTGCTTATACGGGCCCAGGAAGGCCGGCGTGCGCCGGGTGAAAGGGCATCCGTACCCCTTCCGGTTGCACTCGAGGGGCCACATCTCTGCTCAAGCTGGTTGGACATTCAGGGGCAGCCTGAACTCGCCTTTGTAGACGAAACGCGTGTAGCTCAGTCGGAAATTTCTGGCATTCTTGCCCAAGTGGATTCTTCACGTATCCGCCTCTGTGCGCCGGCCATGATGAAGGCCGCCTCACAGGTGGTTCAAGGTCAGGGCCTGACTTTTCTTGTCCGCGCGCCGACACCTTCTGTTCCGCAGAACATCGACGAGAACTGCCTTTGGCTGGACAGGCTCCAGGATCCCGGCAACATGGGTACGCTGCTCAGAACCGCAGCTGCTGCGGGCATAGCCCAGGTCTATCTCTCGGGGGGCTGCGTTGCTGCGTGGTCGCCGAAGGTATTGCGCAGCGCCCAGGGCGCACATTTCGCCCTCGCGATCCACGAGGGCCAGGATCTCATCGAGCTGCGTGAGCGCCTGCGCATTCCCTTGCTGGTCACCGCATTGGAAGGGGCGCAGTCGCTCTATGAGGCGGAGCTGCCCCGCCATGCGGCATGGGTATTTGGCAATGAGGGCAGGGGAGTTTCCCGCGCCTTGCTGAATGCGGCGGATATGAAGCTGAGCATTCCGCAGAATGAAGCGGTGGAATCTCTGAACGTGGCGATTGCTGCAGGCATTTGCCTGTTTGAGCAACGCCGCCGCTTCCTGTCCACATAGCAGCTGTCCCGCGGCGAGATACCAAGCCGCGGGTGAGCCGCGGGCAAGCTGCCTAGTCTCTCAATAGAAAGTCTGACGCCGTTCCAGCCCGATTTCGGCCATGACCTTTGTCGAAATTTCTTCGATGGACTTCGTGGTGGTGGACAGCCAGGGAATATTTTCCATCCGCATCAGGCGCTCGGCGGACGCAACTTCATCGCGGCATTGCTTGATGGAGGCATATTGGCTGTTGGGGCGCCTCTCATTTCGTACTTCAGCCAAGCGCTCCGGATGAATGGAGAGCCCAAAAAGCTTCTTTCGGAAAGGAAGCAAGGTAGCCGGCAGGCTGTCACGGTCAAAATCTTCAGGGATCAACGGATAGTTGGCCGCCTTCACGGCATACTGCATCGCGAGGTAAAGGCTGGTGGGAGTCTTGCCGCAACGGGAAACGCCGACAAGAATGACATCGGCTTCCTCCAGACCTCGTACGTACTGACCGTCGTCGTGGGCCAGGGTGAAGTTGATGGCTTCAATCCGCGCGTTGTATTGCTTGGAGAGCCCACCCATGTGCGAGCGGCCGACCGAATGGCTGGATTTCACTCCCAGAGCTTCTTCTATATGCTGGACAAAGGTGCCGAATAGGTCGAAGAAGATGCATTCCGCACTACGTATCGTTTCTGCAATGGTGGGGTCCACCAGAGTGCTGAAGACCAGGGGGGGCGCGTGCTGCTCGGAGGCGCAGCGGTTGATTCGCCTCACCACTTCTGCCGCTTTCTCTTCACTATCCAGGTAGGGAACACGCACGGTGTCAAATTCCACCTGCTCGAACTGCGATAGCACGGAATTGCTGAAAGTGGCGGCGGTAATGCCGGTGCTGTCTGAGACGACAAATACGGTTCGTTGCAATACGGAATTGGACATGACGCGTGACGCAGAGCCTGACGAAAACTGTACAATCCAGCAAGGTTAACACCAAGGAAGATCCTACAGTCACCGAGCAGATGAAAAACAGTGTGCGAGGCGGGTTTGCTCAGTGACCGCAATGGCGTCGGTCACTGAGCAAACACGCTTTCTTTTCATTTATAGGTGACTTTATGTCTAACGTCGTATCTTTCGAGCAGCTGCGCATGACTGACGTCGACTCGGTCGGCGGCAAGAATGCCTCGCTGGGAGAAATGATCAGTCAACTCTCCGGAGCGGGTGTCCGCGTGCCTGGTGGTTTCGCCACCACAGCCGAGGCCTTCCGCAATTTCCTGAAGTCGACTGGGCTCGATCAGCGTATCAATGACAGGCTCGCTACGCTTGACCCCGATGATGTCCGTCAGCTGGCTGAGGTCGGCGCGGAGATCCGCCAGTGGATCATCGACACCCCCTTTCCCGCAGACCTGGAACAAGACATTCGCAAGGCATTTGCCGAATTGGACGCCGATGGCAATGGATCCTTCGCCGTTCGCTCATCGGCCACGGCAGAAGACCTGCCTGACGCTTCCTTTGCTGGCCAGCAGGAAACCTACCTGAATGTGGTCGGCATCGACGACGTGCTGGAAAAAATCCGCCACGTGTTTGCATCCCTCTATAACGACCGCGCCATTTCCTATCGTGTTCACAAGGGCTTTGCTCACGCCGAGGTCGCGTTGTCTGCAGGCATCCAGCGCATGGTGCGTTCCGACAAGGGTAGCGCCGGCGTGATGTTCACCATTGACACCGAATCAGGCTTCAAGGACGTGGTCTTCATTACCTCTTCCTATGGCTTGGGCGAGACAGTGGTGCAAGGCGCTGTCAACCCTGACGAATTCTACGTATTCAAGCCATCCCTGGCCGCAGACAAATACCCCATCATCAGCCGTCGTATTGGGTCGAAGCTGATCAAGATGGAATTCGACGCTGATCGCAGCTCTGGTCATGCCGTGCGTACGGTGGATGTGCCCGTGTCCGAGCGCAACCGTTATTCGCTGACCGACGACGAAGTCATTGAACTGGCACGTTATGCCGTCATTATCGAGCAGCATTATGGCCGCCCGATGGACATCGAGTGGGGCCGTGACGGTATCGACGGCAAGATCTATATCCTGCAAGCCCGCCCGGAAACGGTCAAATCGCAGCAAAGCGCCAATGATGTTCAGGAGCGTTACCGCCTGAAGGCTACCGGTGAAGTCCTGGTCACCGGCCGTGCCATCGGTCAAAAGATTGGTTCCGGCAAGGTGCGCGTTGTGGCGGATGCCTCCGAAATGGATAAAGTCCAGGCCGGCGACATTCTCGTCACCGACATGACTGACCCCAACTGGGAACCCGTCATGAAGTTGGCATCGGCCATCGTCACGAATCGTGGCGGCCGCACCTGCCACGCAGCCATCATCGCGCGCGAGCTCGGCATCCCCGCAGTTGTCGGCTGCTCCGATGCTACCGATGTCCTCGAAAACGGCCGGGAAGTCACTGTCTCCTGCGCGGAAGGTGACGAAGGTCGCATTTATGATGGCCTGATCGAAACCGAAATCGAAGAGGTTCGCTGGGGTGAAATGCCCGATGTCGGCCTGAAGGTCATGATGAACGTGGGTAACCCACAGCTGGCCTTTGATTTCGCCCAGATTCCCAACCATGGCGTGGGTCTGGCCCGGCTCGAGTTCATCATCAACAACAATATTGCTGTCCACCCCAAGGCGGTGCTCGATTATCCGAACGTCGACACTGAGCTGAAGTCGGCTGTCGAATCGGCCGCCCGTGGCTACGCCAGCCCGCGCGCCTTCTTCGTCGAAAAGCTTGCCGAAGGGGTTGCCACCCTGGGTGCAGCTTTCTATCCGAAGCCCGTCATTGTCCGTTTGTCCGATTTCAAATCGAATGAATATCGGAAACTGATCGGCGGCTCTCGCTACGAGCCCGAAGAAGAAAACCCCATGCTGGGCTTCCGCGGTGCATCGCGCTACATTTCCGAAGAATTCGCTGAGTGCTTCCGCATGGAATGCGAGGCTCTGAAGAAAGTTCGCGATGAAATGGGTCTCACCAACGTGGAAATCATGGTGCCCTTTGTGCGCACGGTAGACCAGGCCCGTCGCGTCATTGATCTGCTCGCAGCCAATGGCCTGAAGCGTGGCGAGAACGGTCTGCGCGTCATCATGATGTGTGAAGTGCCCTCGAACGCCATTCTGGCCGATGAATTCCTGGAATATTTCGACGGGTTCTCCATCGGTTCGAACGACATGACTCAGCTCACACTCGGTCTGGACCGCGACTCCGGCATGGAGCTGTTGGCCGCCGATTTCGACGAACGTGATGCTGCAGTTCAGTTCATGTTGAGCCGCGCCATCAATGCGTGTCTGAAGGCAGGCAAGTACGTCGGTATCTGCGGTCAGGGGCCCAGCGACCACATCGACCTTGCGCTCTGGCTGCGTGACGAAGGCATACTGTCCATGTCGCTCAACCCGGACACCGTGGTTGATACTTGGCAGCGTCTCGCCAAGGCGTAACCCTTGATGATCCAGGCACCGCCCCGGTGCCTGGCCAAAAAATTCAGCCGCATGTTCTGCGGCTGAATTCTCTTGAGGCACGGGGATTGCCCCCCATCCTCAGCGACCTAGACCCCTACGTGCCAAGTGCTAAACGGTCTTAGTCGCCCTGGCGCCTGTTGCGGGTGTCATGTTTCATGAGTCGCTCTTTTTCCCGCGCCCAGTCTTTGTCACGTGCCGCGTCCCGCTTGTCGTGCAGCTTCTTGCCGCGACCCAGGCCGAAATCTAGCTTGATGCGCCCGTTCCGATAGTGAAGGTTCAAGGGCACCAGAGTATAGCCACGCTGCTCGGTTTTGCCGATGAGCTTTTTGATTTCTTCGGCGTGGAGCAGCAGTTTTCGAGTGCGGGTCGCCTCCGGGCGAATATGGGTGGATGCCGTCGGCAGTGGGCTGACGTGCATGCCAATGATGAAGATTTCTCCGTCGCGAACGATGATGTAGCTTTCCTTGAGCTGCACATGCCCGGCACGGATGGCCTTCACCTCCCACCCCTCAAGGACGAGCCCGGCTTCGAATCGTTCCTCGATAAAGTAGTCGTGTGTGGCTTTGCGGTTCTCAACGATGCTCATGAACTTGATTTCTTGCAGACGGTAAAATCAGAACATTCCATTCTATCTCAACCCATATCGATGCACACCGTACAACGCTCCGTCCTCGTCCCATACAGTGATAAACAGATGTTCGATCTGGTGGCCGACGTAGCGCGCTACCCGGAATTCATGCCGTGGTGCGGTGGTTCGCAAGTGCACAAGCAAGACGAACACGGCATGGAGGCCTCGGTCACGATCAGCATCGCCGGTATAAAGCAAACCTTCACCACGCGTAATGAGCACGATTACCCGAAGCTGATAACCATTCATCTCATTGATGGCCCATTTTCCGAGCTGACCGGCACGTGGGAGTTCAACGCCCTGGCCGAAGACGCCTGCAAAGTGGTCTACACCATGCGTTACGCGTTTTCCAGTCGCGCCCTGGAAGCAGTCGTCGGTCCCATTTTCAACCGCATTGCCACGACCTTCATTGACTCCTTCACCCAACGAGCGCAGCAGGTCTATGGCGATTAAGCCCGCGAACAGTATCCGGGTCGAGGTTGTCTACGCCCTTCCCGATGCAGTCTGGAGCCGAGAAGTAATTGTGCCGCCAGGCGCAAGCGCAGCACAGGCGGTGCAGCTGAGCGGCCTGCTCGACCTTCATTCTGACCTGAGAGCTGAGCTTCCGCCCATTGGCATCTACGGCCGACTCTGCTCACCTGAACAGCCTCTGCTGGACGGGGATAGGGTGGAACTCTATAGACCGCTGGTATTCGATCCAATGGAATCCAGACGTCGTCGATTTCTGCATCGTCAGCGCAAGGCGGAAGCCGGTGCTGGAGGGCCTGGGCAGGGCACCCCGAGGCATGCGCAAAAGCCAGGCCCCGCCTGAAATTGTCAGAAAGCTGACAGCCGCCGGAACCTGCTGGCGATAAGGTATAAAAGAATGGAGATGCGTCTGACCAAGAACAGACGTACTGCAAAAGAACAGGTTTAGGAGACAACACCATGGATTTTCGTCTGAGTGACGAGCAGCTCGCCTTTGCACAAGCCGCGCGGGAATTTGCCCTCGGAGAACTGGCACCGAATGCAGCACGTTGGGATGCCGAATCGATTTTCCCGCGTGAGGCATTTCAACGTGCAGGAGAGCTGGGCTTCTGTGCCATGTATGCACCGGAATCCATAGGCGGCTTGGGGCTGCCCCGGCTGGATGCCACGCTGGTGTTTGAAGAAATGGCGGCGTTCGACCCTTCCACCACAGCTTTTCTGACCATACACAACATGGCGACATGGATGGTGGGAAGCTGGGGAACAGAGGCGGTAAAGGAAAAATGGGGCCCTGCACTGGCCAGCGGTGAAATGCTTGCCTCCTACTGCCTGACAGAACCCAATGCAGGTTCGGACGCCGGATCCTTGCAAACGCGTGCTGAACGCAAGGGTGGGGCATATGTGCTGAACGGTTCGAAAGCATTTATCTCTGGTGGTGGAGACACCGACTTGCTCGTAGTGATGGCCCGTACGGGCGGCCCAGGGCCTCGCGGCGTATCGGCATTTGTGATCCCGGCCGACACCCCGGGCATCAGCTACGGTCGCAAGGAAGAGAAAATGGGCTGGAACAGCCAGTCCACCCGTCCCATTAGCTTCGAGAATGTCGAAGTGCCGGCGGAGAACTTGCTGGGCGAAGAAGGCCAGGGCTTCGTCTTCGCCATGAAGGGGCTGGACGGCGGCCGCATCAATATTGGCACGTGTTCGGTAGGGGCGGCGCAGGGCGCGTATGATGCGGCCCGCCAATACCTGCAGGAACGCCAACAATTCTCTCAGCCACTGGCGTCTTTCCAGGCCTTGCAGTTCAAGCTCGCGGATATGCTCACCAGCATCGTGGCTGCCCGCCAAATGGTTAGGCTGGCCGCCAACATGCTCGATACTCAGAACCCCCAAGCCAGCGTATATTGCGCCATGGCCAAACGTCTGGCGACTGATCTCGGCTTCCAGGTTTGCCTGGACGCCCAACAGTTGCACGGTGGTTACGGTTACCTGAAGGATTACCCTTTGGAGCGCCTGGTGCGTGACACCCGGGTGCATCAGATTTTGGAAGGAACCAATGAAATCATGCGCGTCATCATTGCGCGCCAGGTATTGGAAAAAGGAGTGGACATAAGATGATGAACGATTCGGACGTGGTCTTGTTTGAAGTCCTGACCACGGGGCGTTTGCAGGTCGGTGTGGCAACGCTGAATCGCCCCCGCACCCTCAATGGGCTCACCCTGCCCATGTGCGAACTCCTCTACGACAAGCTAATGGCCTGGGCAAATGACCCGTCCATCGCGTTTGTGATTCTTGCAGGCAGTGGTGAAAAAGCCTTCTGTGCAGGCGGTGACCTGCATGGCATCTACGAGTCCATTCTTCAGAACGAGACCGGACACGCTTGGGACAACCCGTACACCAGGCGTTTCTTCGACGTGGAATACAGGCTGGATTACCTCATTCACGACTACCCCAAACCGATCGTCGTTTGGGGCAACGGCATTGTGATGGGTGGGGGAGTCGGCCTCATGGCAGGTGCCAGTCACCGCGTAGTGAGCGAAACCACACGCTTTGCCATGCCTGAAATCAGCATCGGGCTGTTTCCGGATGTGGGAGGCACCTGGTTGCTCTCCCGCCTGCCCGGCGGGCTTGGGCGCTTCCTGGCTCTTACGGGTGCCCAGCTCGGCGCAGCCGACTGCCTTTTCCTTGGTCTGGCCGACCACGCCATGGAGTCGACACGTTGGCCTGAGTTCATCAGCAGCGTCCGTGCAGCGAACTGGAGCGACGATGCGCAGCAGAATGCGGTGGAACTCGATCGCATGCTAAATGCAATGGCATTGGCTATCGATAAGCCCGGGCCCCTGCGTCAGCATTACGACACCATTCGTGCTGCCTGCGACGGCCACGATTTTGAAGCAGTATGCAATGCCGTTGCACGCTTCGCCAATCATTCAGAACCGTGGCTGCAAAAAGCGGCTGCCACCTATTCGGCAGGCTCACCAGGCTCGGCACGGTTATCCTGGGAACTGCTTGAACGCGCAAAGCTTGGTTCCTTGGCCGACGCCTTCCGCCAAGAATACATCGCCTCCTTGCATTGCGGCGTCCAGGGTGACCTGCAAGAGGGCATACGCGCACTGCTCATCGACAAGGACAGGCAACCGCGCTGGAAACCGGCCAATTTGCAGGACGCCAGTGCCGCGTGGGTGGAGCGCTTCTTCGAGGCCCCGTGGCCTGTGGGTGAAGAACACCCGCTGCAGGATCTCGGCGAGATTTGAACCGTTTCAACGACTGCAATTCAATAACAACGGAGACAAACAATGAGTCGTATCGCTTTTATCGGTCTGGGCAATATGGGAAGTCCCATGGCGCACAACCTTCTGAAGGCAGGCCACGAACTGGTCGTCTTCGACCTCGTTCCAGCTGCTGTGAAGGGGCTGACCGATGCCGGCGCCCAAGGTGCCACATCAGCACGAGAATGCGTGGCGGAGGCGGAAGTCGTCGTCTCAATGCTGCCCGCTAGTCGCCACGTAGAAGGCTTGTATTTGGGCGAAGAGGGGCTGCTCGCAGCCCTTCCAAGCGGCACCTTGGTCATTGAATGCAGCACCATTTCGCCTGAGTCTGCCCGCAAGGTCGCAGCGGCAGCTCGGGAAGCCGGTATCAGGATGATTGATGCACCAGTTTCCGGTGGCACCGGCGGGGCCGTTGCCGGCACGCTGACCTTCATCGTAGGTGGCCAGGGCGACGACGTCGACGCCGCTCGCCCCATACTCGAGAACATGGGTCGAAATATCTTTCATGCCGGAAGCTCGGGAGCAGGGCAAGTAGCCAAGATCTGCAACAATATGCTGCTGGGCATTCTAATGGCCGGTACGTCGGAAGCGCTGGCCCTGGGCGTAGCGAATGGGCTGGATCCCAAGGTGCTATCCGACATCATCGCCAAGAGTTCTGGCCGAAACTGGGCCACCGAGCTTTACAACCCCTGGCCCGGCGTCATGCCGGATGTGCCTGCCTCCAAAGAATATGCCGGCGGCTTTGGCGTTGACCTCATGCTGAAGGATCTCGGTTTGGCCGCAGAAGCCGCGCTGCATTCGAGTTCCTCGACACCGCTGGGGGAACTCGCGCGCAATTTGTATTCACTGCACAGCGCAAATGGAAACGGGCGGCTAGACTTTTCAAGCATCGTGAAGCTTTACGAGAAAAAGAGCTGAGCCTGCTCACCCCGCCGTTTTGGCGTCCAGCGAATAGGGCAACGCCAACAACTTGATGGCCGACCCTTCGGCGGAGTTTGCCCGGAAATCAACCTGGTCAAGGTCTCCCAGGTTGATTTCCATGAAGATATACCACTGAGAAAGGTCCGAGGTGTCGTCTGGAATTTTCACTGCGTTAATAATGCGACCTGCGGGGGAGCCGGGACGACCTGCATCGAAGACATCCATGCCTGCCTTGAGTTCCACACCGCTGGGGAGGCGGCAGTACCCAGGCACCGCCCGGCGTTTTACTGCCCCGCGGAAATGGGCGCGTGCCACGACTTCCTGCCCGGGGTAACAGCCCTTGGTGAAACTGACCCCGCCGTTGAGATCGAAATTCAGACTCTGTGGAATGAAGAGCTCTTGGTTGGCTTCTTCCACCCATCCCAAGCCCGCCTCAATATCCTGAGCCCGCCAAACGGCGGCATTCCCCTGATTCAGGCCAAGTGCCCCTGCAATACTAGTGATATCTTGCTCATCTTGCGGTATTACCCACCAGCGGGCCAAGTTGGCGCTGGCAGACGGTGCGGACACCAGTGTATATGTGCCGCAGCGCCTGAGCTGCCATGCGGGCGCCGGTTCCAGGGTGAGGGCGGCAGAATTTGTATCCTCGCTTGCCTCCGGGGCAGGTGTATGTGTAGTTGCCGCGCTGCTGGCCGAACTGGCCCCGAATGCCTGGAGCGGGCTTGGCTCGAATGTCACTTTGGAGCGCAGCACGAACATGCGCAGACGCTTGAGAAGAGGTTCCACAATGTCGGAACGCAGCAGCGCAAGCAGAGGGGAACCTTTGTCTTCCGTTTCCGCCCAAATCACCATGCTGCCCAACATACGGCCCTTGGGCGTGCAATAGGCGGCCAAACGGGCTTCGTTCAGTCCCATGCCTGAGATGTCGTTGCTCAGCTGGGCGTGCAAGAATGCGCGCGCGTCCTGGCCATGAATGCGCAGCACGACGAAGTCGTCCAAGGGGGCAAGAAAATCCACGGTTTGAGTCATAGTTCCTATCGCTAAACCTGAAAACACAGAGAGGCATCTGGCGTTTATGATAACGGGCTTTGTCTGCCCAGGCTTGCGCCGCGGATGCGAAGCGGACGTTAAACTATTGAAAGATGAAAAAATTTAGTCTTATCGCATTGTCTGCGCTCCTCGCGGTGGCGCTTGTTGCCGGCGGCTTGGCCGCCTATGCCTGGCATTGGTCCACCCAGGCGGTGGACATGAAATCCGAACGTATCCAGTATGTCGTGCCACAGGGCAGCGGCGTGCGCACCATCGCGCAAGTCATGAACGAAGCCGGTATCAGCGTGAATGCAGACGCCCTGGTGGCGTTGGCCCGCTATACCAAAATGGACAGACAGATCAAGGCGGGGGCCTACGAAGCGCAGCAGGGTGATTCTCCGAGACGTCTGCTGGAGCGTATGGCTGCGGGCGATATGGTGCAGGCCCGGCTCACTTTGGTTGAAGGCTGGACTTACCAGCGCATACGCCAAGCCTTGAGGGAATCTCCCGACTTACGACAAACACTGGATGGTGTCAGCGACGCCGAACTGCTGAAGCGCCTGGGGGCAGAGTACAGTAGTCCTGAGGGCCTTTTCATGCCGGACACCTATGTCTTTGTTCCGGGCACCACTGATTTCGAGATTCTTCAGTTGGCGTACCGGTCCCAACAGGCTTTTCTTCAGAAGGAATGGGAGCAACGCAGCCCCGGCTTGCCCCTGGCCGACCCGTACGAAGCGCTGATACTGGCCTCTATTGTGGAAAAAGAAACCGGCCGCACAGAGGAACGGGCGCGGGTGGCGGGGGTCTTTATCAATCGCCTGCAACGCGGCATGCTGCTGCAGACCGACCCCACCGTGATTTACGGCATGGGTGATAAATACGATGGCCGCATCCGTAAGCGCGATCTGCAAACCGATACGCCCTGGAATACCTATACGCGTACGGGTCTGCCTCCAACTCCCATCGCGAGTCCAGGCAAGGCCTCAATCTTGGCGACCTTGCATCCCGAATCTCATTCATACTTTTATTTTGTGGCTCGTGGCGACGGCTCTAGCGCGTTCTCTGCGAATTTGCGAGATCACAACCGGGCGGTGTCCAAATACATTTTGGGTAGGAACTAATGGAAGCGCCAGGACAAACGGCCAATGCGAACGCGCGCGGATTCATGGTGGTGTGCGATGGCAGCAACGGTGCCGGGAAGACAACGCTGATCGAATCCTTAAGCAGGCATTTGCAAGGGCGCGGCTTCGATGTGGTGTTAAGCCGAGAGCCGGGAGGTACGCCAGTGGGCGAGCGTATCCGGGAACTGTTGCTTGACCCAAGCCTGCCAGAGATGTGCGACCTCACTGAGCTCTTGCTCTTTGCTGCCGCGCGCGCTCAACATTTGCAGGAGAAAATCCTGCCCGCCATGGAAGCCGGCAAAGTCGTGCTGTGTGATCGTTTCGATTCCGCCACCATTGCCTTCCAGCAATATGCGCGAGGGCTAGAGGCAAGCATGGTGAATCGCATTAATGACCTGGCGCTCAACGGCTTTCGACCCGATCTTTATCTCATCCTTGATCTCGACCCGGTAATCGGTCTGCAGCGTGTGAAGCAACGTGGTGGCAAACTGGATCGTTTGGAAACTGAGAAATTGGCCTTCTTGGAGCGTGCCCGCGAGGGCTTCTTACGTCAGGCCGAAGCCGACCCCTTGCGGTTCAAGGTGCTGGACGCCAGCAGTGATGCTGAGCACGTGGCCGCACAGGCGTGCAGTCTGCTCGATCAACTCATTGCGCAGGCCGGCGCAAGCAACTCCGGCAGCCAGGTGACCAGTCCATGAGTTTGCCCGCACAGTTCCTCCCGTGGCAGCAGGACGAAGCGCTACGATGGCTGAACGAACGTGAGCGATTTGCCCACGCCTGGCTTATTCACGGGCTGGCCGGTATCGGGAAACGCAGTTTCGCGCTGGCCGCCGCCGCTGCATTACTGTGCGAAGAGGCAAAAGGCGGAGCAGCCTGTGGCCAATGTCAGGCCTGTTTGTGGATGGCATCAGGCAACCACCCCGATTTTCGTCGCGTGCGACCTGATGCGGTTGCGCTTGCAGAGGGAGAGCAATCCGAAGAGTCCGCCGCTCAGGCCCAGAAGTCTCCGTCCAAAGAGATCCGCGTTGAGCAAATGCGCGCGCTTTCGGGCTGGTTCAACACAGCCACGCACAGGGGAGGCTGGCGCGTCGCGGTCATCTATCCCGCGCAGGCCATGAATCTCATCACCGCCAACGCCTTGCTCAAGGTACTGGAGGAACCCCCACCACGGACCGTCTTTCTGCTCACCACGGACGCACCGGACAGGCTTCTGCCCACCATCGTTTCGCGCTGTCGGCGGCTACCTTTGGCCGTGCCGTCGCGCGATCAGGCGATTGCCTGGTTGCACGAAAAAGGCGTCAAAGGTCCAGACGAATGGCTGGCTGCTGCGGGCGGTGCGCCCGTGCGTGCACTGCATTTGTCGAAGTCGGGCGATGAGGCGTGCCCCAACTGGTTACAGAACTTCATGCGTGTACTGGCGACTGAGAACAATGCTTCTGCAAGTGCGCACTGGATGGCGACGGCAGATGAGTTAGAGACCATGGAGCCGGCTTCTTGGCTGGACGCACTGCAGCGCCTCTTCATTGACATATCTTTTGTTGCGGCGGGGGCGGCACCACGCTACTACCCTGCTCAGAGGGAAACGCTGGCACGTGTGGCGGGAAAGTCCGATCCAGTTGAGTTGAGCGACACGGCCAAATGGTTGGCAGGCCAGCGCGCCATTGCCGCTCACCCTCTGAGTGCCAAGCTTTTCATCCACAGCGTACTTCAGCGCTGCGCCAATGCCTGCAGTTCGACCACGCGTACCGAATAGTCATACACTTGGGAAGGCGTCCATGGCGCCTCAACACCCCGGATTCCATCACTATGTTTGTAGATTCACATTGCCACCTCGATTTTCCTGAGCTCGCGCAGGACCTCCCCCTCATCCTCGATAACATGGCACAAAATCAGGTGGGAAGGGCGCTTGTGGTGGCAGTAAGTAAACCGGAATGGGGCCGCATCGTAGCCATGGCGGAAGCCAACGATGCGCTCTACGCCTCCGTGGGCGTCCACCCGGATTATCAGGACACCGAGGAACCGACGGTGGAAGACCTGCTCGAGGCCGCACGTCACCCCAAGGTGGTCGCCATTGGGGAAACGGGGCTGGACTATTATCGTGGTAGTGAGCCCTTTGACTGGCAGCGGGAACGGTTCCGTGTGCATATCCGTGCTAGCCGGGAAAGCGGCTTGCCGTTGATCATTCATACCCGATCGGCTGCAGAAGACACTTTACGCATCATGGCCGAAGAGGGAGCTGATCAGCCCGGCGGTGTGATGCACTGCTTTACCGAAAGCTGGGATGTGGCACATCGAGCCATGGAGCTGAATTTCTACATCTCTTTTTCGGGCATCGTCACCTTCAAGAATGCTGTGGAGCTGCAGGATGTGGCACGCCGCGTGCCTCTCGAACGCATGCTGATCGAAACCGATTCCCCTTACCTCGCACCAGTGCCATACCGGGGCAAACGGAACGACCCCTCCAAGGTAAAGCATGTCGCCGAAAAGATCGCCGACCTCCGAGGCATATCCGTGGCGGAAGTGCAGGAACGAACAACCGCCAATTTTTTCGACCTTTTCAGCAAGGCTGCTCAGGCACAACAGGTATGAAGAAAAATCACCCATTCGTAGCCCGTAATCGGATCAGGCTGGCGTCCGGCTTGTTTGCATTGGCTGTCGGGGCTTCGGTGCATGCCGAAACGCCTGAGTCGTGGTGGGTCGACGTCATCAACGATCGCGTTCCGAATGTTCGCGAAGAGCTGGCTCGCGGAACTGACCCAAATATCGTAGATAACGAAGGCCTGCCCACTTTGATGCTGGCCATTCGCAGCGGTGCCTGGGGCGTTTACGACGCCTTGGTCGCTCATCGCCGCGTCGATATCAACGCCGAAAACAAGCATGGTGAGACGGCCCTGATGTACCTCGCTTTGCTGGGCGAAACAGACCGCGCATCCGCACTCATCAAGCGGGGTGCCGAGGTCAATCGCCTGGGCTGGACGCCCTTGCACTACGCGGCCTCTCGTGGTCATACGGACACGGCACGCATGCTGGTGCGTCAAGGAGCATTGGTCCATGCTCCAGCGCCGGACGGCACCACGCCCTTAATGATGGCTGCGTTCTCGGGCAACCGCGACACCGTGCAGTTGCTGCTGGACCAAGGCGCCGATGCTACCGCAATCAATCTGAATAAGCATACCGCTGCGGACTGGGCTCGCGAGCGTGGTCACACCAGGCTTGCCGAAGAGTTGCAGGCTGTAGCCGAACGCACCCTTGCGCAGCGTGAAGGGCGGGCGTCAGCTCCCGCGCCTGCCACTGTCACACCGAGTAAGCGGGAATCGTCAAGCAGCGGAAGTAAGTACTTCGACCTGGACCGATTCGAACGCCAAGATTAAGTCAATCGACCCGCGAGGGGAGATAGTCCACCTTCAGAACACCTTCCAGCTCGCTGTACGGAATAAGCAGCTCGGGTTGACCGTAGGAATAGGGCGCGATCTCGTAGGAGTTGTATTTCACGACCACGCCCTGGTCGGTGAAGGCGTAATTGTCGCTGTCCTGAAATGGCCAGAGCCGGTTCCAGGTGTCGGGATCGGCCTGAGCATCGGGCTGGCGCGCCACCCATTGGGCATGTGCCCGCCGCAAGGCAGCGTCGAATGTGGGCCGGCCACCACTTGCGAGAACGCGGTCCAGGGGAATCAGCTCACGGCGAGCGTTATCCCAATTTAGAAACTGGGTGGCGTGCATGCCATGGGCAGCACCGGTGAAATATTGCCCGCTGTTGAGTTCCAAAACGGTCAGGAATTTGCTGCGATACCTTAGCCTGGCACCCAGGGTAACCGAGTCGCGCGAACCGGCCACCTGCCAATAATATTTCTCGAAACTGGCAACGTCGTTGTAAGGCAGTGGCCCTTCTTCGTTAATGCCTGTCATCATCGCCAGTGCATGGTCGACCAAGCGGGTGAGCTCGGGTTCACCAGCAAAAACCAGGGAATCAACTTCAAGGGTGGGACATTCTCCCTGGCAACCGGGCTTGCTACGCTTCCATTTGACTGACTGGGCGAACAAGCCATCACGGCTGCTCACCTGGTCAGTCACGTCGGGAATGAGGGTGATGTTTTCCTTTGGTCCACTCGCACACGCGGCCAAACCACTTACCAGGAGGGCGGCCAGGGTTGCCCGGACAGCTGCACGACACTTCGGGAAATGCATGGAAGAGGTCCTCGTCGGATAAAAGATCAAGTCGCCAGAGCGCGTTCAATTTCCTTGCGCAGGCTTTCCGGCTTGGCTGTGGGGCCCAGACGCTGGACCACCTTACCCTGCCGGTTCACCAAGAATTTGCTGAAATTCCACTTGATGCTTTCACTGCCCAGAATGCCGGCTTTCTGACCTTTCAGCCAGACATAGAGGGGATGAGCCCCAGGCCCGTTGACTTCCACCTTGTCGAAAAGCGGAAACGTAATGCCGTACCGCGTGGAACAGAAGCTGGAAATCTCCTGACTGTCTCCGGGTTCCTGCCGACCAAACTGATTGCACGGGAAGGCCAGGACCGAGAAACCTTGTTCACTGTAATCGCGATACAGCGTCTCTAACCCTGCGTACTGGGGTGTGAAACGGCATTCGGAAGCCACATTGACGATGAGTAACACCTGGCCAGCAAAATCGGCCAGACTGACTTCGCGTCCATCGATGGCACGGGCGGAGAAAGAGTAGATGGTGTCCATTGAGTCGCATTGCACCGCAATGCAGCTAATTTAACATTGTGGAGCAAGAGCCGCCCCACGCTCTGATAATATGCCTGATCTTCAGGAAGTTAACGGGATGCATCATGGCAATCATCTATCACAATCCGCGTTGCGGAACCTCCCGCAAAGTTCTCGAGGCCCTGCAGGAAAAAGGCCACCAAGTCGAAGTCGTCGAGTATCTAAAGCAGCCTTTGTCGCGCGAAGCCTTGGCAAAACTCATTTCGGAAGCCGGTCTGAGCGTACGCGATGCTGTGCGCAGTAAGGAGGCACTCTTCACCGAGCTTGGGCTGGACGACCCTGCGATCAGCGATGAAGCACTGCTGGATGCTATGAAAACCCACCCCATTCTGATGAACCGGCCTTTCGTCGTGACGGAAAAAGGCACACGTCTCTGCCGCCCGGCAGAGGTCGTCAACGAAATTCTTTGATTCATTCTTCGCTTCCGCCTTGTAGCTCCCACGGATAAGGGGGCAGGGCGGTGGCTGACCGCCAAACCCAGTAGGAGACAAAGCAAGTGAGTCTGTATGCAAAGTTGCGCGAACGCGAAGCCGCCGGCCGCCCCGTGCGTGTTGCCTTGATCGGCGCAGGCAAATTCGGTTCGATGTATCTCGCCCAAGTTCCGCGCACCCCGGGGGTGCATCTTGTGGCCGTGGCCGACCTGTCGCCAGCCGGAGCACGCCGGAATCTGGAGCGCGTAGGCTGGGAGTCCGAACGGACGCAGGCCGTGAACATGGAAGACGCTATCGCGCAACGCACCACCTGGGTGACGGAAGACTGGGAGACGGTGGTGCGTGACGAGCGTATCGATGTGGTGGTCGAGTGCACTGGCCATCCGATCGCAGCAGTGGACCATTGTCTGCTGGCTTTCGCCCATGGAAAACATGTGGTCAATGTGACCGTGGAAGCGGATGCTTTTTGCGGGCCCTTGCTGGCGCGCGAAGCCGCGCAGGCGGGCGTGGTCTACTCACTCGCTTTCGGCGACCAACCCGCACTGATCTGCGATTTGGTCGATTGGGCACGTACCTGCGGTTTTCCCGTTGTTGCCGCCGGCCGAGGCCATAAATGGTTGCCACACTTCAGCACTTCCACGCCGGAGACTGTGTGGGGCTTTTACGGTCTGACGCCGGAACAGGCGGAACGTGGCGGTCTGAACCCTAAAATGTTCAACAGTTTTCTCGACGGCTCCAAGCCATCTATCGAATCAGCTGCAGTGGCAAACGCAACGGGTCTAGGGGTGCCCTCTGACGGTCTTCTCTACCCGCCCGCCAGCATTGCGGACATTCCCTACGTTACCCGTCCCATTTCGGAAGGCGGGGTTCTGGAGCGCAAAGGGATGGTAGAGGTAGTTTCTTGCCTGGAGCCTGATGGCCGTGTCATTCCCTACGACATTCGCATGGGCGTTTGGGTGACAGTGGAGGGTGAGTCAACGTATATACGTAACTGCTTCGAGGAATATAACGCCCATACCGACCCCTCGGGGCGCTACTTCACCCTATACAAGCGCTGGCACCTAATCGGGCTGGAAGTGGGTATGTCTGTCGCATCGGTGGCATTGCGCGGGGAAGCGACTGGGACGCCCACTCAATGGGTGGCCGACGTCGTGGCGACGGCCAAGCGCAATCTTCAGGCGGGGGAGATCCTTGACGGGGAAGGGGGATACACCGTCTGGGGCAAGTTGCTGCCGGTGGAGAGGTCTCTGCAGTTGGGGGCCGTGCCGCTAGGTTTGGCTCACGATGTCAAGCTTACGCGGAACGTAGCCGCTGGGGCAGTCGTCACTTGGGCCGATGTTGAAATCAACACGGGAACGCGGGCGTACGAACTGCGCAAGCGGCTGGAGCTGGGGCATGCTGAGCCCCAGGCGGTTGTTCAGGCGTAAGAGGCATGCGCCACTAGCGGTCCTTCACCAGTAAATTCGTTTGCCGTAATGCTGGTGGAGGGTCGTTTCTGTTGCACGGTCCAGGGGCTGATCCGGGTCCAGCTCGGGGCTGTTTTTGATCTGATCCTGGGTCAGGTTCACGTGAACCAGCGAGCTTCCCCAATCGATTCGATCTATCCAATGGGTGGCAACAAGTACTTTGCGGCCGCCCGGCCACCAATTGCGTGTATCAACCAGGAAATAACGCAGGGCCCAGGTTTCATCGTCAAAGAGGAAGTCTTGCACGTGTCCGATTTCCTCATCCGTGCCCTGTATGTGGTAACCGTTGACGTCTTCTGCACTACGAAGATGGCTGTCCTCTGGATTGTCGGACGCGTTCTGGATCAATTCCTCGGCACTGCTGGGGATATGCCCGCCATCTTCCAGTTCTCGGCTTCCTATCAACGGGTAGCCGCCGGTACCCCAGAGCTCTGGACCGATCCAGTAGTTGCCTAAGCCGTAGTAGCGGGAAAAGTCGCCTTCCATTTGACGAGAGATTGGCTGATGCGTGTCGATGTCCGGGCTGTTCCGGACCTGTTCCTGGGTCAAACGAACGGCAATTGACTGATCGTTCCCATTCACCTCGGATACGGAATAAGGGGAAATCAACACGCGGCGGCTATTCAGCCAGCTCCCGGTTTCCACGACCAGATAGCGAATGGTCCATTTGTCGTCGTCAAAGAAGACATCTTTGACTTTTCCAAGTTCACCGTCTGTGGCTAGGAGGCTATAGCCATTCAGATCCGTTACTTTGCGCAGCATGGTCCTTCCTTGTGGAGTTGCATTCAATGACCGCAACGGCAATTGCCGTTCCCACTGAACACTACTTCAACGCTTAGCTGAGCCGCCACGCTAACGCACACAGGGTCAGCAACAGTACTGGCAGAGTGAGGACCACGCCTATCTGAAAATAATAGGCCCAGCCGATGGCCAACCCCTTTCGATTCAAAACGTGCAACCATAGCAGGGTCGCCAGGCTGCCGATGGGTGTCAGCTTCGGCCCGAGGTCGCTCCCAATCACATTGGCATAAATCATGGCTTCCCGGGCAGCTACGCTGACATCGGCCGCTTCGATGGACAGAGCAACCAGTAGCACCGTGGGCAAATTGTTCATGACCGAGGATAAAACGGCGCTGAGAACACCTGTTCCCATCGCTGTCGCCCATAGTCCCTGCGCGCCCAACCACTCCAACACTTTGCCGAGTTCGGCCGCCATCCCCTGGTTTCTGAGCCCGTACACGACGAGGTACATGCCCAAAGAGAAGATGACGATCTCCCAGGGTGCCCCCTTCACGACTCTTCGCACATCGATGACTTTGCCTCTTGCTGCAACGGCCAGCAGGACAATGGCGGCCAGACCAGCCAGTGCGCTGATAGGCACGCCCAGTGGTTCCAGCACAAGGAAGCCCAGCAGAAGCAACGTGAGCACCACCCAACCTGCGCGAAAAGTGCCCGGGTCATGGATGGCGTCGGCAGGTAATCGCAACAACTCGACTTCAAAGCGCTTTGGCAGGGCTCGGCCGAACACCAAGAGCAGCACCAGCAGACTGGCCAGCACGGCCACTACATTGACGGGGGCCATCACCATGGCATACCGGACGAAATCCACCGAGAAGAAATCGGCTGAAACGATGTTCACCAGATTAGAGATAACAAACGGCAAACTGGCTGTGTCCGAAATAAAGCCGGCCGCCATGACGAATGCCAGCGTGACTCTCGGGTTGAATCGCAGCTGCGTCATCATGGCCATGACCAGCGGCGTAAGGATGAGAACCGCACCATCATTGGCGAAGAACGCCGACATAGCGGCACCCAGCAAGATGAGCAAAATATACAGGCGCAGGGTTCTTCCCCTACCCATGCGCGCCACGTGTAGGGCCAGCCACTCGAAGGTGCCGGCCAGATCCAAAACCAAGGTGATGATAATTAGCGCGATGAGGGTGGCTGTCGCGTTCCATACCACAGACCAAACTTCGAAAATATCGTGCAGCTCAACTACACCCAGAATCAATGCGGCCAAGGCGCCTGCGCTGGCGCTCCAGCCTATGCTCAACCCCCTGGGCTGCCAGATGACGAGCGTAAGCGTCAGGACAAAGATGATGAAAGCGGTCAGCATGCAAGCGAGAAGGAATGGATGGCGCCGCGATTTTACTCTGCTACGCTTGAGCTCACCCGTTCGACGCTTGACCGCTCTCGACGCCACTCGGGAAAGGAACTTGCTTACCCCGGGCCGCCATGCCGTGAAGGAGGAGGACATTGTTGATCAAAAATACATTACCAGCGGTTTGCCTGAGCATTGCTGCGTTACCCTGCCTGCTTCCGGGCAAGGCGGCTGCGCTGGCTGCAGAGGAGTCCCCCGCTGTTGAGGCCCTCGCCCCGATAACGGTGACTTCGACGCGTATCGGCGCTTCAATTCTGGAAACGCCAGCATCGGTGTCACTGGTCGATGGGGAGCAGATGCGGAATGCTCGGCTACGGGTGAATCTGTCGGAAGGATTGGGAGGGGTGCCGGGCCTGCAGATTCAAAACCGCGAAAACTATGCCCAAGACCTGCAAGTGTCCATAAGGGGGTACGGCGCACGCTCGACGTTCGGCGTACGCGGGGTACGAATCTACGTGGACGGCATTCCGGCCACCATGCCCGACGGTCAGGGGCAGACCTCCAACATTGACATCAACAGCATTGATCATGTGGAAGTACTCAGGGGGCCGTTTTCCGCCCTTTACGGAAATTCGTCTGGTGGCGTAGTTCAAATATTCACGGAAGAGGGCCGTAATCCTCCGGAACTTTCAACTTCGCTTGCCGCCGGCAGTTTCGGAACACGCCGCTATGGCGCGAAGGCTCGCGGCCTGGTATCAGCAGGCGAAAGCGATATTGATTACTTGCTGAGTGCGAATCGATTCACCACCGAGGGTTACCGCGAACACAGCGCAGCCAGGCGCAATCAGGGCAACGCCAAAATTGGTTTCCAACTGGATGACGATGCCCGGCTGACCCTTATTGCGAATTCCGTCAGCATCAGGGCCGACGACCCACTCGGGCTTGATCGGGAAACTTTCGAGACCGACCCGACCTCCGCAGTTTCCAATGCCACTTTGTACAACACGCGCAAGTCGGTGCGGCAGACCCAGGGCGGGCTGGTATACGAGAAAAGGCTGGACCAAGGCCGGGAGCTTCGCGCCATGGTTTATTACGGACAGCGAGACATGGTTCAGTATCTCGCCATACCCGCAGCTGCTCAGCGCAACCCCCAACATAGTGGTGGGGTTATCGACCTTACGCGCCATTATGCCGGCGCCGACGTGCGGTGGACCAGTCAACACAACTTCGCAGGGCGGCCGCTTACCTTGATCGCCGGCCTGGCCTACGACGAACTTCGGGAAGACCGGCGCGGTTACGAGAATTTTGTTGGCAGCAGTTTGGGCATGAAAGGCGATCTGCGGCGCGATGAGCACAACAAAGTCTGGAATCTGGATCCCTATCTGCAGGCTTCATGGGCGTTTGCAGAACAATGGACCCTAGATGCCGGCTTGCGTTATAGCCATGTCCGTTTCGATTCCAGTGACCATTACATTGAACCCGGTAACGGAGACGACAGCGGGCGTGCAAGTTATGGAGAATGGCTCCCGGTCGGCTCTTTGCGCTGGACGCCGTCCGATTCACTCAGCGTTTACGTATCGGTTGGAAGGGGGTTCGAGACACCCACCTTCAACGAGATTTCCTACCGGACCGACGGCATGGGCGGCTTGAATTTTGATCTTCTGCCGGCCACCAACGTCAACCTGGAGGTCGGCGCAAAGGCGAAAGTTGCCGGCGGCACGCTCAGCGCTGCGCTGTTTCAGAGCCGAACACAAGATGAGATCGTAGCGGCGGATGCCCAGTTTGGCCGGACCAGCTACCAGAATGCTGGCCGAACGCGGCGGAATGGGTTTGAATTGGGCTGGAGCCGCGCCTTTGCGGGGCACTGGAAAGCGCAGCTGGCGTATGGATGGTTGGACGCCCGTTACCGTGATGACTGCGGTACGGCATCTTGTCTGGATGCTGGCCGGCCGGACAAATGGCTACGCGCCGGAAACCGCATCCCGGGGGTTGCTCGACATGCGTTTTACATGAGTCTGGACTGGCTGCCAGAAGAAGGATTTCGTGCCGGCATGGATGCTCGGTATCTGAGCAGCATCCCCGTGAATGATGGAAACACGGAAGCCGCTCCCTCGTACTTTGTGGCAGGCATGCACGCTGGCTATGTATGGAAGGAGGGGCCCTGGCGCCTGGCCGGCTATGCGCGCGTAGACAACCTCTTCGACAAGCAGTACGCCGGCTCAGTCATCGTCAATGAAGGCAACCAGCGTTACTACGAACCCGCCCCCGGTAGAAACTGGAGTGCAGGGCTCGACCTAAGCTATACGTTCTGAACTGGCCAATGAAAACACCCCAAGTGCGGAATGTTCCGGGACTTGGGGTGTAATGGGTATCCTGCTCGGATGCTTTACTTGACGACAACCTTGCCGCTCATGATGGCCCAGTGGCCAGGGAATGAGCAGAAGAAATCGTAGTCACCGCCGGCTTCGAGGTCAGCCGTTTTGAAGGTAACCGAATCTTTTTCGCCGCCACCGATCAGCTTGGTGTGCGCAATCACACGTGCATCGTTGGGGGGCAGATAGTCGTTGTTGGGACCAGCCTTGGTCGCATCAGTGGCGACAGCCTGCTTGTCAGCGGCCTTGGTGATCACCACATTATGACCCATGGCCGACTTGGGCAGCTTGCCTACGTGAACCAGGTTGACGGTGAACTCTTCGCAGGTCTTATCCACCACGATTTCTTTGGTGTTGAACTGCATGGCATCATTGCCTTCAATGGTGACGTCACATTGCGCTGCCATGGCGGGAACGGCCATGACGGACAACAGTGCGGCCAAAGTGACTTTTGCGAACATAAATGGCTCTCCCAGTCTTATCAATTACACCCTTGCGAGACCAGAATGCTCTCGCTCCAAGGCGACGTGTAATTCGAACCACTGCATTATGCGGCGCTAGTGGTTAATCCGTATTGATCTTCATCAACTCCACTTGCCGCGTAGCAGCTCTGGAAAGTCCAGCAATCAGCGGGCCTGCGATGCCGCTCTTTCGACTAGCGCAGCCATGCCGCCAAGATGTTCATTGCCCAGCCGCCGATTAGAAGGAAGCCGAACAATCCCCCGGCAAGCACTAAAGGCGCGAAACCAGCCTGACGAATCGCGCTGAAGTGAGTTCGCAGGCCCAAAGCGGCCATGGCCATTACAAGGAGCACGGTGCTGATTTCTACTAACAAATGTGCCAGTTGCGGCGTGATCAGGCCGGTGGAATTCAGACATACCGCCAGCACGAAACCAAGCGCGAACCATGGCAGGGTAGCCTTAGCCTGAGCATCCTTGCCATCACTCAGCCAACCGCGTCGTTGCGCCCACCATGCAACAAGCATTAGAAAGGGGGCCAGCATCATGACTCGAAGCATCTTGGTGATGACTGCGGCATTTGCCGCTTCGGATCCCACCGCGTCGCCCGCCGCAACAACTTGTGCGACCTCATGTACCGTCGAACCAATATAGATACCGAAATCATGAGGAGACAGCCCAATGAGCGGGTAAAGGAGAGGGTAAAGAAACATGCTGATGCTGCCAAACACCACGACAGTGGCAACGGCTACCGACACTTTATGAGCCGGCGCACGGGCTACAGGCTCCATGGCCATTACCGCGGCAGCACCGCAAATGGCACTGCCGGCGCCGACCAGCATGCAGGTTTGGCGATCAAGCTTCAGGACACGGTGGCCAAGCACCATTGCCAGGGAAAAAACAGAAATAATGACCAGGGCATCAAGCAGGATGCCCCCGAATCCAACCGCCGCAGCATCTTGGAGAGTGAGTCTAAAGCCGAACAATATGATGCCGGCGCGCAGCAGGCGATTCTTGCAGAAATCCACGCCACTTCCGGTGTGCGCGGCTAGGGCCGGGAAAATTGTATTGCCTGCCAGCATACCCAAGATAATCGCCAGAGTAAGTGCGCTCAAACCAAGTCCCTGCATGGAGGACAGGCTGGCACACCAATAAGCCAAGCCACCTATTGCGGCCGTAAGAAGCAGGCCCCACCATAGGGCGAGGCCTCTGTTGCGTGCCGGGAGGCGTGCAGGAAGGGAAGCAGGGGGGTGCGCCGACATAAATAACCGCAGGCAATTAAACAATTTATTCTTCTGCTAAAAAGCTTAAATAAGCACGTGTTATAAGTCGAATACATAATATTCACAGACCCATAACCTTTGGTTAAGTCATGAGGCTAAACCTACACCTGCTGCGCGTGTTTCACACGGTAGTGACGGAAGGCAGTTTCTCCGCAGCTGCACGAGAGCTCCATATCAGCCAGCCCGCAGTATCCAAAGCGGTTTCCGAACTGGAGCGACAGCTCGAACTGGTATTGATTGAGCGTGGCGGTGCACGGGCGGGGCAGGGGATGGTC
>JAJUJD010000010.1 GCA_029267315.1 Alcaligenaceae bacterium
CGGCTACATCTATCACTACGCCTTTGCAATGATCATCGGGATCATGGCTTTATTAACCTTTTTCGTGCTGACGGTTCACTGATGGCTAGCGATATGGCGTCTTCTACATTTCCATGGTTAACGCTTGCGATTTTCGTGCCTATCGTCGCCGGCCTGCTAGTACTGCTGGTCGGCCGCGATGAACGGCCCGAACTGACGCGGGTGTTGTCGCTGGTCGGTGCCGTCCTCGGCTTTCTGGTGACCATTCCGCTGTATACGGGTTTCGACCCCTATACGGCCAACATGCAGTTCGTTGAACTGACCCCCTGGATCGAAAACTTCTCGGTCAACTACCACCTCGGTGTTGATGGAATCTCCCTGTGGTTCGTGTTGCTGACCGCTTTCATCACCATCATCGTGGTGCTGGCGGGCTGGGAAGTCATCACCAGCCGCGTGTCGCAGTACATGGGGGCTTTCCTGATTCTGTCTGGCCTCATGATCGGCGTGTTCGCTGCGCTTGATGCCATGCTGTTCTACGTGTTCTTCGAGGCCACGCTCATTCCGATGTATCTCATCATCGGTGTGTGGGGCGGTCCGAATCGCGTATACGCAGCATTCAAGTTCTTCCTGTACACGCTGCTGGGCTCACTGCTCATGCTGGTGGCATTCCTGTACCTGTGGCACGTGTCGGGCGGTTCCTTCGACATTCTGACCTGGCACAAGACGGCCCTTGCCCACACTCCGCAGGTCCTGATCTTCCTGGCTCTGCTGGCTGCTTTTGCGGTGAAGGTGCCGATGTGGCCGGTGCATACTTGGTTGCCGGATGCCCACGTGGAAGCGCCTACGGGTGGTTCTGTGGTGCTGGCCGCCATCATGTTGAAGCTGGGTGCCTACGGCTTCCTGCGTTTCTCTTTGCCCATCGTGCCAGATGCATCGCAGTCGCTTTCCTGGCTGATGATTTCGCTCTCTCTGATTGCCGTCATCTATATCGGCCTGGTCGCCATCGTCCAGCAAGATATGAAGAAACTGGTGGCTTATTCCTCCGTGGCTCACATGGGCTTCGTGACGCTGGGCTTCTTCATCTTCAACCAGGGTGGCCTGGAGGGCGGTATCGTGCAGATGATCTCGCACGGTTTCATTTCCGGCGCAATGTTCCTGTGCATTGGCGTTCTGTATGACCGTCTGCACAGCCGCGAAATCTCCGATTACGGCGGTGTGGTCAACGTCATGCCCCGTTTCGTCACCTTCTTCGTGCTGTTCTCCATGGCCAATGCGGGTTTGCCTGCCACCTCCGGCTTCGTGGGTGAGTTCATGGTCATTATTGCCTCGGTCCAGTACAACTTCTGGATTGGCCTGCTGGCTGCCACTTCGCTGATTCTGGGTGCTTCGTATTCACTGTGGATGCTGAAGCGAGTGGCCTATGGTGAGATCACCAACGACAAGGTGCGCGGCATGAGCGATATCAACGGCCGTGAATTCTTCATTCTCGGGGTGTTGGCGATTGCAACGCTTTACATGGGTATTTATCCCAAGCCCTTTACGGATGTCATGCACGTGTCGGTCGATGCGCTGCTCCAGCACATCGCAATCTCGAAACTGTAAGCCTCGATGACCATGCAAACTTCATTTGACTTCGTTTTGGCTCTGCCCGAGATCCTGTTGTTGATCATGGCGGCCATAGTGCTGCTGATCGATGCCTTCAGCAAATCCGAGACTCGACACGCCACGTTTCTCCTCAGCCTGGCATCGCTGGTGATCGTCACCGGCATTTCCGTATTGCAGTGGAATGCCGGAGTTTCCGGGTCCACCTTCAGTGGTCTGTTTGTGGTGGATTCCCTGGCCCACTTCATGAAAGTGGTTTCCTATCTGGCAGTCATTGCCACGCTGATCTATGGTCGCGGCTACAACGAAGCTCGCGACATGACGCGCAACGGCGGTGAGCTCTATTCACTGACGCTGTTCGCCTTGTTAGGTCAGATGGTCATGATCTCCGCAGGAAGCATGCTCACGGTGTACCTGGGCCTGGAACTCATGTCCTTCGCTCTGTATGCCTTGGTGGCGGTGCGTCGCGATCACCTGCCTTCCAGTGAGGCTGCCATGAAGTACTTCGTACTGGGTTCCATGGCTTCCGGCGTGCTGCTCTACGGTATGTCCATGGTGTATGGCGCCACGGGCACTCTGGATCTGGCCAAGATGGCCGACATCATCGGTTCGGGCCAGGCTGAGCGTCTGCCGCTGGTCTTCGGTGTGGTGTTTATCGTAACTGGCCTGGGTTTCAAGCTGGCGACGGCTCCCTTCCATATGTGGTCACCAGACGTCTATCAAGGTGCGCCCACTTCGGTAACACTGATCATTGCTGCCGCTCCCAAGTTGGCCGCACTGGCGATCACCCTGCGCTTGCTGATCGATGGCCTGCACGGTCTGGCCATTGACTGGCAGCCGATGCTGCTGGTGCTGTCGGTGCTGTCGCTGGCTATCGGTAACCTGACAGCCATCATGCAGAAGAACTTCAAGCGCATGCTGGCCTACTCCACGATCTCGCACATGGGCTTCGTGCTGCTTGGCCTGCTTTCCGGCGTAATTGACGGTTCTACCGATACCGCCGGCCTGGCGTACGGCTCCTCGCTGTTCTACATGATCATCTATGTGCTCACCACGCTGGTGACCTTTGGTCTGATCATGCTGCTGAGCCACCGTGGCTTTGAGTGCGAAAACATCTCCGATCTGGCTGGTCTCAATCGCCGCAACCCCATGATGGCTGCCATGTTGCTGCTGTCCATGTTCTCGTTGGCCGGCATTCCGCCGCTCGCGGGCTTCTATGCGAAGCTGGCAGTGCTGCAGGCGGTGATCGGCGCCGGTTATCTGTGGCTGGCAGTCTTTGCAGTGGTCATGTCGCTGATTGGCGCCTTCTACTATCTGCGTGTAGTGAAGGTGGCCTACTTTGACGAGCCCGACGGCGAGGTCGGTGCCCTGGACAACGGTGTTCTCACCAACGGCCTTATGACTATCAATGGTCTGCTGGTTCTGCTGTTTGGTCTTCTGCCGGGTGGCCTGATGGCGCTCTGCGTCAACGTGGTCCGCCAGTCCCTTCAGTTCTGAGCAGGCGGATGAATCAGTCTTTCGCCGTCTGGTTGCTCATTCTGCTGTCTTTGGTGACGGCAAACCTTCCCTTCCTGGTGGAGCGTCCCTTTCTGGCGCTCCCCTGGAAGCAGAAGGGTGAATCCGCCCGGCCGTCATGGCTGCAGTGGCTGAGTTCCATCGTTTTCTTCGCTGCGCTGGTTGGTATTGGCGCAGCGGCAATGATGCTGATCGGTCAAGGCGTTTTCGCTGCAACAGACGCCGCTTCGGTGGCGCGCTTTGTGGGCATACTGTTGGCACTCACGTCGGCGGTGGCCCTTGTGCTGGCCTACCCGGGCTGGCGCAACCGAGGCCTGAAGATCCAAAAGAATTTTTTTGAAAGGCTGCTTGAGCTCTTGGCGTTCTACGCTCTGGTCGGCGTGCTCGGGTTTGCATTCGAAGCGAATCTGGGCAACCGCTTTCCGCAGGGCTGGGAGTTCTACGCCATCACGCTTTGCCTGTTTCTGGTACTTGGTTACCCGGGTTTTGTCTGGCGCTACCTGATGAAACGCAGGGCCACTGCCCGCGCCGACAGGCGCGCCAAAACAGACGCCATGGCCGCGCACTGACGCGGCGATCCATTCTCTCGCACCCATGTCTCACCTCATACTTCAATCTCCCAGCCTGACCGCTGCGCATGTGGAACAGATTGCCGCCCTGGTATCGGCCTCCGGGGTACAGGAACTTGGGCCAACGGCCGTCAGACTGTTGGAAGCAGACGCTTCCGAAAAAGCGGCTGTTGCCGCTCAGTGCGAGGCTTATCGCATGGATTTCGCTTTCCTGCCGGAAATCGATCTTCTTCGCGAAATGCGTATCCTCGCCATGGATATGGATTCCACCCTGGTCAACATTGAATGCATCGACGAGATTGCCGATGCCGTGGGGCGCAAGCCTCAGGTGGCGGCAATTACGGAAGCGGCCATGCGTGGGGAAATCAAGGATTTCTCGGAAAGTCTGCGACGTCGTGTGGCCTTGCTTGAGGGCGTGCCCGAAACGGCCTTGTTGGAAGTATATGAAGAGCGGCTGCGTCTGAACCCAGGGGCAGAACGGCTTGTCGCCACGGCGAAGAAGCATGGTCTGAAGGTGCTGTTAGTCTCCGGGGGGTTCACATTCTTCACGGAGCGCCTGCGCGAGCGCTTGGGCCTGGACGCGGCACACTCCAATGTTCTGGAAGTCGTCGAAGGCAGGCTGACCGGCCGCGTCTTGGGCGATATCGTCGACGCACACGGCAAGGCCGCTCGGCTACAAGCGCTGGCAGAAGAGCTGGGGGCAGGCACGAACCAGATTATCGCTGTGGGCGATGGTGCGAATGACCTCGAAATGATGGCACACGCCAAATATTCTGTCGCCTACCGGGCCAAGCCTGTCGTACGTCAACAGGCTGCCTTCGCCCTCAATTACAGCCCGCTGGACGCCATTTTGAACTGGTTCCGGTTGTCCTTCTGATTGGTCTTCCCCAGTGACCGCAAAAGCTCGCGCAAGGCGTCTACGCGCGCCTTGAGTGGCAGCCCTTCCTTGAATTCCAACCTGAGCCTGTCCTGGCCGGAGAGCTTCACGTCGCGCCGCGTCTGGACCAATTCGATAATGCGCATGGGATCAACCTCGGGCTTGGCCGAGAACTGAATCAGTGCCTGACTTTCGGCGGCATCCAGCTTGACGACGCCCAGCGGTTCGGCAAGGAGTCGCAGCCTATGAGTGGCAAGCAGGTTCTGCGCGGCCTCCGGTAATTTGCCATAGCGGTCGATCAGTTCTTCCTGAATCAGGATGATCTCATCTTCATCGCGTGCATGGGAGAGCTTCTTGTAATGCCCCAGGCGTGCATGAATGTCCGGACAATAATCGTTGGGAAGCAAGGCAGAGGCATGCAGGTTGACTTCGCACTTGGCGTCGAAAGGCGATTCGAGATCCGGTTCTTCCCCTGCCTTCAGAGCGCGTACAGCCTCGTTGAGCATATCGGTGTACATGGAGAAGCCGACTTCCTGAATGTTCCCTGATTGCGATTCCCCCAATACCTCTCCTGTGCCACGGATCTCTAGGTCGTGCATGGCCAGGAAGAAGCCTGAACCCAGTTCCTCCATGGCCTGAATGGCCTCAAGCCGCTTCTTGGCGTTGGACGTGATGGCGTCTTCGGGAGGGGTCAGCAGATAGGCGTAGGCCTGATGGTGTGAACGGCCCACACGACCGCGCAGCTGATGGAGCTGAGCGAGACCGAGCCTATCGGCCCGATGAATCACAATGGTGTTGGCCGTCGGTACGTCGATGCCAGTTTCAATGATGGTGGTGCACAGGAGCACGTTGTAGCGTTGCTGATAGAAGCCTTTCATGACTTCTTCCAGTTCGCGCTCGGGCATCTGCCCGTGGGCCACGGCGATGCGTGCCTCTGGAACCAATTCCTCCAGACGTGCACGGCGGTTGTGAATGGTCTCGACTTCGTTATGCAGAAAGTAAACCTGACCTCCGCGCTTCAGCTCCCGCAGTAGCGCTTCGCGGATGGTGCTGTTGTCTTCCCTGCGCACGAAAGTTTTGATGGCAAGCCGCTTTTGCGGGGCAGTCGCAATGACTGAGAAGTCGCGGATGCCTTCGAGGGACATGCCCAGTGTGCGTGGGATGGGTGTGGCCGTGAGCGTCAGCACATCGACCTCAGCACGCAACTTCTTGAGGGTTTCTTTCTGACGTACACCGAAGCGGTGTTCCTCATCGATTATGACCAGGCCCAGGTTCTTGAAGCGGGTTTCCTTGGACAGAATTTTGTGGGTGCCAATGACGATATCGACAGAGCCTTTGGCCAGGCCATCCAGCGCCGCGCTGACCTCTTTGGATGACCGGAACCGCGACAGCTCAACGACACGTACGGGCCAGTCGGCAAATCGGTCGGAAAAGGTTTGAGCGTGCTGTTCGGCCAGCAGGGTGGTGGGGCAGAGCAGAGCGACTTGCATGCCATTGGCCACCGCAATAAAGGCGGCGCGTAAGGCGACCTCGGTCTTGCCAAAACCAACATCGCCGCAGACCAGGCGGTCCATGGGACGACCGGAGGTCATGTCTTCAATGACCGCCTGAATGGCGGCAGCCTGGTCCGGCGTTTCCTCGAAGCCGAAGCCTTCGGCAAAGGCTTCGTAGTCCTGGAGAGGCAGCTTGAATTGATGGCCCTCGCGCGCGGCGCGCTGGGCGTAGAGGGCGAGGAGTTCGGCTGCCGCGTCGCGGACCTGTTTTGCCGCTTTGCGTCGCGCCTTGTCCCATTGGCCAGAGCCGAGCTGATGCAAGGGCGCGTTCTCGGAGTCCGCGCCACTGTAGCGGGATATCAGGTGCAGCTGGGAAACGGGCACGTATAGAGTGGTGCCGCCGGCATACTCCAGGTTGAGGAACTCCATCACTCCTTCGCCCAGATCCATCTCTGCCAGCCCCAGGTAACGTCCAATACCATGCTGGGCGTGCACCACAGGGTCGCCTTCGCGTAGCTCGGACAAGTCGCGCACCATGGCTTCGATGTCGCTGGCGCGGTCATGACTGCGCCTTCCCCGGCGGCTGGTGCGTGCTTGGGTGGGATAGAGATCGTTTTCCGTCAGTAGGAAAACGGGCTGTTCCGCTAAACCGAAGCCCGTGGACAAGGGTGCCACGAGCAGGGAGAGACCGGCAGACCGCTCTGGTGCGTCCTCTGTGTCGGTGTCCAGGAACTGAGCCAGCGACTCGACTGCTGTGTCCGGCGTAATACCGAACTCGCGCAGCATCTGGTCGATGGTTTCCCGACGGCCCGCAGAGTCAGCGCATAGCACGATGCGCCCGGAATGGCTGTCGAGCAAGCGGCGCAGCGCGGCCACCGGGTCGTCTGCACGGCGCGACACCGCCACATTGGGAACCGGAAGAAAATCAGGAGATGCCTGTTCCCCGCCCAGGCTTAGACGCGGGAAGCGCTTCAGCTCGCTAAAGAGCCCTTCGTCGTTCAGGAATAGTGATTCGGGCGGCAAGACCGGACGCTCCCGGTCACTTTTCAAAAACTGCCAGCGACCGTAGGTGTCCTGGCTGAAGTTTCGAATGATGGGTGCCGGGTCGCCAAGGGTCACAGTAATGGCGTCGTCCGGTAGATAGTCGAACAGGGTGGCCGTGCGGTCGAAAAACAGCGGCAAGTAATATTCGACCCCCGAAAATGCAATGCCGTTACCGATATCTTTGTACGGCAACGCACGGGAAGGGTCGCCTTCAAATACTTCGCGAAAGCGGGCCCGGAACTGCGTGCGGGCTTCTTCGTCCATGGGGAACTCACGCCCGGGCAGCAGCTGAATCTCCTTCACCGGGTAGAGGCTACGCTGCGTGTCGACATCGAAGCTACGTATGGAATCGATTTCGTCGTCGAAGAGGTCGATGCGGTAGGGCAGTACCGAGCCCATGGGAAAGAGGTCGATCAGGCTTCCACGGATACAGAATTCGCCAGGAGCCGTGACCTGTGTCACATGGGAGTAGTTGGCCAGCGTGAGCTGTTGGCGCAATGCCTGTTCGTCCAACTGCTCGCCCTGACGGAAAGAAAAGGTATAGGCCGCCAGGAATTCGGGAGGCGCCAGGCGATACAGCGCTGTCGTGACGGGCACGAGCAGTACGTCGACATCATTCTGCATAAGGGCATGCAGCGTGCGCAGACGCTCAGACACAAGGTCTTGGTGCGGTGAGAAGCCGTCATAGGGCAGGGTTTCCCAATCCGGTAGGCGCCTTACCCTGAGCTCTGGCGCAAAGAGCGGAATCTCATCCGTGAGACGCTGGGCCGCCAACGGTTCAGCACACAATACCGCCAGCGTGCGCCCTGAATGACGCGCAAGATCAGCGAGCAAATAACCATCACCGGAACCAGGAGGAAGGGGATGGGCGTGACGCTGGCCCGGCCGCAGGGCTGCGAGAAGTTGGGGAGTGGAGGAAAGTGAAGGCACGGGGTGAGAAACATTGGCCATGGAGCAAGCCATTATAAAATGCCCGCACCATGAACACCTATCGTACCCGAATCATTGCCATCGTCCCGGCTGGCGGCGTCGGTCAGCGCGCCGGAACGGCCTACCCCAAGCAGTATCGCTTACTGGCCGGAGAAGCCATGTTGCGGCGTGCAGTGCGTGCCTTGCTTGCAGATAAGCGCGTGGAGCAGGTCAGGGTAGCGGTATCCGAATCCGACTCGCGCGCGCACGAGGTCTTGGTAGGTCTGCCGCGCACGGAATGCCGGCCCTGTGGCGGGCCGACGCGGGCAGCGACTGTATTGGGGGCAGTGCGCGATGCTCAGCTGCATCCGGATGACTGGGTACTGGTACACGACGCCGCCCGCCCCGGCTTGCCGGCAGAGGCACTCGGGCGGCTCATCGATGTCTGTCTGCAGCATGGGCGGGGAGGGCTACTTGCTGAGCCCGTCGCAGACACGGTCAAGCGCGCGCGCCAGTCGGCCGAAGCTGGGGGGGCCGTCCGCGTGGAGGTATCTGTTCCGCGCGACAACCTGTGGCTGGCGCAAACACCGCAACTTTTCCCAGCTGGGCTGCTGCTGGCAGCGCTGGAAGCCTCAGCCGATGATCCACGCGTAACGGATGAAGCCTCTGCCATGGAGCTGGCGGGTTACGAGCCATTGCTTGTGCCGGGTTCCATCCGCAATTTCAAAGTGACCTGGCCGGAAGACTTCGGCATGATGGAGCGTCTGCTGGCGACGGAATCTCCCATCCGGCCAATCGCCAAACCCGCCGCTGAAGCGCAGGCAATGGAGCAAAAAGTGAATATCAGAGTCGGACAAGGTTTTGATGTACACGCCCTCGTGGAAGGGCGTGATCTCATCATTGGCGGGGTGAAGATTCCCCACACGCATGGGCTGCTGGGCCATTCGGATGCCGACGTTCTGCTGCACGCCGTGACGGACGCCATACTGGGCGCAGCCGGATTGGGTGATATTGGCCGGCATTTTCCGGACACTGACCCCCGTTACGCAGGCGCCGACAGCCGCGTACTACTGCGCGCCGCCATGGAGAAAGTCAGCGAAGCTGGTTGGCAGGTTGTGAATGTTGATGCAACGGTACACGCCCAGGCACCAAAAATAGGCCCGCACGCCGCTGCCATGGTGGCAAATATTGCGGCCGATCTTCGCGTGGATGCAGCGTGCGTGAACGTCAAGGCGAAGACGAATGAAAACCTGGGTTACCTGGGGCGCAAAGAGGGCATTGCCGCGACCGTGGTGGCCTTGCTGGCGGGAGCCTGATGGCCGAGCCAGCCTTACAGGGTATCGCCACCGATGCGGCGATTGCACGGGCAGAGTTCGTCCGTTTGTAAGGCGTCGAGCACGCGCAGAATCTCTTCAGGGTTGCGACCGACATTCATATTGTTCACCGATACGTGCTGAATGATATCGTCTGGATCGACGATAAAAGTGGCTCTGAGGGCCACACCTTCAGATCGCTGACGAATTCCAAGTTGGTCCACTAGAGAACCGGTCAGGTCACTGAACTGGTAGTGGCCCAGTTTATCCAGCTCAGGCTGGCTGCGGCGCCACGCCAGGTTGACGAATTCGTTGTCAACCGAGCCGCCCATCAGAACCGCATCGCGCTGAGTGAATTCTTCCACCAGGTTATTGAAGCCCACGATCTCTGTCGGGCAGACAAAGGTAAACGCCTTGGGGTAGAAGTAGATGACCTTCCACTTGCCGGGGAACGAACTTTCCGTGATGTCCTCGAAGGCAGAGACCCCGTTTTCCTCATGTTCGTTGAAGCCAGGTTTGACACCTATCACCTTGAACGATTCGAGCTTATCACCTACCGTTTTCATCCATGCTCCTTGTTGAGTGAGGGTCCGTTAGCTATGTGTATCGACAGCGTAGCTGCGCGGACGGTATTTGGGAATCTCTATTCGTGCGACCAAGCCACCAGGTGGCTGTGAAATTAGCTCAAGTTGGCCGCCCACCTGGCCCAGCAGGCGTTCCACGATAGAAAGCCCTAACCCTGCACCACTCACTCCAGTTCGCGCAGATTCGCCGCGTGAGAAAGGCCGTAGCAGTCGCTGAATGTCATTGGCTGCAATCCCTCGACCATGATCCCGGACCTCTATGGAAACCACATTGCCTCGCTGTTGAGCGGACAGTTCGATATGTGCCCGGTCATCCTCGGGCGTCCGGCCGTAGCGCCTCGCATTCTCGATCAGATTGCCCACGATGCGCTTCAGGTCATGCGCATTGATGCAAGCGTAGAGGTTGGACTCTATCTTTGCCACCAGTTTCCCGCCTAGGGATTCCGTGTGACTCTTCTCGCGTTCGTAAAGCTCGTGCAGCACCGACGAAACATCTATGCCCTGTTCGGGCACTTGTGCCGCTGGACGTGCGTATTCCATCAGCTGGTCAATGCAATGGTCGATCTGGGCCAAGTCTTCGTCAATAGCGGCCCTGGTGTCGTCGCTGACGCTGCTCAATTCGATTTCCAGACGCATGCGGGCAAGCGGCGTGCGCAAGTCATGGGAAATACCCGCCAGCATGATTTCACGGTCTGCCTCAGCTTGCCGGATGTCTCGGGCCATGCGGTTGAATGCAATGTTCATATCGCGAATTTCCACCGGGCCTTTTTCCGGAAGCGGTGAGGGCGTCTCTCCTCGCGCCAACTGTTGCGCCACCTTGGCCAGCTGAGCGAGAGGACGGTTCACAAATCGAACACTGACCGCAGCCCCGATGAGGGCAAGAAGCAGCGCTGTAGCTCCCCAGCCTAGCCACTCGACGCCTGCGGTGAGAGCGAGCTGCTCACGCTCGAAAACCAGCCAGTATTTATCGTCGTTGATTTCGAAGCTGACCCACACGCCAGGAATCTGATTGACGCTCCACATGACCAGGGTTTCCATGCCCTGCTTGTCGCGAATCTGCGCCGCTACATGCTTCCAATAGTTGGAATCAGGCAATGGTTCCAGAACGTCGGTGGGTTCGCGCGGTTGGACGCGTAGGCTTTCCTTGGTGGCGAGGTCCAGCAAGAGGGCGGGGCGCACGCTGGTGGGCGCGTATACAAGTGCCGAGCGCGTGATACTTACAGCCGTGGTGACGCGTTGCGCCATCTGCCGGGCACGCGGGCCTTCTTCCATGCTGAAGAAAACCTGCAGCCAAGCGCCCAGGCTTACCAGCATGAGGCTGGCAAGAAGCAGGAAGGACCGGCTGAACAGGCCCAAGCGCAAGCGCGGCGCGGAACGAGCCCGCGGGGTGGTTTTTTTGGACATGGCAGAAACTGCTCGGGACCTGAAGCAGGTCGCCACCAGGAATCAGTGCCCGCCTGCTTGCGTCCTGGAAGAGCCGGAGCATGCCGGGGAAGGCATGCTCTTCGCTTGTCTCCTTGGAATTACTGACCGCCGTCAGGCACGAAGACGTAACCGAGCCCCCATACAGTCTGAATGAACACTGGCTTGGAGGGGTTGGGCTCAATTAGTTTCCGCAGGCGCGAAATCTGAACATCCAGGCTTCGGTCGAAAGCTTCATATTCGCGGCCCCGCGCCAGCTCCATGAGCTTGTCGCGCGACAGCGGAATCTTAGGATGCCGAGCGAACACTTTCAGTACCGAGAATTCACCGGTCGTGATGGGCACTGGCTCGTTGTTCTTGGTAAGCGTACGTGTCGACAGGTTCAGGACGTATGGGCCGAACTCGATCGACTCGTTTTCCTGGCTGGGTGCACCCGGGTGTTCTTCTGTACCACGTCGGCGCAGAATGGCGTTCACACGTGCCAGCAGCTCACGAGGGTTGAAGGGTTTCGACAGGTAATCGTCCGCACCCATTTCCAGACCGACGATGCGGTCTATCTCTTCTGCCTTGGCAGTCAGAATGATGATAGGTGTATTGTCGTGCCCGCCACGCAGTCGTCTGCAGATGGATAAGCCATCTTCGCCGGGAAGCATGAGGTCAAGCACCAGGAGATCGAAATGTTCCCTTTGCCACAGCTTGCCCATCTCTTTTGCGTCTTCAGCGACAAAGACATTGAACCCTTGCTCGGACAGATACCGACGCAGGAGATCACGCAAGCGGGGATCGTCATCGACGATGAGAATTTTGCGGGATAGAGATTGGTTCTGAGTGTTCATGAGGAAAATGTAACAGGGTCAGGAAGGGCAGTGAAGTGGCAGTAGCAAGATATTACATATTACGCAAGCAGTAAGAATCGGCTTGATGGCCTAGATGGAGTTTTTCAGCCAAAGGCCCTATACACGCGATCTTAGAAGAATTCATACAAATTCGGTACTGATTTCAAACACATATCTTGCCGGATGGCTGCGCAGTAAGCAATTCACGTGCCCAGTTGAAGACGCCAGCATGTCTCCAATGGCCCGACCGAGATTCCAATTAGATGGGTGGGAATGCATACGCGCGAGGATGCTCTTTTATTGAAGCGGGCCAGCTGCAAGCTAAAATCGTCGCCATGACACAGCATCTACTTGCCCTCGAAACTTCCGGCAGCCTATGCGGCGTTGCCCTGATTTCCCGTAGCGACAGCGGGAAGCTGACCGTGACTCGCCGCGAGCACGAGGGCACGGGCGAACATGCTGAACGGCTGTTGCCCATGGTAGATGAGCTTCTGGCAGAGGTCGGTCTGGGGCGTCAATCTCTTTCAGCGGTCGCCTTCGGGCAGGGACCGGGCGGCTTCACGGGTCTGCGTGTCGCCTGCGGCATTGCTCAGGGCATGGCCTTCGCCCTGCAGATTCCCGTCGTACCAGTTGGCAGCCTGGCAGCTGTGGCACAGCGCGATGCAGACGCTTCGCCAGCAACCGCATCACTGGCCAGAGTAGTGCTCCAGGATGCCCGCATGGGCGAGATCTATCTTGCAGCCTATGCGCCTGTGGAAACTGGCGGCTGGAGTGTTATCCAGGCGCCTATGCTTCTGGGGGCCGCCGACGTGCATTTATGGTTGCAGCAGCTTGGCGCGAATCCCGGCGTGCTTCCTGGTAATGGTGTATTGAGGCTTGTTGGCGATGGATTGTCCTTGTGTCCAGACCTTAAGGCGCTGGCTTTGCCCGAAGGCATGAGCCTGCAGTTCGGACCCGCGCTCAGGCCTGATGCGGTATCGGTGGGCAAGTTGGGCATGACTTTGCTTCATCAGGGGGCGCATGTGCCTCCGGAAGAGGCCGCTCCTTTATATGTGCGTGAGAAAGTGGCCTTCACCACCCGCGAACGCGAGCAGGGCCTTGGAGGAAATCCCAAAGCGCCTGGCCTGGGCATCGCCTTGCGGCCCATGGGGCCGGCAGATATCGCAGAGGTAGCGGCTATCGAAGCCGCGGTGCAAGCGTTTCCCTGGACTGCTGGCAATTTCTCCGATGGGCTCAAAGCCGGATACAGCGCATGGGTGGCTCACCGACAGGGGCGCGTTGTAGGGTTCAGCATGACCCTATTTGCGCCCGACATAGCCCATCTGCTGGTCCTTGGTGTCGCGCCGGACGCCCAGCGCGAGGGTGTGGGCACGGCCCTGATGCGTCAATGCGAGAAGGAGGCGCTGCAACGCAGCCTGCCCGGCATCATGCTCGAAGTACGGCCATCCAACACCAATGCATTGGCCTTCTACTGGCGCCACGGGTTTCAGAAGCTTGGCGTTCGCAAGGACTATTACCCCGCTCCGGGGGGCCAGCGCGAAGATGCATTTGTCCTGCGTAAGGCGCTGATCAGCGATGCTTGAAGGGGACGCAGTCATGGACAAGCCGGAACTCAGCGTGGTGCAGCGCAGATGGCTGATGGAAATCGGCCTGGACGCGCGCATGTTGGCCCACCTCAGCGCGGCCCCAATCGCTGAGCTGCCGGCGAACGATTCGCCGCTTGCCAAAGCACACTTAGGTAGTATGCCTGCCGGCGAAATACCGGCTGCCGAAGCGTTGGTCGCAAGGACGCCGCATGCCGAGAAGCCGGTAAGCTCAGTGCCCGCCGATGACGGCCCCAGGAGGCTGGGCGAGCTGCTCAGGCAGGCAATGCCCGCGCGAAGCGGCTCGGGCCAGCGAGACTATCCAGCCGAACGTGGCGGCTCGCAAGCGCCTGCGGAATTGGGGTCGTCGGCTGCAGTTGCCGCTTCCGGCGAAACGGCTGCCCTCGTTCCAGACCTCCAGGCGCTACATGACCACGCGGAAACCTGCCAGGCTTGTGGCCTGCACGAGGTGCGTGGCCGTATCGTGTTCGGAGAAGGCGTGCAACAGCAAGTACGTTGGATGTTCATCGGCGAGGCGCCGGGAAGCGTTGATGACAGCACGGGTCGCCCCTTCCAAGGCAGGCCAGGCGAACTTTTGAAAGTCATGTTGCAATCGGCTGGCATTCAGGATGACGCTCCCGCCTATTTCACTCATGTCTTGAAGTGCCGACCGATGGGCAATCGCAGCCCGCGGCCTGAGGAGATCGCAGCCTGCCTGTCCATTCTCCAAAAGCAGATACGTCTGTTGAAGCCGGCCAGCCTGGTGGCTCTGGGCCGCGTAGCAGCCAGCGCTCTATTGGGTGGAGACGGCGATTTGGAAGCCCTGCGCGGCCGAGTCCATGAGTACAAGGACGCGGACGGAAGATCCATTCCTTTGGTGGTGACTCACCATCCTGCGTCGCTGTTGCTTCATGGCCAGCTCAAGGCCGAGGCTTGGCGCGACCTCAACCTGTTGATCGACCAGACGCTCAGTGCTTGAGCGCCTGGCCGTGGCCATGTTGCCCAATGGTATCGGCCAGCCCTGGGTCTTCCTGATGGTTGCGCTTGTTCCAACGCATAATCAGCAGCATTAGCGACGCCACCATGGTCCCAAAGAAGACGATGATCAGGTTGATAGGCAGCTGCATCCATAGCAGCAGGCTGTAGACTGCCAGCATGAGCAGGATGTTGATCTGCTCATTGAAATTTTGTACCGCGATAGAGTGACCTGCCGAAAGCAGGACATGGCCTCTATGCTGCAGGAGAGCGTTCATCGGTACCACGAAATAACCGGACAGCCCGCCCACGAGCAGCAAAAGCGTGTATACCGCCCATTTCTCGTATACAAGCGGCATCAGCATCACCGTCAGGCCCATGACGATACCCATGGGCAAAACTGCCAGCGCCTTGCGCAGAGGTACGCGCCCCGCGAACACAGCACCCACGACCGTGCCAATGGCGGCCACGCCCATCAGTATGGAGGACTGGTCCAGACGGTATCCCAAGTGTTGGGCGCCCCATTCAATCACAATGAATTGCAAGGTGGCGCCGGCCCCCCAGAACAGGGTGGTGACAGCCAGTGAAATCTGGCCCAGTTTGTCTTTCCAGAGAATCTTTACATAGTCCCAGAAAACGGCGATCAGCTTGACTGGGTTTCGTTCCTGACGGGGGTAGGTGACATTGGTGCGCGGAATAGCCAGGTTGGTGAGAGCAGCGGCCAAATAAACAATGCCAATAAGAAGGATGGCGGCCTCAGTGCGTGTATCCACCAACGAGCCAATCCATGTCCCCTCAAGTAGCGTCGTCGAGACCGTTGGGTTGATGAGCAGGCCCCCGACCACCGTACCTACAATGATGGAGATTACCGTCAGGCCCTCTATCCAGCTGTTGCCCTTTACCAAATCCTTAGGCGGCAGCATTTCGGTCACGATGCCATATTTGGCCGGGGAGTAAGCTGCAGCCCCGACGCCGACCAAGGTATAGGCCACGAATATGGTTGCAAGCTGAGACTGCGTACTCAGACCCAAGCTGTGGCAGCCGAACATGAGCGCACAGCCGGCCATCTTCACGGCGTTGGTGATGAACATCACCTTGCCCTTGGGAAGTGTGTCCGCAAACGCGCCTACAAATGCGGCCAGGGCTACATAAGCCAGGGCGAACCACCACTTCATCATGGGGGCCATCCAGTCAGGGCCGTGAAGGTCCGCGATCAAGGCGATGGCGGCGATCAATAAGGCATTGTCGGCGACTGACGACAATGCCTGGGCGGCCATGACGAGATAAAATCCTCTGTTCAACGCTGATCCCGGTTGCTTTAGCCTACCCACTAGAAAGCTAGGCTTTCCTGCCGGTCTTGTGGCTCGGAGTGATAAAAGGTTACTGAGTATAGCGGCCTGCGGCAGCTGGAAGCGAAAAATAATAACGCGTTTTTAAGCTTGCGTTCAGCAAGGTGGGCAAGCTTGGTTACATTGAAGCCTCCGCCGTCGCGCCGATTTTGCTGGCAAACTCTGCGCCTGACGATTCGCGAAACGGGGTAGATGGGTCCATTATCGTATGCGATGACCCCGTGGCCGCCGGGTCAGCCCCTACGGGATACTGCGGCTCTACACTCCTAGCGTTGGCCGGTCGCAGGCACGCGCTGGGTTATCATAGGCGGCGTCCGAGACACACTCTTTTTTCCATCATCCAGCACTGTGCGACTCACACAGATAAAACTCGCGGGCTTCAAGTCGTTTGTCGATCCGACGAGCATTCCTACGCCCAGCCAGTTGGTTGGTGTGGTGGGCCCGAACGGCTGCGGAAAGTCGAACATCATCGACGCCGTGCGCTGGGTGCTGGGTGAAACCAAGGCGTCTGAGCTGCGTGGCGAATCCATGCAAGACGTCATCTTCAACGGATCCGGTAATCGCAAACCGGCAGGCCGCGCCTCAGTTGAATTGGTGTTCGACAATAGCGAGGGCCGCATTTCGGGCCAATGGGGAACGTATGCCGAGCTGTCGGTGCGCCGCGTGCTCACTCGCGATGGCAACAGCAGTTATTACATTAACGGGCAACAGGTCCGCCGCCGGGACATTCACGACATATTTCTGGGAACAGGGCTTGGCACCCGGGGCTATGCCATCATTGGCCAGGGCATGATCAATCGCCTCATCGAGGCCAAGCCCGAAGAGTTGCGAGTCTTCCTGGAAGAAGCAGCCGGCGTTTCTCGCTACAAGGAGCGACGCCGGGAAACTTCCAATCGGCTGGCTGACACCCGTGAAAACCTGGTTCGCGTGGAGGACATTCTGCGCGAACTGGGAACTAACCTCGAGAAGCTCGAGGCGCAGGCGGAAGTGGCACAGCGCTACCGCAGTCTGCAGCAGGAAGGGGAACTCAAGCAGCATGTGCTGTGGCTGTTGCGGGAACAAAACGCACGTGATGAGCGGCAACGCAAGGCGGTCGCGATTGAAGAGGCTCAGGCCAAGCTCGAAGAGGCCATTTCTGCCCTGCGGGCCGGAGAAAACGCGCTCGAATCCAGGCGCCAGGCCCATTATGCCGCCAGCGACGCCGTGCATGCTGCCCAGGGCAAGCTGTACGAAGCGTCTGCTCTGGTCAGCCGTCTGGAAGCCGAAATCAAGCATGTGAGCGAATCTCGCAATAGGCTGCACGCTCGTCGCCAGCAACTGCAGCTCCAGCAACAGGAATGGCAGGAGCAGCAGGAACATTGCGATCAGCAACTCGAGGCACTTGAAATCGAGAGAGAAAGCGCTGCGGCCCGCCGAGAAGAACTTCAGGCTCTGGTCGAAGACGCGCGTGAGGGCTTGCCGGAAATCGAACATACTCTCCGCCAAGCGGCGGCAGAACGCGACAAACTCCGCGTTGAACTGGCACGGTTGGAACAGGCGCTGGCCCTTACTGCCCAGGCGCAACGTGATGCCGACCGGCAAGTGCAAGCCCTTGAACTGCGCAGGGAAAGGCTGGAGCAGGAGCGGCGCAGCATGGACGCACCCGACCCTCAGCTGATCGAAAGGCTGGCCGGAGACTGCGCGGTCATGGAAGAACAGCTGGAAGAGGCCCAGGCGCAGTATGCGGAACTTGAGGAGCGTGTGCCGGCCCTGGAGGAACAGCGCAGGTCCGCACAGGCCGCGTCGCAGGACGAGGCTCGTAAGCTGGCGGGCCTGGAGGCGCGCCTGGCAGCCCTCAGCAAGCTGCAGGAGGATGTGCAGAAGCAGGGAGCACTTGAGCCCTGGCTTAATAAGCACGGTTTGGCGGCCTTGCCGCGTCTCTGGCAGCGCCTGCAGGTGGAGCAGGGATGGGAATCCGCCCTGGAGTCGGTACTGCGTGAACGCATGAGCGCCATTGAGCTGCGCCGCTTGGATCAAGCCGCAGCACTGTCCGCGGACGCACCCCCCGCGCGCCTGGCCATGTTTCAGTTGCCTGTGGCGGCGCCAGCCGGCGCGCCAGACCTCCCGCTCAAGCCCCTGGCCAGCTTGCTGCGCGTAACCGATGCCGACCTGCGCACGTTGCTGAACGACTGGCTCTCCGGAGTTTATGTCTGCGACGACATGGCGCAGGCGATGAACATGCGCGACCGCCTGTCGGCGGCCCATGTTCTGGTGGTGGCGGATGGCCATGTAGTAGACCGACACGGCATACGCTTCTATGCGGCGGACTCCGAGCAGGCGGGCATGCTGGCGCGCCAACAGGAGATCGAACACCTCCGGCGCGACATCAAGGCTCAACAGCTGATTTCTGATCAGGCCGCATCGGCCGTGAGCAAGGCCGAGCTCGCTCTTCAGCAAGTGTCGCAAGCGCTAGGGCCTGCGCGGCAACGTATTGCCGAAATTACTCGTCGCCTGCACGACATTCAGTTGGAGCACACACGTTTGCGGCAGCTCGCGCAGCAGACTGGGGAACGTGAAGCTCGCCTGCATGCCGATCTGGATGAGATTCGCATACAGGTGGAAGAACTTGCCGCGCAACGCGCAGAAGCGGAGGAACGCTTTCAACAGCTGGATGAACAATTGGCCGAGTTACAGGGCAAGTTCGCTGATGCGGAACTGTCTGGAGAGGCCTTGCACGAAAGGGCCGAAGCTGCTCGCCAGCGCTTGAGGGATTTGGAACGCCAGGCCCAAGAAGCCGAGTATGCCGAGCGAAGCCTGCAGACCCGACATGCCGACCTCCTGCGCACCCGTCAATTGGCCGAGGAGCAAGCCCGCCGGGCAGCGGCCGACCTTGAAGGCTTGCAAGGCGAGCTCTTTGAGCTCGATGCTGAGGCTGCCCAGGCGGGCCTGCAGGATGCCCTCGAACAGCGGGCGGCCTGTGAAGAAGCACTGAGTCAGGCCCGCATGCAGTTGGAGGACATCGCGGCCTCGCTGCGAGGAGCGGATGAGGAACGCCTGAAGGTTGAACGTTCCCTCGAACCCTTGCGCGCTCAGATTACCGAATTGCAGCTGCAGGAGCAGGCAGCACGGTTGTCGGTGGAGCAATTTGCTGAGCAGTTGGACGCGGCAGGAGTGAACAGGGGTGAACTGCGAGGCATCGTGGCCGAGCAGACGGAAGAGTGGCAGAAGGTCGGGTGGCTGCAGTCGGAAGTGCAAAGGATATCGAGGGCCATGGAGGCGCTTGGCCCGGTGAACCTGGCAGCGCTTGATGAGCTTTCTGCGGCGCGGGAACGGAAGCGCTTTCTTGACGACCAGCACGCCGACCTGATTCTTGCCATCGAGACGCTGGAAGATGCCATTCGCAAGATCGACCGCGAATCCCGACAACTCCTGCAGGACACCTTCGACGCGGTGAACGCGCATTTCGGTGAGTTGTTCCCGCGCCTGTTCGGTGGTGGCGAAGCCAAGCTCATCATCACGGGAGAAGACCTGCTCGACGCCGGCGTACAGGTCATGGCGCAGCCGCCTGGCAAGCGCAACAGCACCATCCACCTGCTTTCGGGCGGTGAAAAGGCGCTTACCGCCACTGCTCTGGTCTTTGCCCTGTTCAAGCTGAATCCCGCCCCGTTCTGTCTGCTTGACGAAGTGGACGCACCATTGGACGATGCGAATACGGAGCGCTATGCCAACCTGGTTAACAGCATGAGCGATCACACACAGTTTCTATTTATTTCTCACAACAAGATTGCCATGCAAATGGCCAAGCAACTGGTAGGGGTTACGATGCAGGAGCAAGGTGTGTCTCGCATCGTGGCAGTGGACATCGAATCCGCCCTGCAGCTGGCCGAGGCTTGAAGGGAAAGCTTGCATGAAGCAATATCCTAAAAAAACGCAACAAGGCTGCCGCGCCGAAGTTCTTCACGGGGCTGAAAATGAGTGATCTGCAAATCGGTTTGATTCTGCTGGGCGTCGTGCTCATATTGCTGGTGCTGCTATTCAATTGGTGGCAGGACCGCCGTGTCCGCAGGCAAATGCAGGAACAGTTCCCCGAACGCGAGGATGACCCCTTGCTGGGCCCCGCCGCGCCTTCCCTGCGGCCCACGCGGCGTGAGCCGGGCCTGGGCAACGTGGCGCAGGCAGACCCGGAAGCGCCCATCGACCCGGATGACGACCCAGCCGAAGTCGACCCTGCCACTGAAGTGGTCATTGACATCAGCTTCTCCACACCCGTACCGAGTGACCAGCTTCACGCTGCCACGCACGCCGTTCGACGTGTCGGAAGCAAGCCGGTGCGACTGTTCGCCGAAAAAGAGGGGGGCGGCCATCGCGCTCGGCTGCGCCCTGGCGAAAATTACGTTTCAATGCAGCTGGCGGTATTGCTGGCCAACCGCAGTGGCCCGCTTTCCGAAATCGAGTGGTCTGAGCTCTGGACCTTTGCCCAGGGTTTGACCGAACGATTCGACGCTTCCATGGAAGGCCCTGAGTTGAATGAAGTTGTCGAGCGGGCACGCCAGGTGGATGCGGCCTGCGCAGAGCTGGACGCCATGGTGGGCCTTGCCCTGCAGCTACCGGGTGCGTTGTCGGTCGCTGAAGTCGGCCGCGCTCTGGAGGAAGCCGGCTTCCTTCGCCACGGCCCCCAGCTGGCCTGGATGTCAGATCTGGGCATTCCGCGCTTCACGGCACTGTTCAATGGTCTCTTGCCAGGTGAAGTGCAGTCGGCCGGTGTTGATCGCATCGACCTCGTACTTGATCTGCCCAACAGCCCCGCCGACGATCAGGCGTTCAGCCGCATGGCCAGCGTGGGGCGGCATCTTGCCGCCAATCTCGATGCCCAGCTGCTTGATGATCAGGGAAGGCCGCTGGCAGATGGCGTCGATGAGGCGATCGATCGCCAGTTGTATGAATGCTATCAGCGACTCGACGCAGCGGGCTTTGCCGCCGGCGACTTCCGTACTTCAAGGTTGTTTTCGTGAAGCAGTCTGAAAGTCAGTCAGTAGCGCAGCGCATTGATGTTCTGCGTCGCGAGATCGATAAACACAACCATCATTACTATGTGGAAGACGCACCGCTCATATCTGACGCCGAGTACGACCGGCTTATGAGCGAGCTGGCCGCGCTGGAAGAGGCTCACCCGGATCTCATCACACCGTATTCGCCCACGCAGCGTGTGGGGGCCGCACCGGCTTCAGCGTTTGGTTCGGTGCGCCACGCCGTGATGATGCGTTCGCTGGCCAATGCCTTTGAGGCGGAAGATGTGGCAGCTTTTGACAAGCGTGTGGCAGATGCGTTGAAGGGAGCGGGGCTACTGGCTGCGAACGGCGCCGTCGATTACATGGCGGAACTGAAATTTGACGGCTTGGCCGTCAGCCTGCGCTATGAGAAAGGCCAGTTGACGCAGGCCGCTACCCGGGGAGATGGGCAGACGGGGGAAGACATCACTGCCAATGTGCGTACGGTCAGGTCCGTACCCCTGCGCTTGAGGGGAGACGACATCCCCGAAGTGCTGGAGGTGCGCGGCGAGATGCTGATGACGCGGCAGGATTTTGAACGGCTCAATGAACAGCAGCAGAAACGGCGCGAGAAGGTCTTCGTCAATCCGCGCAATGCTGCGGCAGGCAGCCTGCGACAGCTAGACCCACGCATTACAGCGAATCGTCCCCTGCGCTTCTTTGCCTATGGCTGGGGAGAAATCCGTCTGCGAAGCAAAAACGGGCAGGTTGACCTCTTTCAGCAGGAGGCTGGCGATGCCGATATGCCGCGCGACACCCATTCGGGGATGCTGGAATGGTTGACCGACCTCGGCTTGCCGGTCAGTGATCTGCGTCGGCGCGTAAGTGGTGCGATAGGGTTGCTGAGCTATTACGAGGAAATTGGCAAGCGTCGGCCAGAATTGCCTTTTGAAATCGATGGCGTGGTGTACAAGGTGGATTCCCTCGCCGCGCAGGACGTGCTGGGTTATGTGGCACGGGCACCGCGATACGCTGTAGCACACAAATTTCCGGCACAGGAAGAAACCACCGTTGTGCTGGACATCGATGTGCAGGTCGGTCGCACCGGTGCGTTGACGCCGGTCGCCCGTCTCAAGCCAGTGTTCGTGGGCGGCGTGACCGTCACAAACGCCACCTTGCACAACGAAGACGAGATTCGCCGGAAGGGTGTCTACATCGGTGATACGGTCATTGTCCGCCGTGCTGGTGACGTCATCCCCGAAGTGGTGGCAGCTATTCCGGAATTGCGGCCAGAGGACGCCAGGCCGTTTCATATGCCGCAGTCTTGTCCCGTTTGCGGCTCGGCGGTGGAACGTCTGGAAGATGAGGCGGCGTCACGGTGTACGGGGGGCCTCTTCTGCGCTGCCCAGCGCAAGCAGAGCATTACGCATGCTGCGGGCCGCAAGGCGCTGGATATCGAGGGCCTGGGCGAAAAATTGGTTGATCAGCTGGTAGAGAGCGGCAGGGTAAAGTCCATTGCCGACCTCTTTACTTTGAGTGCCCTCGAGCTTTCCACCTATGAACGCATGGGCCGGAAATCCGCGGAGAATTTAATCAAAGCCATAGATCAGGCGCGCCAGCCCGAACTCGGTCGTCTACTCTTTGCGCTGGGCATCCGACACGTGGGGGAAACAACGGCCCGAGATCTTGCCCAGCATTTCGGTTCATTACAGGCCATCATGGACGCCGATGAAGAGTCCCTGCTCGCCGTACGCGATGTGGGTCCGGTGGTGGCCGGTTCAGTGCGGCGCTTCTTCTCCGAACCTCATAACAGGGAGATCGTCGAGGCACTGCAAAAGGCGGGCGTGGAACCTGTGCAGGAAGCACTGCCGGCTTCTGGAAGCCTGCCACTGGCGGGCAAAACATTGGTGCTTACCGGAACTCTGCCTAACTGGACGCGCGACGAGGCAACCCGGCACATCATGGCCGCGGGAGGCAAGGTCAGTGGGTCGGTGTCCAGGAAAACGGCCTACGTGGTCGCCGGTGAAGAAGCCGGCAGCAAGCTGGAGAAGGCCCGTAGCCTGGGTGTGGCCGTATTGGACGAAGACGGGTTGAAGGCGCTTTTAGGGCAGAAATGACACGCCCCACCAGTCTGGCGGGGCGCATTTATCGGAAAGTCGCTTGCCCGCATGGCAATTCATGTGAGCAACAACTGCCGGGCGCCTCTTGGCTGCCCGGCTACCGGGAAGGGCCTCAGTCTTGCTTGATGTCGGCGTCTTCCACCAGCTTCTTTTGGAACTCCACCACCTGCTGCTGGCGCATCATTTCCTCGAGTTGAGGTTTGACGGCGTCCAGTGCGGGGAATTCAACCGGGCGCTCATCCTCAACCTTGATGATGTGCCAGCCGAATTGGCTCTGCACTGGTTTCGCTGAGGTTGCCCCCTTCTTCAGGCTTTCCACGGCTTGAGCGAACTCCGGCACATAATTGGACGTGGGAGCCCAGCCCAGATCGCCACCATTCTTGCCACTGCCGGGGTCGATGGAGTGCTGGCTGGCGGCGTCTTCGAAGCTGATTTTCTTGGAGTTGATCTGAGCGAGAAGGTCTTCCGCCTGTTTCTGGTCTTCGACCAGAATGTGACGGACCTTGTACTCCTTGCGGTCGCCCGATGCGGCCTTGATACGGTCGTATTCGGCTTGGAGCTTTTCGTCAGTAACGGGGTTCTTTTCCAGATGATCGGCGATCAGGGCGCGCACGAGGATGCCCTGGCGTGCCAGTTCAAGCTCTTGCTGAACGGCGGGACGCTTGTCGATGCCGGCCTTCTGCGCAGCATGGACTGCCACCAGACGGTGAATCATTTCCTGCTTGACCTGCTCGCGCAGCTCAGGAGAGTCTTGCGCGCCCTGCTCGACCAGCAGTGCGACAAACTGATTGAGCTGGTCGTCGGTAATGTTTTCTCCGTTCACGGAAGCAATTTGCTTGGCGTGCAGGGGAAAGGCCAGGGCGCAGGCGGCTGCAAGTACGGCGAGTCTCTTCATGTATTCCTCAGTTGGAGGCCTTGGCATCGATTGCCAGGGCATGGATTGGATGGGGCATCAGATCGTCGACAAGATCATACACAAGGCGATGCCGGGCCACGGGCCGCAGCCCCTCGAATTTGGGCGACACCACCTTCACGCGGTAGTGACCAGCACCGTCACGGCTACCAGCATGGCCAATGTGCAGATGGGATTCGTCAATGATCTCCAGTTCGACTGGTTCAAGCGCGGACAGTCGTTCGCGCAGAAGTGCTACTCGGTCAGTGCTCATGGTATTACTTCGGTTCCTGGGGCAAGCGAGATGCCTCGGCATCATCCTTCATGTATCGGCCCAGCCAGAGTGACTGGACGATGACGAACAGAATCATGAGTATCATCAGGCCGAAGACCTTGAAATTCACCCATTGTGACTCTGTGAACTGGCCGGAAAAGGCCACATATAGGTTAAGCACACCGCATATCAGGAAGAAACATGCCCAGCTCAGGTTCAGCCGGCTCCAGGCCGCTTCCGGCATTTGAATCTGATTGCCCATCAGTTTCTGCATGAGGTTGCGCTTCATTATCCACTGACTGGCCAGTAGGGCCGTGCCAAAAATCCAATACAGAACCGTAGGCTTCCATTTGATGAAAGCGTCATTCTGGAAAAACAGCGTGGCTCCACCGAACACGATGATGACACCGAGGTTGATCCAGTGCATGGTCTCTATGGCCTTGCCTCGCAGCTTCAACCATAAGAACTGCAAAATTCCCGCTGCAATGGCCACTGCCGTGGCGGTGTAGATGTCTGCCAGCCTGAACGCGATGAAGAACAGGATGAGAGGGAAAAGATCAAAAAGAAATTTCTTCATTGCGCTTCAGGCTCGAACTTCATGGAAAGCGAATTGATGCAGTATCGCAGCCCGGTCGGAGGAGGGCCATCCGGAAAAACATGGCCCAGATGCGAATCGCAGACATTGCATAGTACTTCGGTACGGACCATGCCATGGCTGGTGTCTGGCTCTTCCCGAATATTGTCGGGGTTGAGCGGTGCAAAATAACTGGGCCAGCCGCAACCTGCATCAAATTTGGTGTCAGACGCAAAAAGCGCAGTTCCGCAGCCGACGCAACGATAGATGCCCGGGGTAAACGTGTCCCAGTAGCGGCCGGTAAAGGCGCGCTCTGTTCCCTTGCGTCGTGTGACGTAAAATTCTTCGGGTGACAGCAGCGCCTGCCACTCCTCGTCGGACCGTGTGATCTTCTTCACGTTCAAGGCTTCTCCGTATGTGGAATGGAAGAGCTACATGTTAATCGACTTCCAGCACGGCCAAAGGTTCCATCAGGTAACCCGCCGGGTTGATTCGGGCCAAGGATGCCGCGGATTTACGGGGTTTCTGCTGAAGATTGCATCACAGGAAAACACCTATATTTGACACTTGTAGCAATGTGATACGCTAAATCGATAGACGGGCCAATAATTGTATAACTTGAGCCGCTGCCCCTCCCGTCGGGCTTGTCCCGCGCTCACTTGGAGACAAAACGATGAATCGAAAGCAGTCCATTCGACTTTCGGTGCTGACTGGCGCTTTGGCGCTGGCTCTGCCGCTGATGGCGTCCGCGCAGATCAAAGTCGGCGTCACGGTCGCCAGTACGGGGCCGGCGGCTTCCCTGGGCATACCCGAGCGCAATACGGTTTCCTTGCTGCCGACTGAAATCGGGGGACAGAAGGTCGAGTACATCGTACTCGATGACGGCACAGACACCACGGCAGCGGTTCGCAACATGCGCAAGCTCATTACTGAAGACAAGGTTGACGTTATCGTCGGCACTTCAGTCAGCCCGGGCTCCCTGGCCATGATCGACGTCGCGGGCGAAACAAAAACGCCCATGATAAGCGTGGCGGCCAACGCCCGTATCGTCGAACCAGTGGAAGGCGCCCGTCAATGGGTCTTCAAGACACCGCAGAACGACCTGCTCATGGCCGACGCATTGGCCGAAGCCATGGTCAAGCATGGGGTCAAGACGTTGGGCTTCATTGGGTATAACGATGCCTATGGCGAGGGCTGGCTTAATGTGATGACAGCAGCCGCCGAGAAGCGCGGCATCAAGATGGTGGCCGTCGAACGCTACGCGCGTAACGACACCAGCGTGACCGGCCAGGCATTGAAACTGATGGCCGCCAAACCCGACGGCATTCTGGTGGCCGGCTCGGGTACTCCGGTGGCGCTGCCTCAAAGTGAGCTCAAGGGGCGCGGTTACAAGGGAATCATGTATCAGACCCACGGGGCGGCCAACAACGACGTTCTCCGCGTCTGTGGAAAAGACTGCAATGATATGTACCTGCCCGCCGGCCCTCTGCTGGTAGCCGATCAACTTCCCGACGACAATCCCGTTAAGAAAACCGCGCTGGATTACAAAACCAAATACGAAGCCAAGTATGGCCCCGGCACGATCAACACCTTCGGCGGCCACATGTGGGATGCCGGCATGCTGATCGAAGCGGCCGTCCCGGCGGCCCTCAAGGGTGGCGCGAAACCCGGCACGCCTGAATTCCGTCAGGCTCTTCGTGATGCAATCGAACAGGTGAAGGATCTCGCCGGTTCTCAGGGTGTATTCAACATGTCGCCGACCGACCACGCGGGCTTGGACGAGCGCGCGCGCGTGATGGTGAAGGTGCAGGACGGCAAGTGGGTGTATCAACCCGATCTCTGATTCCACTTATTCAATAGATATCGTTGTCATGGCAGGCGGCTCCGGCTTCGCGGTCGGTGCCGCCTTTCCGAATGAATCCCCGGCGGGGTCAGTCATGAGTCCCGCAGTCAAGGTGTAGTTCCCAATGGATTCAACAATTGTTCTCATCCTTCTGCAGGATGGCGTACTGAACGGGGCCATTTACGCGCTGCTCGGGTTGGCGCTGGTGCTGGTCTTCGTCGTCACGCGAGTGATCTTCATTCCTCAGGGTGAGTTTGTCGCCTTCGGCGCGCTGACCCTGGCATTTATGGTGGATGGCAGAATGCCGGGCACAGTGCCCATGCTGCTCATCCTGGGTCTGATGGTATTTCTGGTGGAGCTTCGTGCTGCCTGGCGCAGCGGCCAATGGTCTGGCATGGGCAAAACGGCGGGCTGGACCATTGGGCTGCCTGTGGTGCTCTACCTGCTCTCACCCTATGTGGTGAGCAAGGAAACCTCGCTTTGGGTGAGTGTGCTCTTTTCACTGGCTCTGGTGGTGCCCATGGGGCCCATGCTGTATCGCCTGGTTTATCAGCCAGTGGCTGAAGCCAGTGTGCTCGTTCTGCTGATTATTTCGGTCGCCCTTCACTTTGCTATGACGGGCCTGGCGCTCGCCTTCTTCGGTGCTGAGGGCTGGCGCACGCCACCCTTTGTGGAAGGACAGATCGACATGGGTCCGGTCACTTGGTCTGCACAGACTTTCTTTGTGCTTGGAACCTGTGCGGTGCTTATCTTCGCCCTGTGGATCTTTTTCGGCAAAACGCTTTATGGCAGGGCCTTGCGGGCAACTGCTGTGAATCGTCGCGGCGCGCGTCTCGTCGGTATCAGTACGAATATGTCAGGCAGCCTGACTTTCACTCTGGCGGCCGCCATCGGTGCGCTATCCGGCATGCTTATCGCGCCGGTCACAACCATTTACTACGACACGGGCTTTCTTATCGGCTTGAAAGGCTTTGTGGCGGCCATTTTCGGCGGCTTGATCAGCTACCCCATAACCGCTATGGGCGCCATGGGAGTTGGCGTGCTGGAATCTTTTTCCTCATTCTGGGCCAGTGCTTACAAGGAAGTCATCGTATTCACGCTCATCATCCCCGTGTTGCTGTGGCGCTCTTTCGGTTCCACCCATATCGATGACGAGGAATAAGCCATGAATCGCATATTGCTTTACGTCGTCATTGCCCTCATCGCTTTGCTGCCCGTTCTGCCGGTGACTCCTGCCTTCTGGATCACACATCTGAACTATGTTGGGCTTGCCAGCCTGGTTGTGTTGGGCCTGGTGCTGCTGACCGGCGTCAGCGGTCTCACTTCCTTTGGCCAAGCGGCCTTCGTGGGCATTGGCGCATACGCCACCGCCTGGTTCACGACACAAATGGCGTGGTCTCCGTGGTTAGCGCTAGTCATCGCTCTGGCAATCACGTTTGTCGCGGCTTACGTGCTGGGGTCAATTTCCCTGCGGCTTTCGGGCCACTATCTGCCGCTGGGCACCATCGCCTGGGGGTTATCCCTTTATTATCTGTTCGGCAACCTCAGCTTTCTGGGCCAGCATGACGGTATTTCCGGCATACAGCCGCTCGAGATATTTGGCGTATCCCTGGCAGACAGCCGCCACATTTACTACCTTATCTGGGCCTGCGTTCTGCTTGCAATGTGGGGCTCACGCAACCTCCTGGATTCCCGCCCAGGGCGTGCCATCCGTGCACTGAAAAGCGGGCAGGGCATGGCGGAATCCTTCGGCATCGATACGGCTCGCTACAAGACCATCGTCTTCGTATATGCGGCGCTGCTGGCCTGCCTTTCAGGCTGGATCTACGCCCACATGCAACGCGCAGTCAGCCCCAGTCCATTTGGCCTGAATTACGGTATCGAGTATTTGTTCATGGCAGTGGTGGGGGGCGCCAGCAGTGTCTGGGGTGCGGTAGTGGGAGCTGGCCTCATTCTCACCCTTAAAGACCAGCTTCAGAATATTCTGCCCGTGATCTTCGGCCACAACAGCAACTTTGAGCTCATCGTCTTTGGCGTGCTCATGGTGCTGGTGCTGCAGTACGCGCGTGGCGGCGTCTGGCCCATTCTGGCTCATTGGTGGGAAGTGCTCACAGGTGGTGCCAGCGATACCCGTCGCAAAGCGCCTCCTGCCGATGCACCCGCGCTTGCGCAACGTCCCCGGCCCACCTCCGGCGCCGTCGTGCTTCAGGTTGAAGCCATACGCAAGGAATTCGGTGGCCTGGTTGCGGTGAATGACATCAGCTTCACCCTAAAGGCGGGTGAAATCATGGGCCTTATCGGTCCTAATGGTGCCGGCAAGAGTACCACCTTCAATTTGATTACGGGGGTACTGAAGGCGACCAGCGGGCGTGTACGCTTCCTGAATGATCGTCTCGACACGCTCCCCGCCCGCGAAATTTCCCGACTGGGAGTGGGCCGCAGCTTCCAGCATGTTCAGCTGCTGCCGGACATGACAGTCCTGGAAAACGTCGCTCTGGGCGCGCACTTACGGCGCAATGTGGGTGTTGTGGCGGCCGCCTTGCATGCAGACCGTTCTATAGAAGCCGAACTGTTGCATGAGGCTGCCATTCAGCTGGAGCGCGTTGGCCTGGGTGACTACCTATACGAACAGGCGGGCAACCTGGCGCTGGGTCAGCAGCGTATTCTGGAAATTGCGCGAGCTCTGGCGGCGGACCCAGTCCTGCTCTTGCTTGATGAACCGGCAGCCGGCCTGCGCTACAAGGAGAAGCAGGAACTCGCTGCCGTGCTGGATCAGCTACGCAAGGAAGGCATGAGCATCCTGCTGGTTGAGCACGATATGGATTTCGTCATGAACCTGACTGATCACATCGTGGTCATGGATTTCGGGACAAAAATCGCAGAAGGCACACCTGAGGAAATTCAGACAAATCCGGCCGTGCTCGAAGCGTACCTGGGCGGAATCGACGATGACCTGGAGATCACGCCGGAAGCTGGATCGGCCGACCCGGCGCTTGTACCGGGCGGGGCAAGCGTACCCGCAGGAGCAATGGCAGGAGGGAGTTCCAAATGAGCAGCACCAATAAGCCCAAGCACCCCATTCTGAAGGTGACGGATCTCTCTGCCCGCTACGGCAAGGTGACGGCAGTCAGCGGCGCCAATCTCATGGTGGTTCGCGGAAGCATCGTGACAGTCATTGGTGCGAACGGGGCGGGCAAGTCGACCCTGCTCAATTCCATTATGGGCTCGCTGCCTTTATCCGGTAACTGCTCTGGCTCAATCGAGTATCTGGGAGGCGAGATTGGCGCCTGGCAGGTCGAGCGCCGCGTGGCCAGTGGTGTGTCACTGGTACCGGAACGGCGTGAGCTGTTCGGCAGTATGTCGGTGGAAGACAACCTGCTGCTGGGCGGCTTTCGCCTGTACAGGGAAGGGCGTCATGGATGGCGCGAAACCATCGATGAGGTCTACGAACTTTTCCCACGACTGAAGGAACGTCGCAATCAATATGCGGGCACCTTGTCGGGCGGTGAACGTCAGATGCTGGCGGTCGGGCGTGCACTCATGGCCCAGCCTCAGCTGCTCATGCTGGACGAGCCCAGTCTTGGCCTGGCACCACGCATCGTGCGCGAGATTTTCCACATTATTGGCCGCTTGCGCAGCACTGGCGTGGCAATTTTGCTGGTCGAGCAGAATGCGCGTGCGGCGCTGCAGGTTGCTGATTACGGTTATGTACTGGAAACAGGCGAGATCGTGCTCGAAGGGAAGGCGAGGGAATTGGCCGACAACCCGCGGGTGATAGAGAGCTACCTGGGTCTGGGCAAGAAGAAAGAGGGCGATACGGCCCCAGCCTGAACGTCCCGAAAAACACCCGCCATATACGAAAAAAAATGCGCCGCCGAGGCATAAGTGCCAGGGCGGCGCAGCTTGTTTGCCGATTGATTCAGGCGACTGCCTTGCGGCGTCCCCCTGCACGGTGCAGGATCTCGCCAACAATGCCGCGGCGGAATGCCATCACGCAGATGATGAAGATCAGGCCGATGACCATGGTGACGGATTCACCCAGAACGTTGAACCAGTCGATGCCCGTCCATTGCGCCATGGCTCGACCGAATTCGCCAACCTTGTTCTCAAGCACCACGACGATCAGTGCGCCCAGTACGGGGCCGAGGAACGTGCCCAGCCCACCGATCAGCGTCATGAGAATGACCAGACCAGACATCTGCCAGGTCGCGTCAGAAAGTGTGGCAGAGACAAAGACCAGCGATTTGGTGGCGCCTGCCAAGCCCGCCAGCGTGGCAGATATGACAAAGACCAACAGCTTGAACTTCGAGACGTCGTAGCCGAGCGAGATAGTGCGGGCCTCGTTTTCGCGCAGTGCCTTGAGCACTTGTCCGAAGGGCGAGTTAACCGTCCGCCAGCATACGATGAAGCCCAGAATGAACACGGCCAATACCAGGTAGTAGAGGTTCAGGTCGTTCGACAGATCAATGCCGAAGATGCTGCCGCGGGGAATGCCTTGCAGCCCGTCCTCACCATGGGTGAACGGCGCTTGCAAGAAGTAAAAGAAGATCATCTGAGCCATTGCGAGCGTGATCATGGCGAAATAGATGCCGCTACGACGAATGGCCACAGCGCCCATGATCAGACCCAGAGCGGCTGCCACCCCCGTGCCGAATAGCAAGCCCAGCCAGGTGGGGAAACCCCATACCACCAGAGAATGCCCCGTTGCATAGGCCGCGCCTCCCAGGAATGCGGCGTGACCGAAGGACAGCAGGCCGGTGTAGGCCAGCAGAAGGTTGAAAGCGCAGGCAAACAGGGCATAGCACATGATCTTCATGATGAAGATCGGGTATGCGCCCATGGCCGGCAGCAGCGCGACGATGATCGCGAGGACGATGTAACTTGCCAACTGACGGTTCATTTCTCTTTCCCGAAAAGACCTGCGGGGCGCAGCAGAAGAACGATGACCATGATGATGAACACCACTGTGTTCGAGGCCTCAGGCCAGAAGACCTTGGTAAGACCCTCGATAATGCCCAGGCCCAGGCCGGTGATGATGGAGCCCATGATGGAGCCCATACCACCGATCACCACAACGGCAAACACCACGATGATCAGGTTGGAGCCCATCAATGGCGAAACCTGCATGACCGGCGCTGCCAGTACTCCGGCAAAGCCGGCCAGTGCCACGCCGAAGCCGTAAGTCAGAGTGACCATCAGCGGAACATTCACGCCAAAGGCTTCCACCAGCTTGGGGTTTTCAGTGCCGGCGCGAAGCAGCGCACCCAGGCGAGTTTTTTCGATCATGAACCAGGTGGCGAGGCAGACTACGATGGACGCAACCACAACCCAGGCACGGTATATGGGCAGGTACATGAAGCCCAGATTGACGCCCCCCTGGAGCAGTGCCGGGGTGGAGTACGGCTGGCCGGACACGCCGTAGAAACTGCGGAAAACGCCTTCCAGCAAAAGAGTGATGCCAAAGGTGAGCAGCAGCCCATAAAGGTGGTCCAGCTTATAGAGGTGCCGGATCAGTGTTTTTTCCAGGATGATGCCGAAGATGCCCACGAGTATGGGAGACACGACCAGCATGACCCAGTAATTGAGGCCGAGGTAGGACAAGCCCATCCAGGCGAGGAAGGCGCCCAGCATGTACAAGGCGCCGTGGGCAAAATTAATGATGTTAAGGAGGCCGAAAATGACGGCGAGGCCCAGAGACAGGACAGCATAAAAGGAGCCATTGACCAGGCCCAGCAGTACCTGGCCCAGCAGCGCCTGAATGGGGATGCCGAAGAGGTCAGTCATATTGTTGGTGATCCATGATGATGCGAATGGAGTGAGCATGCACACGCCGCCCTGAGCCTGAACGGCGTGGGGCGGCGTGGAAGTTCATGCGCTTACTTCTTCACCAGCTTGCAGGTGGACTCTTCGAGGGAGTTGTAGACCGTATCGGCGGGGAGGCGTTCCACGATCTTGTAGTAGTCCCACTCGCGGGTGGATTCCTTGGGCGTCTTCACCTGAACCAGGTACATGTCGTACATCATCTGGCCGTCTTCGCGCACATAGCCATCTTTGGCGAAGAAGTCTTTGATACGGTTGGACTTCATCCACTTCATGAGGGTGTCGGCGTCGTCTGTACCCGTTTCCTTGACACCGCGCAGGTAAAACGATGCAGCGGAGTAATCACCAGCCTGCAGGAAGGAGGGCATGCGCTTGTGTTTGTCGTAGAAGCGCTGGGCCCACTTGCGGGATTCATCGTCCATGTCCCAGTACCAGCCACTGGTCAAGTACATGCCTTGTGTGGCATCCAGCCCCAGTGCGTGGATATCGTTGATGAACACCAACAGGCCTGCGAGGTTCATGCCGGGCGTCACGCCGAATTCACGTGCTGCCTTGACCGAGTTGACGAAGTCGCCCCCCGCGTTAGCCAGACCGAGAATCTGCGCGCCGGAGGACTGTGCCTGCAGCATGAAGGATGAGAAGTCGGTGGAGCTCAGCGGAACGCGCACGGCGCTACGTACATTACCGCCGGCCTTCTTCACGACAGCCGACGTGTCACGCTCGAGTGCATGGCCGAAGGCGTAGTCGGCGGTGATGAAGAACCACTCCTTGCCACCGTTATTCACCACGGCAGAGCCAGTGCCACGCGCCAGGGCAGTGGTGTCGTAGGCCCAGTGTACGGTGTAGGGCGAGCATTGCGCGTTGGTGAGGTCAGATGCTGCGGCACCGACCACAAGGAAGGGCTTTTTCTTTTCAGCCGCCACACCGGCCATGGCCAGTGATGTACTGGAGTTGGTGCCGCCGATCAGAACGTCGATCTTTTGTTCGTCAAACCATTCGCGTGCGCGCGCGGAAGCAATATCAGCCTTGTTCTGATGATCGGCGACCAGGAGTTCAATCTTCTTACCGTTGATTTCACCGCCCATGTCCTCGATGGCCATTCTGATGGTATCGCCACCCGCCGGACCGTCAATATCGGAATACACACCCGACATGTCCGTAATGAACCCAATGCGAATGACATCGTCGGATATGCCTTGGGCCAGGGCGGGCGCGGATAGACCGAGTCCGGCGAGGGCCATAATGGCTGGTAGGGTACGAAGCTTCATTGATTTGTCTCCTTGTTGATGCCGGGATCGCCGGCGTTTGCTTCATATAGCGCGGTTCTGGAATGCCCGCAGGATTCAGACCCCCAGCAATGTATTGAGGGCTTCCTGTTTTTCTTCGAGCTGGTTTGCGTCAAACTGTTCGACAATCTGGCCGTGTTCCACCACATAGAAGCGGTCTGCCAGTGGGGCGGCAAAGCGGAAATTCTGCTCCACCATCACAATGGTGTAGCCCTTGGACTTCAGTGTGGTGATCATGCGGGCCAGTGCTTGCACAATCACCGGCGCCAGGCCTTCCGATATTTCGTCCAGCAGCAATAAATTGGCACCTGTGCGAAGAATCCGCGCAACGGCGAGCATCTGCTGCTCGCCACCGGACAGGCGCGTACCGGGTGAGTGTCGGCGCTCGAGCAGATTGGGGAACATCTCGTAGATTTCGGCCAGCGACATGCCACCGCCCAGTGTGCCGACGACAGGGGGCAACAGCAGGTTCTCTTCGCACGACAGGCTGGAGAAAATGCCGCGTTCTTCCGGACAGTACCCGACGCCCAGGTGGGCAATGCGATGGGTGGGCAGGTTGATGGCTTCGGTGCCATTGATGCGGACTGAGCCACTGCGCGAACCGGTCAGGCCGAGGATCGCCCTCAGGGTGCTGGTACGCCCCGAGCCGTTGCGGCCCAGCAGCGTGACCACCTCACCGCGATTCACCGAGAAATTAACGCCATGTAGGACGTGGGACTCTCCGTACCAGGCCTGAAGGTCGCGGACTTCCAATGCAGGGGTGCTCATCAGTGCGCTCCTTGAAGTTCGCCGCTGGAGGTGCCCATATAGGCTTCCATGACGGCCGGATTGCGGGACACCTCCTGGTACGGGCCTTCCGCGAGGACGGCCCCACGCGACAGTACGGTGATGGTGTCTGCGATGCGCGAGACCACATTCATGTTGTGTTCAACCATAAGGATGGTTCTGCCTTCACTGACTTTCTTGATGAGCTGCGTGACGCGGTCCACATCTTCGTGGCCCATGCCCTGTGTCGGTTCGTCCAGCAGCATGAGTTCCGGCTCCATAGCCAGTGTGGTGGCGATCTCAAGCGCGCGTTTGCGGCCGTAAGGAAGATTGATGGTGATTTCGTCAGCGAAGTCTTCCAAATCGACTTCCTCAAGCAGTTCGAGGGCGCGACGGTTGAGCTGGTTGAGCACCTTGTCGCTGCGCCAGAAGTGGAAAGACATGCCCGTTCCGCGTTGCAGGCCGATACGCACGTTCTCAAGGACTGTCAGCTGCGGGAATACAGCGGAGATCTGAAACGAACGGATGATGCCTCGACGCGCGATATCGGCCGGGGCTTCCTTGGTGATTTCCACTCCGTTAAAGAAAATGCTTCCTGCCGTAGGGGTGAGGAACTTTGTCAGCAGGTTGAAGCAAGTCGTCTTGCCTGCGCCGTTTGGTCCTATGAGGGCATGAATGGTTCCGCGGCGTACTTTAAGATTTACATCGTTCACGGCCACGAAACCGCGGAATTCCTTCACGAGATTTCTTGTCTCGAGTATGTGATCGCTCATTACTGCCTCATGGATGCATCATGGTTACATATCTGAATCGGTGCAGTATGAGTTGAGACGATTCCGCTCGCCATGCGGGTTTCTCATAGGTTTCTGGAAAACCCCCAAAGGGAAATCACCAACTTGCATGGCGTATTGAACTGCGCATCCGATGTTGCGGCGCAAGGTTCGCCGCTTTTCCGCCAAATACGCAGGGTCGCGCGCCCACAACCGGGCGTCGTGGGCAGCCGCACTTGTATATGTTGCGTTGCGAAACGGAAGGAATCAGGCCGGCGTCTTGGCCTTATATTCGCACAGGTCGGCAATGCCGCATTGGGGACATTTCGGCTTGCGAGCTACGCACACATAGCGGCCGTGCAGTATCAGCCAGTGGTGAGCGTCTTGGAGGAACGGTTTGGGCACCAAGCGTTCGAGTCGGCGCTCAACTTCCAATACTGTCTTGCCTGGAGCAATACCCGTTCGATTGGCCACGCGGAAGATATGCGTATCCACTGCAATGGTCGGAAGGCCAAAGGCGGTATTCAGCACCACATTGGCCGTTTTGCGACCGACGCCAGGCAGTGCCTCCAGTGCTGCACGGTCACACGGCACTTCGCCATTGTGCTGCTCCAGCAGTATCTGGCAGGTAGCGATGACATTGCGCGCCTTGGTCCTGTACAGCCCGATAGTCTTGATATATTCCGCCAGACCTTCTTCGCCCAGCGCAAGCAAGCCTTGCGGCGTGCCATGTTGGGGAAAGAACTTGCGTGTGGCCAGATTGACCGAGCGGTCAGTGGCCTGCGCTGAAAGAATTACCGCGATCAGGAGTTGGAAAGTGGTTTCGTATTCAAGCTCGGTAGTGGGATTCGGATTCGCGGCCTGAAGGCGTTGGAAAATTTCCGTTCGTTTTGCAGCGTTCATGGTGTTTGTCGGCGTGCGCGTGCTTTCGCAAGCACGTCGGCAATCAATTTTTTCTTGTCCGGCTCTGAACTGGAAAGCACCGCCAAGGGTGCCTTGTTCGCCAGGGTTCTGGCTGCCGGTGCCGGTTCGCCGTTCAACTGCGCCAGACGGCGTTGGCGATTCTGGTGACGCTCGCGCGCGGCGTGCGCGTCATCCGCCGTCCATTCCCGGCCAGCGGGAACCATATCTATACAATCGACGGGGCACGGTGCCACACACAGCTCGCAGCCCGTACATAGGTCGGGGGCCACTGTGTGCATGAGTTTATTCGCGCCGATGATGGCATCCACGGGACAGGCTTGTATGCACAGTGTGCAGCCAATGCAATGAACTTCATCAATACGCGCTACGTGAAGATCGGACGGCACGGCACCGCAGGCGGGGTCCACGGGCAGGGGTTCTACGCCCAGTATTGCGGCCAGGGCCTTCACGCCATTCTCACCGCCTGGCGGGCAACGATTCACAGGTGCCTCGCCGGTGGCCAGGGCCTCGGCATAGGGGCGACAACCATCGAAGCCGCACTTTGTGCACTGAGTCTGCGGCAGGATGGCGTCGATACGGTCAGCGAGTGAAAGAACTGTCATTTAAATAAGAAACGGGGGCAAGCCCCCGTTGACTGCCGTGTTGACGGCACATCAGCTGCGAGCAGCTTCCGCCTTGCGGATGAATTCGGCAATAAGGGGGTAAATCATTTCCCGCCAGCGTCGGCCCGAGAAGATGCCATAATGGCCGCAACCCATGGCCGTGTAGTGCTGCTTACGGTCTGCGGGAATGTTGCTGCACAGCTGCAGGGCGGCGCGTGTCTGCCCCAGGCCCGAAATGTCGTCGAGCTCGCCTTCGATGGTCAGGAGTGCTGGTTTAGTGATGGCGGAGGGGTCAACGCGTTTTCCGTCAATTTCCCAGGTGCCGCGCGGCAGGCGGTGTTCCTGGAAGACAACCCGGATAGTGTCCAGATAGAACTCCGCAGGCAGATCCAGTACGGCATTGTACTCGTCGTAGAAGCGACGATGCGCTTCGGCGTCGCTGTCATCGCCCCGCAGCAGATCAAGGTAGAAATCGTAATGTGATTTCAAATGCCTGTCGGGGTTCATGGCGACAAAGCCAGCGTGTTGCAAAAAGCCAGGGTAGACTCGGCGCCCTGCACCCGGGTAGCGCGCCGGCACTCGATGAATGACGGTATCTTCAAACCAGGCATAAGGCTTGGTGGTGGCCAGACGATTCACCTGAGTTGGCGATTCCCGGGTATCAATGGGGCCGCCCATCATCACCATGCTCGAGGGCTGACAGGGGTCGTTGTCGGCAGCCATGAGCGATATGGC
>JAJUJD010000079.1 GCA_029267315.1 Alcaligenaceae bacterium
CCTGAGCGCACGCTGATGTTTCAGGAGAACGCGCTGTATCCCTGGCTTACGTTGGAGCAGAACGTGGCACTGGCGCTGGAGTTTCAACGTGTGGACAAGCGCAAGGCGCTGCAGGCCGCTCGTGAATGGCTCGCCAAGGTGCAACTTGCAGGATTCGAAGACTATTTCCCCAGCCAGGTGTCTGGAGGCATGCGCCAGCGAGCTGCGTTGGCACGGGCCTTCATCTCGCAGCCCAAGGCTTTGCTGCTGGATGAACCCTTCGGCGCCCTAGACGCGCTCACTCGCATGACCCTGCAAGATGCCCTGCGCACCTTGATCCGGGAAGCGGGCCCTACCGTGCTGCTGGTTACCCACGATGTGGACGAAGCCCTGTTTCTGGCAGACCGCATTCTTGTGTTCAGCCCCCGTCCGGCCAAGGTGCTCAAGGAGTTCAACCTGGCTCACCACGAAAAGACACACGATCTTTCCGAGTTTGCGCCCATGCGACGCGAGATTCTCGGTTTGCTGGGTATTGAAGCGCAAACCACACTTGAAATGGATCAAACATCACACTATCCCATTGAGGAAGCAGCATGAAATTCACCCGTTTTCTGATTCCTGCGCTCACAGCACTGGCGCTGTCTACGCAGGCTTACGCCGCTGAAAAGCTGCGCGTGGGCTATCTGCGCGTCATGGATGACGCCCAAGCCATCGTGGCTTACGAAGGGGATTTCTACAAGAAGCACGGTCTGGATGTCGAACTGGTTGAGTTCACCTCGGGCACGGATCTGATCAAGGCCATCGTCGGGGGGCAGCTCGATACTGGCGTGCTGGGTTTTACCAACGCTGCCTCGTGGTCGTCGCGCGGAGCGGACCTTAAAGTGGTGGGCGGCGCCCAACATGGCTTCCACGCCATTGTGGTGCGTGAGGATTCCGGCATTGAAACCGTTGCCGACCTCAAGGGTAAGACCCTCGCTTCGCAACGCGAGGGCAGTACAGCCGATACCGTCCTGCGTGGCGTGGTGCTGAAGGACGCCGGCCTGACGCCGAATGATGTCAACGTACTGGGGGTGAGCCCGCAGGTGGCTGTGCAGTCGCTGGTCGGTAGTCGCGTGGAAGCCGCCTTCTTGTTTGAACCTCAGGCCCGTATTGCTCAGTTGGTGGCACCCACCAAGCAAATTTACGAGATCGGCGAAGTCTGGCCCTTCCCCTGCATGGTGGTGATTACCTCTGGTGAGGTTCTGAAAGATCGCAAGGAGGTTGTGTGGAAATCGCTGGACGCGCAGCGAGATGCCATCGAGATGCTGGAAAAACAGCCTGACGAGGCCGCCAAGTTGATTGCCTCCTACTTCATCGCTGAACCCACACTCAAGACCAAGGATGGCAAAGAAATTCCGCGCGAACAGGTGATTAGCGACGCGATCAAGAGCCAGACCTTCAGCCCCATCCTCACGCCTAAGGAAATCGAGCGCATGCAGGAAATTGCCGACATCATGCAGGCCCAGGGGTCGCTCAAGACCCGTGACGGTAAACCCTTTGATGTCTCCAAGATCGTTGATCTGGAATGGCAGCAGGAACGCAAGCTCTGATTCCACCAACCGGGGCCGTGGCAGTCGCTGCGGCCCACCCTGATTCAGCCTGATGAGCACACAGAAGCAATTGTCGCGGCCGCTCAAGAGAGTGGCCATGGGCGTGGCCGTACTGGTCATCCTGTTGATCTGGCAGTCGGCCGCTTGGTCGCTGCCAGACTTTCTTATGCCGGACGTCAGCGACGTCATCCACCGTCTGGGCGAGGATATCGCCTCGGGTGATTTCCGGGCCGCACTGGTGGGCAGCTTGACCCGTCTGGGCTTTGGCTATGGCTTTGCATTACTGTTTGGCGTGGGCTTCGGCCTGGTCGGTGCGCTGCTGTTCTTCTTCCGTGAAGTTTTGAAGAACGCCATCATCATTCTGCAGTCCATCCCATCCATTGCCTGGGTGCCGCTGTTCCTAATCATGATGGGCTTCGGCAACATGCCCATCATTGTGGTGATTGCGCTGGCTGCATTTTTCCCGGCCGCGCTGTCCGTGATGAACGCTACGGAAAGTGTGCTTGCCGTGCACGTCTCTGCCGCAAGGGTTATGGGAGCCTCGCGCTGGGGTATGGTACGCCGGGTCTATTTGCCGGCAGTGATGCCGGAACTGATTACCGGTGCCCAACTGGCCTTTGGTAACGCCTGGCGGGCACTGATTTCTGCCGAAATGCTTATCGGTTTCGGGCAGGGCCTGGGTCGCACGCTGGCATATTCGGGGGAAACCGCCGATATGCTTGGCGTCATGTCCAACATCCTCACCATTGCCATTCTGGCAACGCTGATCGACCAGGTTCTGTTGGAAAACCTCAAGCGCAAGGTTTTGCGATATCAGTATGTTTGAGGCAGCTCGCATGGCGCGCACAACGTTCGCTGCTTATGGCTTGGTGGCCGCTGCCTTGGCGACGGCCTTTCCTGGCGCTGTGTTGGCCACGCAGGCTCCCGTTGTGCTGGGCGTAAGTTACGTGGAACCACCGCATAAGCCCGGCGCCAAGGTACGCACGCCCGAAGGGCTTGCCTCACCCCTGGCGGACCGGCTGGCCAAATCGCTGCCGCTGAAGCGCACGGCAGTTTCGGCGGAAGCGATCGTTTCGCGCGACAGCCCGGGAGCAGCTTCCCCAGCCGATGTTTTTCTCTTGCCACTGAACAGCGAGGAAGCAGCCAAGGTACCCGGCACCGTCATACCCACAGGCTACAAGGCCGGCATCATGGCCATTATGCGCAGCGATACAGACATCCGCCGGTGGGAAGATCTACGGGGCAAAACCGTGTGTCTTTCGGAAGGCGGCGGGCTGGTTGGCCAGATTCATGCGCAATACGGCGCACAGGAAAAAGTGTTTCGGGCTCCGGCGGATGCTTTGCTCGACCTAAGAATCGGCGGGTGTGATGCCACTGTGCACGACAGCACTATGCTAGAAGCGCTGATCCAGTTCCCGGAATGGAAGAAGTTTTCGGCACGCCTGCCCATTCTTCAGGAAAGGGAATTGTCTTTCATCGTTCCCGATGGGGCTGCCGAGCACACCGAGCTTCTGCGCCAGCAAGTAGAAGCCTGGCGTACGGAACTGTTGTTGCCCAAACTCACCGCGCAGGCAGCGCGCGATATTGCCTTCGAAGTCTATATGGATCAGGAAGTTCCTGACTGCCACTGAGCTTACAATAAGGGTTTCCACGACGGACGGAGCAGAGTCCCATGACGACTCCTGCACAACGTGACGGCTTTACTTCCACACTCGGGGTACTGGCCGCTACGCTCGGCTCGGCAGTCGGCCTGGGCAATATCTGGAAATTCCCTGCGTTGACTGGCTCCAACGGGGGCGCGGGATTCCTCCTCATCTATTTGTGCGCAACCTTGCTCGTGGGTCTGCCGGTGATGATCGCCGAGCTCACCATTGGGCGCCGCGCGCGTGCGAATCCTATTGCCGCATTGAAAGCCATGGCACCCAGCCGGCCCTGGTGGCTGGTAGGTGTGACCGGTATGGTCGCCGCTTTCATGATCATGGCGTTTTATTCTGAAGTGGTGGCATGGGTCTTCGCCTATGTGTGGAAATCCATCGAAGGGTCTGCGCTGAGCAGTGAGGCCTCCGTTACCGAAGGAGCGTTCGCGGCGCTGGTAAGTAGCCCTTGGCAATCCCTGATCTGGCAGTGGGTAGTGCTGCTGCTGATCGGAGGCATTCTTTTGCGCGGTGTGTCAGGGGGGATAGAGGCCGTTACCAAGCGCCTGATGCCTTTGCTTTTCCTGCTGCTGGCTGCTCTTTGTGTATTCAGTTTGACCCTGGATGGCGCGCGGCAAGGTCTGGCATTTCTATTCAGCCCGGATTTCTCCAAAGTGGATGGTAGCGTGGTGCTAACGGCCGTCGGCCTGGCCTTCTTCAAGATGTCCATCGGCATGGGCACCATGATGACCTACGGAAGCTACTTTCGCGGCGACCAGAATATTCCATTGACTGCAGGGCGCGTCATGTGTGCGGACCTGGCTGTTTCTTTGCTGGCCGGCATTGCCATATTCCCCGCGGTATTCACCTTCGGCTTCGAGCCCACGGCAGGGCCCTCCCTTGTGTTCATTACTTTGCCGGCCGTGTTCGCGCAGCTACCGTTTGGTCAGTTCTTGATGTTTGTATTCTTCGTCCTCACTTCCATCGCAGCAATTGGCGCAATGTTGTCGTTGCTGGAAGTGCCTGTGCTGATACTTCACGAGCGTTTAGGCATGCAGCGGCCCCGCGCCATTGCGGTATGCGTGCTGATTGTCGCGATTCTGGGAGCAGGGTGTGCACTGTCGATGAACCTGTTGGCCGGCTGGCGGGTGATGGGACGCAGCTTGTTCGACCTGATGGACTTTCTGTCGTCCAACGTGTTGCTGCCCGTTGGCGGAATCCTGATCGCGCTGTTCGTCGGTTGGGTGTGGGGCAAGGAAGCCTTCAGCGCCGCGGTCTCGAATGACGGCGGCTTGGAAAACCGCCGTCTGGCCTCGGTACTGGTATGGGTGCTGCGCTATGTGTCGCCGGCGCTGATATTGTTGGTCATGCTTAACGGGCTGGGCGTGATCTGATTCACTCGCTGGCCCTGGCGGCAGCTCCGTTGCCATTGGACATTACGCAGGCCGGGTCGCTGGCGCGGCTGCCTTGATAGCCGGCCTGTGTCACGTGTGCGCCCGGCGGCACATCGTTGATCAACCACACATTCCCGCCTATGGTGCAGCCTTTACCCAGCGTGACGCGCCCGAGGATAGTGGCTCCGGCATAGATGACGACGTCGTCTTCGACGATGGGGTGACGCGGCAGCCCCTTGGTGAGAGAACCATCGGCATCGGAAGGGAAGCGTTTGGCACCCAGCGTGACGTGCTGGTAAATGCGCACGTTATTGCCAATGATGGCCGTCTCGCCAATGACGACACCGGTGCCGTGGTCGATGAAGAAGTGTTCGCCAATAGTGGCGCCGGGGTGGATGTCGATACCGGTTTCAGAATGCGCCATTTCGCTGCACATACGGGCGAGCAGTGGCAAGTCGAGTTTGTATAACTGATGGGCAATGCGGTGATGAATCATCGCATGCAGGCCGGGGTAGCATAGCAGGATTTCATCCACGCTGCGTGCCGCCGGGTCGCCCGCATAGGCGGCCAATGTGTCGGAATCCAGCTTGCGACGGATATCGGGGAGCGCTTCAGCGAACTGCTGCACCAGTTTGACGGCATGCGCTTCCAGTTCGTCACTGCTGATGGGCTGGGCGCGATGCAGATAAGCCAGCTCCAGCCTGACCTGGCTCAGCAGGGCATGCAGGGCGGAATCCAGCGTATGCCCTACGTAAAAGTCTTCACTTTCCTGACGCAGGTCGATGGGGCCCAGCCGCATGGGAAACAGAACACCTGTTAGGTCCTTGATCACGGCCTTGACGGCTTCCGGCGAGGGGAAATTGCGCCCACCTGATTCGAGAGGCCGGCCCTGGGCGACTCGCCACTGTTGGCGAATGTAGGCCAATTCCGAAACGATGGGTTGAATATTGAATACAGCCATGTGAGGGGTACCTGCGAAAACTCAGGAAAATGGGTGAATCATAGCAACCGGGGCCGGTACGCTACTAGTGACTGCCGGGGCGGGGACTTCAAAACAGGCGAAGACACGTTCGAGCACGTCAGGATCGCCTTCCAATCGGCAGTCGTTGGCCTTCACTGCCTCTTGCAGAGGCCGCTTGCCATAGGCCAATTGCAGAACGATCACGGGTTCAGCATACAGCACCGCACCGGCCCACGCCCCAGCTTCAGCGGGGTGACAGGGCGGTTCGCCACGCGCTACAGCCACGCTCTCGCGGCCCACGGCCACATGGTATGCATGGCCATCCATGAGCAAAGTGACTCGCGCCGCCAGGCCTCGTGCCCTTTCAGGGTGGAAGGTGGCTTTCAAGGAAAGCGCCATTGCGTCGGCGGTGAGTGTCTGTCCGCGTACAAATGCCGGAGACCGTACCCCCCACTTGAACAGTTCGAGAAGGGGAGTTTCCAGCTGTTGTCCCCAGGCAGTTAAGGCGTAGACTCGGCAGGATGCGGGTGGCTGCAATGTGCGGCGCTCCAGCACGCCCACGCTTTCCAAGTCTGTCAGCCGCTGGCTCAGTACGTTGGGGCTGATGCCAGTCAGCGCTTGGCGCAAGTCCGAAAACCGCCGAGGGCCCAGCAGCAGCTCACGAACTACCAGCAATGCCCAGCGGTCTCCTACGAGGTCGAGGGCATGCGCCGCGGCGCATCCATCTTCATAGCTGCGCCGATTGCGCAGCGGTTCAAGTGTGGCTTCTGAACGTTTATTCATTTGAGCAGTATAGATTGATAGTCCTGAAATACACTTTGTTAGTATTAATTTAGGACTAAAGCGTTATATTTGTCTAACCGGAACCGCTGCTGCAGCGGTGATGTCATGTTCTTTTTCTGTGGCGGCGCTATCCCCGGTGAGGAGACTTGCATGGATCAGAAAGTAGACAATGCCAACGCACAGGCCGAGGTCGACGCCCTGTATAAGCAATGGTTGGCGGCCGTAGCCAAGAAAGATGTGAATGCCATCATGGCTTGCTATACCGACGACGTGGTGGCGTTTGATGCCATCATGGCACTCCAGTTCAAGGGCAAACAGGCCTATGGCGAGCACTGGCGCCAATGCATGGAGTACTGCCCGGCCGGTGACAAAGAAATGATCTTCGAAATTCACCACCTTGCAGTCCAGGCTCAAGCCGATACAGCGTTCACCCATGCCCTGGTACGCTGCGGTTTCAAGGAAGGCGAAAAGGTGGACGCATCATGGATGCGGATGTCGTCGGGCTTGATACGCCAGGGTGGCCAGTGGAAAATCGCGCACGAGCATTTTTCAGCGCCATTTGAAATGCCCTCGGGTAAGGCGATGTTCTATCTCAGCCCCAATGAAGAACCAGGGGTACGCCCCATTCCGCAAGGCATGTCCACCGTTACCCCGCATCTTGTCTGCAAGAATGCGCGCGAGGCCATGGAGTTTTGCAAGAGGGCCTTTGGTGCCATGGAAATGCATGGCGGGGTAATGGAGGTGGACGGCGAATTCCTGCATGGCGAGCTCATGATCGGCGATTCGGTGGTGATGTTTGCCCAGGAAAACGAGCAATGCGGCAGCGTCAGCCCCAGCACCTTGAAGAACACGCCGGTGAGTCTGCACCTGTATTTCCCGGATGTCGATAAGTCGTTCGACCAAGCGGTCAAAGCGGGCGCCAAGCCTTTGCTGTCGCCTACAGAAATGTTTTGGGGTGACCGTTTCGCTGTGGTGGAGGATCCGGAAGGCCACCGTTGGTCTCTGGCGACTCATGTACGTGACCTCAGCCCCGAAGAGATGCAGAAAGGGGCACGCGAACTGATGGCGCAGATGGGGAAATGAAAAAATGAGGCGGCTCCGGGCCGCCTCACTTCATTGTGCTCACGTTTTTTCGCTGTGCTGCGTTTATTCAGCAGGCGCTGTGACGGGGGCAGACTCCGGAGTCTTGCTGTCGTTGCCCTTGAAACGCTGGAAAAGGGTGGCAGCAATGGGGCCGCTGATGTTATGCCAAACGCTGAAGATGGCGCTGGGCACAGCCGCTAGGGGTGAGAAATGGGCTGCAGCCAGAGCTGCGCCCAAGCCCGAATTCTGCATACCTACTTCGATAGACAGTGTCTTGCGTTGGGCAATGTTGAAACCGCAAAGCTTGGCCAGCAAGTATCCCAGGACCAGGCCAAGCCCATTATGCAATACGACTACACCGAAGATCAGCAGGCCCGAAGTGGCGATGCGCGCCTGGTTGCCCGATACAACAGCTGCCACAATGGCCACGATGGCCACAACGGAAACCAGCGGCAATACTTCTACGCAGGCCTTCACGCGTTTGCCAAGCAGGTATTGGGCAATGACACCCAGCACGATAGGCAGAATCACCACCTGCACGATAGACCAGAACATGGCTGTCGCGCTCACTTCCAGCCACGCGCTGGCGAGCATGTAGATCAGGGCGGGTGTCACCACTGGGGCGAGCAGGGTGGTGACAGACGTAATGGCCACCGATAGCGCTACGTCACCACGCGCGAGATAGGTCATCACGTTAGAGGCCGTTCCACCGGGGCAGCAGCCCACCAAAATCACGCCAATCGCGATCTCGGGCGGCAGAGCCAGAATTTTGCACAGCAGCCAAGCCAGGGCCGGCATGATGATGAACTGGCCTAGTACGCCAGTCAATACGGTGAGTGGGCGGCGACCGACTTCGGCGAAGTCTTCTTTAGAGAGAGTCAGACCCATGCCGAACATGATGATGCCCAGCAGCGTGACCACATAAGGGCCGATCCATTTAAAGGTGTCGGGTGAGAAAAAAGCGAGAACGGCGAACAGAAGCGTCCAAACGGCAAACGTCCTGCCGATGAACTGGCTCAGGCGAGCGAGGGCCTGCATGATGGGATCCTTGTGAAACGAAAACAGAATGATTTCGGCCACCGGTGTCCTGGCCGCAGGGTGACGCGGGAAGGGCAGAAAGACGCGCACGGGGGTAGTGTGGGCGCCAAAAGCAAAGCGTCGCCGCTTGGGCGACGCTGGGTAGCGTGTAAACCCTTATTCTACTACTTTGACAATTGTGATATGTAACAGCCACCTCGGTTCGAGTAGTGGCACGAAGCCTTGACCCTTATGCCATACCGGAGCGGGAAGAAGCTGTGGAATGCTTAAGCGGGAAGGGCGTGCTCGACCACCAACTGCACGGAGACTCGGCCGTTCCATTCATTGCAGTCCAGTCGGTAGGCCAGTTGGGCCCGCTCCGGTAACGGGTCTGCATGGTTGAACCAGATAGCGTCGAAACGTTGTGTGCCGCGTTGCAGGAACAGCTTCAGATGCTTGTCCTTCAGCAGGCGCTGATGCAATACGGTGAAGGTATCGCGGAACACTGGCGCGGGAAAGCCTGCACCCCATACTTGTTCCTGTAACAGGCTGGCTACTTCAATGGTGGCGAAATCAGCTTCAAGCGAACCGTCGGTTTCGATAACCGGTTCGAAGCGGTCGGCACCAGACAATTCCCGGACAGCCGCGTCGAAACCTTCTACAAATACAGGATAGGCTGCTTCGGCCAGCGTCAGGCCGGCAGCCATGGCGTGACCACCAAACTTCAGGATGATGCCGGGGTAGCGCTTGGATACGAGGTCAAGCACATCGCGCAAGTGGACTTCCGGCACGGAACGCCCCGAACCCCGGAGGGTTCCGTCATCGCACCGGGCGAATGCCAGCGATGGCCGCCAATAGGCGTCTTTCAGACGTGACGCCACTAGCCCCACCACCCCCTGATGCCACTCCGGGTGATATACGCAAACGCTGGCCGCCCGTGCGGGAGCATCTTGCATGAGCACGTTCATGGCCTCCTCACGCATGGCCAGTTCGATGCTGCGGCGTTCCTGGTTGATGGCATCCAACTGCCGGGCCAACGCTGTAGCCTGTGCCGGATCGTCGGTCAGCAGGCAATGTATGCCCAGACTCATGTCGGCCAGCCGCCCGGCCGCATTGATGCGGGGCCCTAGTGCAAAACCAAGATCGAAAGCCGTGGCACTGCGAGGCTGGCGTCCCGCCACTTCAAATAAGGCACGGATACCTGCCTGCATGCGGCCAGACCGTATGCGCTGCAGGCCCTGCGTAACCAACAGGCGATTGTTGGTATCGAGCTTGACGACATCGGCAACGGTGCCGAGCGCAACGAGGTCGGCGAGATCATCCAATCTCGGACCGCTGTCCGCAAATGTGCCTCGGCGGCGCAGTTCTGCCCTCAGGGCCAGCATGAGATAAAAAATCACCCCCACGCCCGCCAGATTTTTGGAAGGAAAGCCACAACCTGGCTGGTTGGGGTTCACGATCGCCAGCGCATCGGGGAGCGCATCGCCGGGAAGGTGATGGTCAGTAATGATGACGTCCATCCCCGCCAGACGAGCTGCTTCCACGCCATCGATGCTCGCAATGCCGTTATCTACTGTAATGATGAGGTCAGGTCGGCCGGCGTGATGGCGCGTGGCCAGTTCGACAACGGCCGGCGATAAGCCGTAGCCAGTCTCAAAACGATCGGGCACCAAAAAATCCACGATCGCGCCCATGCGCCGCAGCGCTCGCACAGCAACCGCACAGGCAGTGGCTCCGTCACAGTCGTAATCGGCGACTACGAGCATGCGTTTACCCCGCGCAATGGCGTCGGCCAACAAAGCGGCAGCCCGTTCAGCATGCGTCAGATGCACGGGGGGAATCATAGCTGACCACCCCTGTCGAATGAACCCGGGGTCGTCCACGCCGCGTGCCGCCCATAGGCGAGCAAGCAAGGGATGGATGCCAGCGGCTTCCAGGCGTCGCTGCCTTGCCGCATCGTTCAAGCGGTCCTTCAACTGCGGTTGGACCACCAGTGCCTCCAATCCTGTTTACTTCCGAACATCCGTGATAACAGCCCCTGCTTAGCAGGGGCGAGCTCGACAATGCGATCGCTGCCGGTCATTACGACTCGGCTGGAGTCGTCCAGGGCAGGGAAGACCTCCGCTTCAAGCTGCTGCAAGGCCTGCAGCCAGCTGCCCCAGTCCTGCACCAGTGCAGGGCCCTGCAAATCTCGCAGCACGCGCAGATCTTCGGCAGATTGCGTTGAGGACAATCGCGCCGGGGCTGCACCGCCATACAGCCAAACGCTGTTTATGGGGCGCAGCCCTCGGCTTTCGCGCGCTTCATTGACGGGGTGGTTGAACCACAGCATTTGCAACTCGTTCACGAGCCGGCGCCACGGACGGCCAGCCGCATCTTGCGACCACCAGTCGTTCACCGATGTGATACTTACCAGAGCCGGGCTGGCACAATGCGGGTGATAATCCGCGGGCGGGACCATGCGCCAGTGCGTGGTGTCAAAGGGCACGGCGTCAAACCCGCTGCCGTCGAAATACTCGGCGGCCGAGGTAAAGAGGGCCTGGCTTTCCTCAGGGGAAATCTCCAGCTCGCTGGCCGGAATCAGGGCTGCACCGTCACGAGCAGGCGCAACATGAACCAGTTGTGCCAGCCACAGAGGCCGCTCGGGCGCGCTAACTGCCTGTGTGTCGCGCGCGTAAACGGCAGCCAGGCCGGACGAGGGGACTTCCCCTTGCTCGACAGCGAAACCGTGATGGCGCAACAACCAATATTCGTAAGGAGTGCAGAACGTGTCAGCCGGCTTTGCGGAAAGAATGTTCGCACGCGCACGTGCCAGCCAGGCCGCGAGGCTGGGCGCATTTTTTTCCAGATGAGAGGCGAGTTCGCGCGCAATGGCCGCATCGGGCAGGGCGCCAGGTAGTACGATCTGCATTCCACGCATTGTAGTGTTTATCGAACAAGGTGGCTTCAAAGCATGTCTTATGAATTCTGGATAGGGGCACGATATGCCGGCTTGGCGAGAGCCCGCCGCAAGGGCCGATCTGGCGATCGTTTCGTGTCATTCATTGCAGCTAGCTCCATGGCCGGCATCGCGCTGGGTGTGGCGGCGCTGATTATCGTGCTCTCCGTCATGAACGGGTTTCAGGTGCAGGTGCGCGACCGCATGCTCTCTGTGCTGCCTCATATTGAGCTCTTTACGCCCGGCATTCCCCACCAGGAAGTGCTTGACAATTGGCAGGGCATAGCAAAACAAGCCGGCCAGGACCCAGCCGTTCAGGGTGCTGCTCCGTTTGTGGCGGCCCAGGGCATGATCGCCCGCGGCCAGGCCCTCCAAGGCGTGCAGTTGCGGGGGATCGACCCGGCAGAGGAAGACGAAGTTTCCGAGCTTTCGGGTCAATTCGTGGTGGGCAGCAGCGAAAGCCTGACTCCGGGAAGCTTCGGCATTGCCCTGGGACTGCAATTGGCGCGTGCCTTGCGCGTTAACGAAGGCGATACCGTCATGGTGCTCGCCCCCCAGGGCTCGATTTCCCCGGCCGGCTTCACGCCCCGCATGCGCCAGTTCACGGTAACGGGCGTGTTCTCCACCGGCCATTATGAATATGACGCGGCCCTGGCTTTCCTGAATGTGGAAGACGCGGCCCGCGTGTTCCGAGACAGTGGCAATAGTGGCGTGCGCCTGCGAATTGCCGACATGCAGGCGGCACCGCAAGTGGCGCGGCGCCTGCAAGCCCAGTTGCCCGGTGGCTTCCAAGCGCAGGACTGGACGCAAAACAACCGTACCTGGTTTGCCGCAGTGCAGACGGAAAAGCGCATGATGTTCATCATTCTGACGCTCATCGTGGCGGTTGCTGCCTTTAACCTGCTTTCTTCCCTGGTGATGGCGGTCAAGGACAAGCGATCCGATATTGCGATTTTGCGCAGCATTGGCGCAACGCCGCGGGAGATCGCACGCATCTTTCTGGTGCAGGGCTGTCTGATCGGGTTGGTGGGAACGGCGTTGGGTGTCGCTCTGGGCTGTCTGGTGGCCTTTAACGTCGATGTCATCGTTCCCTTCATCGAGAACCTGCTGGGCATTGAATTCCTGCCCCAGCAAATCTATTTCATC
>JAJUJD010000096.1 GCA_029267315.1 Alcaligenaceae bacterium
CCTCCTTGCTGGCTGACCTGAACCACATCATGGAAGAAGAGTTCCAACACTTCCAAATGTTGACGCAAGTCATCACCGAGATGGGTGGGGACCCCACCTCGCAGACCCCCTGTGCCGATATCAGCGCAGTCGCCGCAATGGGCTTGATTCAAGTTTTGACGGATCCTCGCACCACATTGGCGCAGGGTCTCCAAGCCCTGCTCACCGCCGAACTCACTGACAACGCCGCCTGGGAGTTGCTGATCGAGTTGGCGGAGCAAGCGGGACACGATGAGCTCGTCCCGCAATTCCAGAAGGCGCTCGCATCGGAAACAGAGCATGAAGAAAAGGTCAGGCAATGGCTGCGCACCATGGTGATGGAAGAAGCCACCTAGCCAGCAGTGTCACGGTAAACTTCCTTCGCGTTGACCGAGCGAGGGAAGGCCGTGGATTATTTCAATTGTCTGGATGCGTTCGTGCGTGTCGCGGAAGTCGGAAACTTCACCGAAGTTGCGCGCCAGCTCGGCGTTTCACGCTCAGTGGTGTCGAGCCGCATCCAGCAATTGGAAGAACATGTGGGCGTCACCCTTTTCCACCGGAGCACACGTAACGTTTCCCTGTCACAAGTGGGCCAGTCCTATTACGAGGAATGCGCACAGTTACTTGCCCGCGCCAACGAAATCGTCGAAGGGATGCGCAATACGCGGGGTTCACCCAGCGGCATCCTGCGCATCCATGGCCTTCCCGGTCTGGTGCTGGGGCATATGGCCAGTTTTCTGCGCGACTTCACCAAGAAGTATCCCGCCATCCAATTCGACTTCGTGGTGAACGATGCCGTTGTCGACCCTGTGAAAGAAGGGTTCGACTGCGCGCTGCAACTCTTCGCCCCCATTTCTGACGACCTCATTCAACGCAGGCTGTTCCCCGTCCACCGGGTCTTCTGTGCCACGCCGGCATATCTTGCGCGACACCCTGCCGTACAGATACCGCATGACCTTGAGCGCCATGCGCTGGGCCTTTATTCCCGATATCCCAATAAAGATCGATGGGTATTCCACTCACCCGACGAAACTGTGGAAGTGGCGCTGACCCCGTCTGTGAAGAGCAATTCCATTCACTTCCTGAAAGAGATTGCGCTTGAAGACATGGGCATAGTCTGTCTTCCAACCTTTGTCTGTGCAAAAGAGATTCAGTCTGGTCAGCTCACCCCACTTCTGACACCATACTGGCTGGCCCCTTATTGGGTCTCAGCTGTTTATCCGCGCACCCAGCGCAACCTTATGCTGTTGCGTCTGTTCCTCGATGAATTGTTGCTAGCGTTCACCCCTACACCCGTCTGGGATTCTGCATTGGTGAGCGAGGGCGCACTTGTCCTCCCGCCGGATACTGACGAAAGCTGAAAGTATTGTCCGGAATTTCCGGACAATACTGCCGGGGTTTTGCGTCTTCTGATACCGGAGCGTACGCCCTATAGTGAATGTCACAGCCTCTCACTCGCTGGAGCAAATTCGTGACACGCTATCAGAACAAACTTTTCATAGACGGCAAATTCGTCAATGGGGCAGACGGATGCACTATCGACGTCTTCAATCCACATGACAACTCCCTGATCACTTCGGTCGCCGAAGCCAAGGCAGAAGACGTTGACCGCGCCGTTGCAGCTGCCGCGCGTGCCTTCCCGAAATGGAGTGCACTGCCCGCCGCTGAGCGCGGCAAGCTTCTGCTCAAGTTGGCAGACCGTATTGAAGCCGAAGCCGACGAACTGGCTTACCTTGAAGCCCTGGATACCGGTCACCCCATCCGGGATGCCAAGAATATTGATGTCCTGCGCACGGCGGCCTGCTACCGATATTTCGGTGGGATCGCCGACAAGTTGCAAGGCAAGACAGTACCGGTCGAAAGCGGTTTTCTGAATTATGTTCAGCGGGTACCGATTGGGGTGGTCGGCCAGATCGTTCCCTGGAACTTCCCCTTGATGTTCACCAGCTGGAAGCTGGGCCCCGCATTGGCCGCCGGCAATACAGTCGTCATGAAGCCGTCCGAGATTACACCGCTGTCCACACTCCGAATTGCGGAGATGATGGCGGAGATCGGCTTCCCTGAAGGCGTGGTCAATATCGTGATTGGGTACGGCGAAACTGCCGGGCAGCACCTGGCGGAACACCCGGGTGTAGGCAAGATCTCCTTTACGGGCTCGACCGCCGTTGGGCGTCGCATCGTGGCTGCCTCGCAAGGCAATTTAAAGCGCGTCCAGCTCGAGCTGGGAGGGAAAGGCGCCAACATCATTTTCGAAGATGCCAATCTGCAAGCTGCCGTCAATGGTTCGGCGTGGGCGATTTTCCATAATCAGGGGCAGGCGTGTATTGCTGGGTCACGCCTGCTGATACAAGAGCGGGTCGCAGATGAATTCCTCGACAAGTTCATCACGCTTGCCAAGTCGATTCGGATAGGCAACCCGCTCGACGCCGAGACTGAGATGGGTCCGCTGACATCGACCATTCATCGGGACCGTGTGCTTTCCTATGTCGACATTGCCCGGCAGGAAGGCGGCGAAATTCTGGCCGGCGGTCAGGCTCCGCAGAACCCCGATCTTGCCAAGGGCTGTTATATCGAACCAACGGTCGTGCGCGCTAAGGCGACCGACCGAGTGTCGCTCGAAGAAGTATTCGGGCCCTTTGTCACGGTCACCACCTTCAAGGACGACAGCGAAGCATTGGCTTTGGCCAATGGCACGGATTACGGGCTGGGAAGCGGGCTGTGGACCAGCAACCTGTCGCGTGCTCATAAGATGGCTGCCTCAATCCGAGCGGGCATGGTCTGGATCAACAGCTACAAACGCGTGAATCCCGGATCACCTTTCGGTGGCATGGGCCTGTCCGGATATGGCCGCGATATGGGGTTTGAAGCAATGGAAGGTTATACCGAGGCCCAATCGGTCTGGGTTAATGTGGATGCTCAGATTCCACCTCACTTCAAGCGTTAGACCTGCCATGAAATCTTTTGTCTATCAGAACCTGCCCATGCGCGTCGTCTTTGGCGACGGAGCGATCACCCAGCTTCCAAATGAAGTAGAGAGGCTGGGCGCCCGCTCGGCGCTGATTCTGTGCACCGAGCATCAACGGGCCAGCGCGGAACGTGTCGCTGCGCTGCTCGGCGAACGGTCAGCAGGTATCTATGACCGTGCCCAAATGCATGTGCCGATCGAAACGGCACAGGAAGCGCGTCAAATGGCGCGTGCCTTGGGAGCCGATGTATGTGTGGCCATAGGGGGCGGCTCGACCATCGGTCTGGGAAAAGCCATTGCCCTGACGTCGGAACTGCCCATTGTGGCCCTTCCCACTACCTTCGCCGGCTCTGAAATGACGCCCATCTATGGCATCACCGAGAATCGCCTGAAGAAAACCGGGCGCGATCCCAGGGTGCTGCCGCAGTCCGTTATTTACGACCCCTCCCTCACTTCCACTCTCCCGCCCTTGATCGCGGCCACTAGCGGCATCAACGCCATTGCTCACGCGGTCGAAGCCCTCTATTCCCCGGATGCCAACCCAATCACCAGTCTGATGGCTGAAGAGAGCATCCGCACTTTGTCGCACAGCTTGCCCCGCATCGTCGAAGACAGCGCTGATATCGAGGCAGCGTCGAACGCGCTCTACGGCGCTTGGCTTGCCGGGGCATGCCTGGGTGCAGTGGGGATGGCACTCCATCACAAGTTGTGCCACACCCTGGGTGGCACATTCAATCTTCCGCACGCGGAAATGCATACGGTAGTTTTGCCGCATTCGATCGCCTATAACCGCGAGGCAGCCCCGGAAGCCATGGAGCGCATTGCGCACGCGCTGGGCGCCACCGACCCTGCGCAAGGCATTTACGATCTTGCGGCCAAGCTCGGCGCCCCCCTTTCCCTGGCCGAAATCGGCATGGCGGAAGACGGTCTTGAAACCGCAGCGCAACTGGCGACAGAAAACCCTTACTACAACCCCCGACCCATTGACCGCGCTTCAATACTGGAGCTGCTCACGAACGCCTACCACGGCACTCGGCCCAGTCCCAATTGAGGTTGATACGGCAGACACGTTCGGCAGTACCCGCGGACCAGCATCACCCGTCCCGCATAACTATTTATATGGAGAAGACAAATGATCTTGAAGAAGCGATGCGCCGGCCTGTTCGCGGCTCTCTCTGTTTTTGCCCTCGCTCCCGCCTCTGCTATGGCGGACACCTATCCTGACAAAACCATCAGGATGGTGGTCCCCTTCCCGGCCGGTGGTTTCGTTGACGGAATGGCGCGCCCCATGATGCCTCTGATGTCGGAAGAACTGGGCCAACAGATCGTGATTGAAAACAAGGGCGGCGCTGGCGGGACAATCGGGACCGCTGAAGTGGCCCGGGCAGCACCAGACGGCTACACATTGCTGATGGTATTCGACAGCCATGCCGTCAATCCACACATTTACCCCAAGCTGCCTTATGACAACGAAAAGGATCTGGCACCCGTTTCACGATTGGTCCAGAATCCTCTAGTCTTACTTGCTCATCCATCGGTCCCTGCCAATACGGTCAGCGAACTGATTGAACTGGCGAAAAAGGAACCTGCCAGCATTTCGTATGCAACGGTTGGGCCGGGCAGTTCCAATCACTTGACCGCTGAACTGTTTGCCCGCGAGGCCGGCGTCAAGCTCACCCATATCCCTTACCGTGGGGGTGGCCCGGCTCAGACCGACTTACTGGGTGGACACGTCAACATCATGTTCCTGTCTTCCTCCCTCGCCATCCCCCACGTAGAAGGTGGCAAGCTGAAAGCATTGGCGGTTACCAGCGCCGAACGAAATTCCGCCTTGCCCAACGTTCCCACACTGCAAGAATCGGGCTTCAAGGATTTCGACGTTCAATCCTGGGTCGGTCTGCTGGCACCGGCTGGCACACCTGATGTGATTCTGGCTCGTTGGGGCGAAGAGTCGAAAAAAGTCCTCAACATGCCTGAGATGCAGGAACGCTTCGCCAAACAAGGCCTGCAAGTTGTTGCCGATAGCCCGGACAGCTTCAAGCAGTTCTTGAAGGCAGAGGGAGACCGCTGGGGTAGTCTGATCAAGGAACTCAATATTGAGATCAACTGAACGCGACCTCCGTTTCAAACCGGATCTCTAAATCACAGCGGGCCGCTCGGCCCGCTGTTTTTTTTCACACGTGCATTGTGAAGCCATCCGGCCACTTGGAAACTAAGCCAAGGCATACGACTTGCTGCCCACGCGGCTTGCGCACGGTCGTCTCCATGCGCCTCGCCCGACTTGTCGTATCAGAGGAAAGCCCATGTCAGATTTCGATATGCCGAGCATCAACCCGGCCGAAAGTGCAAGCGTGTCGCGCGCTTCACGGCACGATATCCCTCCCAACACCATCAAGAACCGCGGTCCGAATGTAGACGGGCCCGAACGTATCGGTTCCGGCATGTTGGGCACATTCCTGGTTTGCTGGGGCATGCGCCGTAGTGGCCTGTCACGTGCACTGGCGTTGGCCGGCGGCGCCATGCTGATTGGGCGCGCCACCACCGGCAGTTGTGCCGTGAAGCGTACGCTGCAGGCGTCACCCTATACCCGCCGCGTGGCACAGGAACATGGTTGGCCAACCGCCCACGTGACAAGCGCCGCGGTCACCATTGCGCGCCCGCGCAGTGAGGTCTACTGGGCCTGGCGCGACTTCTCCAATCTCCCGCGCTTTCTCGCACATGTGGAAAACATCGAAGTGATCACACCATTGCGGTCACGCTGGACTGTGAAAGCCCCCTTCGACCAACAGGTCAGCTGGATTTCCTACATAACTGAAGACATAGAAAACCAGCGCATCGCCTGGGAAAGCGAATCCGGCGCCAGCGTGCCCAACTTCGGCTGGGTGGAGTTTCGCGACGCACCGCGCGGACGGACCGAAGTTAAAGCGTTGATCGCCTTCCAACCGCCCTACGGTGAAGCGGGACGACTGTTAAGCATTCTGTTTCAGGAAACACCATCACATCAGATGCGGGACAACCTGCACCGCTTTAAGCAATTCATGGAAACCGGGGAACTCGCCGTCTCGAGCCCCCGCTTCCGCAAAGGAGACTGACAGTGCAAGCATTGGTCTGGAAGGGTATCAATCAACTGGGAGTGGAACGCGTGCCGGATCCTGGCGTGCTCAACCCCAAAGACATCATAGTGAAGGTGGCCATGTCGTCGGTGTGCGGCTCCGATCTTCACCTGATCGGAGGCTATGTCCCCGCCATGAAACCTGGCGACATCCTGGGGCACGAATTCCTGGGAGAAATTGTAGATACCGGGCGCGACGTCACCACGCTCAAGACGGGAGACAGGGTTGTCGTCGCCTCCATTCTTGCTTGCGGGCACTGTGAGCACTGTCAGCGCCTGGAGTTCTCGTGTTGTGACAATACCAACCCCAAGCCACAGATGACGGAACTGGCCTACGGCCATGGTTGTGCAGGGATCCTGGGTTACAGCCATGCCTTCGGCGGTTATTCCGGGAGTCACGCTGACTACATCCGCGTGCCGTTTGGCGAGGTAAACGCCTTCAAGATACCGGACGGCGTGCGGGATGAACAGGCGGTCTTCGTTTCCGATGCGGTGCCCACCGGCTATATGGGGGCAGACTTTGCAGACATTGAAGAAGGCGACGTGGTAGCGGTGTGGGGCTGCGGCGGAGTCGGGCTGATGGCCATGATATCCGCCCGTCTGATGGGGGCGCAGCGGATCATTGCCATTGATCGCATACCAGAGCGGCTGCAGATGGCTGCTGATCAATGCCAGGCGGAAGTCATCAACTATGAAGAAGTCGATGTTCACGAAGCGCTGAAGGAAATGACCGGAGGTCGAGGCCCCGACAGCTGCATTGAATGCGTGGGGATGGAAGCGCACGGAACAGGACCCCAGTACTGGTACGACCGCGTCAAGCAGCGAACTTTGATGGAGAGCGGCCGAGCTGTGGCCCTGCGCCAGGCCATACACGCCTGCCGCAAAGGGGGAACGGTATCCGTCATGGGCGTGTTCGGGGGGTTGATAGACAAATTCCCCATGGGTGCCATCGTCAATAAAGCGCTTACTCTGCGGTCTGCCCAGCAGCAAGGGCAGCGCTATATCCCGACCTTGTTTTCATATATCCAGGAAGGTAAGCTCGATCCGTCTTTCCTGTTGACCCACCGCATGCCGTTGGAGCAGGGAATGCTGGGCTACGAGCTCTTCAAGGAGAAGAAGGACCGTTGCGTTCGTGCCGTATTCACTCCCAACTTGGCGGTAAGCTGAATGTCTCAAGGCCGGCACAAGATATGCCGGCCTTCCTGGTTTCCCTTCTTACCAACGATCACGGAGATTTGGATATGGCTTACACCCTGCCTTCCCTTCCCTACGACTATGACGCCCTGGAGCCTCATATCGACGCGAAGACGATGGAGATACATCACACCAAGCACCACCAAACGTATATCAACAACGTGAACGCAGCCTTGGAAAGTGCCGGGATCCAGGCCCCGCCGGTTGAGGAGCTGGTGCGCAAAATAGATGCGCTACCCGAAGACATTCGGGGTGCCGTGCGAAATAATGGCGGTGGCCATGCGAACCATAGTCTGTTCTGGACAGTGATGTCTCCCAGCGGGGGGGGTCAGCCTGACGGCGAACTGGCCGCGGCCATTGATTCCGAGCTGGGTGGAATGGAAAAATTCAAGGAAGCCTTTACCAAGGCGGCCGTTTCACGATTCGGCAGTGGCTGGGCGTGGTTGAGCGTGACGCCGGAGCGTAAGCTGGTGGTGGAAAGCACAGCCAACCAGGACAGCCCACTCATGCATGGCAACACGCCGATTCTTGGCCTGGACGTTTGGGAACACGCCTATTATCTGAAGTATCAGAACCGGCGCCCCGAATATATCGAAGCCTTCTACAAAGTGGTGAATTGGCCGGAAGTGGCTCGCCGCTACGCCGAAGCCCGAGGCTGAACGCGGGGGCCGAGATCCACCTCGGCCCGCCCTCAAATTTGCACGATTCCGCCCAGCTGAACCGTCGCGTTCTGGGGCAATTTCATGAAGTCGGTAATCTCGCCCGCATTGCGGTGCATGTGCACGAACAGAAGCTTGCGCCACCGCGACATTCGCCCGCCATTCCTTCCTGCAATCACGTTGTCCCGGCCAAGGAAGTAGCTGGTCGACATGGTGGAAACATCAAAGCCGTACCCCTGCAATCCTGCCAGTTCACGTGGAATGTCGGGATCATCCTGAAAGCCATAGTGAATGACGAGCTCGAAACACTGCTGCCCGAGCGGCATGATCTCCAGCCTCGACTCGGCGGGGATCAACGGCTGTTCATGGAACTTGACGGTCAGGAAGAGGTTGTACTCGTGCATGACCTTGTTGTGCTTGAGGTTGTGCAGCAGCGCCCCGGGTGCGGTTTTGGAATTCGCGGTCAGGAACACGGCGATACCGGGAGCACGAATTGGCGCATCCATCAGCGCGTGGCTCAGCACAAGCTCCAGATCAATGGACAAGGCCTGGCGGGCATCGAGTAAAGCGTGTCGTCCTTGATACCAAGTACGCATGAGAAGAAACACACCAAGGCCGCAGGCCAGGGCAAACCACCCGCCCGTCGGAATCTTCAGCGCAGCAGAGGCACACAGTACGAGGTCAATTGCCAGCAGAAACGTGATGATGACTGCGACAGGCACTGGCGGGAAGTGCCAGCAGTAACGCATGACGAAGAACAGCATGATGGTCGTAATCAGCATCAACGCACATACCGCCACGCCATAGGCAGAAGCCAGCGCAGTCGAATTTTCAAAATACAGCACGGCTGCGGCTACAGCGACAAACAGCGCCCAGTTCACGAAAGGAATATAGATTTGTCCGGCCACGTCCGCACTCGTATGCTGAATATGCAGGCGTGGCAGATAACCAAGCTGAATAGCTTGCTTGGTAATGCTGAAGGCTCCGGAAATAAGCGCTTGAGAAGCGATTACCGTGCACATCGTCGCCAGGAGCACCAAAGGAGCCAGCGCCCAGGAAGGTGCCATCAGATAGAACGGGTTGCGCAGGGCCGACGGGTCCGCCAATAGCAGAGCGCCTTGTCCAAAGTAATTCAGCAGCAAAGCCGGCATGACCAGCCCGAACCATACCAGCCGGATCGGCCGCGCACCGAAGTGACCCATGTCCGCGTAAAGTGCTTCCACTCCTGTCACGCACAGGACAAGCACGCCGGCAATTACGAAAGCGACACCGGGTTCTTCAGTGATGAAACGAAAGGCGTGGATGGGCAGGATGGCCCACAAGATTTGCGGATTAGCCAAAATGTGCACGAACCCGAGCGCACCGACCACCACGAACCACACGATCATGATCGGCCCAAAATACCGGCCTATGCTTGCCGTTCCCCGCCTTTGCACAAGAAACAGGGCAAACAGCACACAAAGTGTAAGGGGCACCACATACGCGGCGGCCCGGGGAGCGAACAGCTGCAAACCTTCTGCCGCGGACAGTACGGAAATGGCGGGTGTGATCACGCCGTCTCCGTAAAAAACGGAAGCGCCTAAAACACCAGTTATAAGCAGGCTGCGACGCAGCACAGGACGCGCCCCCACTCCCTGCAAGGCCAGTGCCAACATCGCCAGGGTTCCGCCTTCTCCCCTGTTATTCGCCTTCAGCACCAACACCACATACTTCAGTGTGACGATGATTGACATCATCCAGAACAGGAGGGACAGCACGCCGTAAATGTGCCCAGGTGTCAGCGAAACATGGCCGATCCCGAATACGCCCTTAAGCGCATACAGAACACTGGTACCGATGTCACCATAGACAATGCCCGCGGCGCCGAGCATGAGAGAAGCCAACGAATTCTGTTTCGCCGTCATAATTTACTCATATTGACCCAAAACCCTACAGCCACTGCCGGGTCGTACTTGCTTCACCTACGCTACCCCGCCCATAGAGCGTACAGCTTTGCGGAACAAAAAAGCCCCGTTCTGCTGATAGAACGGGGCTTTTTCAAACTTCAATGAACCAGTTCAGAACCGATTACATGTTTTCGATCATCACTTCGCCGAAGCCGGAGCAGGAAACCTGGGTGGCACCTTCCATCAGGCGCGCGAAGTCATAGGTGACCTTCTTCGACTGAATGGATTTCTCCATGCTGGAGATGATGAGATCGGCAGCTTCAGTCCAACCCATATGACGCAGCATCATTTCAGCGGACAGGATCAGCGAACCGGGGTTCACGTAGTCTTTGCCAGCGTACTTTGGAGCGGTACCGTGAGTAGCTTCAAACATGGCTACGGAATCAGACAGGTTGGCACCCGGAGCGATACCGATACCACCGACCTGAGCGGCCAGAGCGTCGGAGATGTAGTCGCCGTTCAGGTTCAGCGTGGCGATGACGTCGTACTCAGCCGGACGCAGCAGGATTTGCTGCAGGAAGGCGTCGGCGATGGAGTCCTTAACGGTGATTTCGCGACCCGTCTTGGGGTTCTTGAATTTGCACCATGGGCCGCCGTCGATGAGTTCTGCACCGAATTCTTCACGGGCAAGGGCGTAGCCCCAATCGCGGAAGCCACCTTCGGTGAACTTCATGATGTTGCCCTTGTGAACCAGGGTGACGGAAGAACGGTCGTTGTCGATGGCGTACTGGATGGCCTTGCGTACCAGACGCTTCGTACCTTCGATCGACACAGGCTTGACGCCCAGGCCGGACGTTTCGGGGAAGCGGATCTTGTCGACGCCCAGATCTTTCTGCAGGAACTCGATCAGTTTGCGGGCCTTCTCGCTGCCGGATTCGAATTCGATGCCGGCGTAGATGTCTTCCGAGTTCTCGCGGAAGATCACCATGTTGGTCTTCTCGGGTTCGCGGACGGGCGAAGGAACACCCTTGAAGTACTGGATGGGACGCAGGCAGACGTAGAGGTCGAGCTGCTGACGCAGTGCCACGTTCAGGGAACGGATGCCACCGCCCACGGGCGTGGTCAGCGGGCCCTTGATGGATACGACGTAGTCGCGCACCGCTTCGAGGGTTTCCTCAGGCAGCCAGACGTCGGGGCCGTAGACATTGGTGGACTTTTCCCCTGCATAGATTTCCATCCAGTGAATCTTGCGCTTGCCGCCGTAGGCCTTGGCAACCGCAGCGTCCACCACCTTGAGCATGACCGGGGAAATGTCTACCCCAGTACCGTCGCCCTCGATATAGGGGATGATGGGCTCGTCAGGTACATTGAGCGAGAAATCGGCATTGACCGTAATCTTCTGGCCCCCGGCGGGAACCTTGATATGCTGGTAGGACATGAATGCTCCAGGGATAGGATCTGACAATCGACCTGGGCGTTGGTGC
>JAJUJD010000155.1 GCA_029267315.1 Alcaligenaceae bacterium
CGCAGCGGAGTTGTATCGGCAGCTGCCACCAGGTGTGCAGGCCCACGTCACGCTTTCGCATGAGTGGCAAAGAGAAGAGGTCGACGCTGCTCTGCATCAAGGTGACTCGGCCTCTTTGTTAGCGCTCCAGCAGGTGCTGGCCGCACGCGACGGAGCCATTGTGCCTATCACGGCCGTGCCAGCAAGCGGGGTGGTTCCTCTGGAACGCCTGGTTGTGGAGCGTGCCATCAGCATTGATACGACAGCAGCTGGTGGGAATGCCAGCCTCATGACGCTGTCATGATGCGCTGCGACGCTCGGGGTAAGCGTCCAAATGAAAATGCCCGGGCACTGGGCCCGGGCATTTCAACCGTACTTCATCATATAAGAACCATTATTCCGCGAGGGAAAGCCCCGTTTCCTTCACGAACTTCGTCCAGCGGTCATATTGCTCGACCGCATAGCGCTCGGCGGAAGCACCATCGGTGGCAATCACTTCAAAGCCAATCTCATTGAGCCGTTTTTTCACTTCCGCGTCATTCAAGGCGGTGAGGAAGGCGTCGCTCAGCTGCTTGGCTACATCATCGGGCGTCGCGGCGGGAACCCAGACAGCTTGCCAGGAGTAGGCTTCAAAGCCGGGATAGCCCGATTCTTCTACGGTCGGCACATTGGGCAGGTCACGCAGACGCTTGGTACCGGTAATGGCCAGCGGTTTGATTTTGCCCGCTTCAATATTGGCCTTGAGCGCGGCATAGCTCAGCATGGTGATGTTGGAGGAACCATTGAGCAGAGACTGGACCATTGGGCCGCCGCCGGCGTATGGCACATGCAGAATCTGCACATCAGCCCGCCGCTTCAAGTCCTCTGCGGCCAGCTGGCTCAGTGACCCCACTCCGGCCGACGCGTAGTTATAGGCGTCGGGTTTGGCTTTGGCCGCTTCTAAGAATTCCTTCAGGTTGTTGCCCGGCGTCGTTTGCGAGGCGCCGATCACCAGCGGGAAGCGCAGCGCGAAGGCAATACCTTTGAAATCCTTAAAGGTGTCGTAGGGCAGGTCAGACTTGATGATGGGGTTGATGGAATGGCTGTCAAAGCTCAGCAGCAGGGTGTTGCCATCCGGTGCGGAGCGGGCCACGAACGCGCTGGCAATCTGCGTGTTGGCACCTGGCTTGTTTTCCACGATGACATTGCGGCCCAGCGCCTCTGCAAACTTGGGCTGGATGATGCGGGCAGCAATGTCAGTGCTTCCACCAGGCGGGAAGGGAACGACCAGACGTACGGGGGGCTCTTCAGCCGCCATTGCGCTGGCCGAAAAGGCAAGCAAGCAGGCAGCTGCCGCCTTGAGAAAGCGGCCGCCCGGCAGTTGTGAGCGATATTGCTTTTGCATGATGACTCCGAGTGGAGGTGGTTGAAATCCTTAGCCCATCCATTGGCTGACGGGCGCGGCGGTATCTTGCAACTGCTGAGAGATGACATCGATGAGCACGGGGCCGTCGAATGCCAGGGCGGCCTTGATGGTTTCATCCAGCCGGGCCGGGTCTTGCACACGGAAGGCCTTGATGCCGAAGGCTTCAGCTACTCGCGCGTGGTCAGTTCTACCGAAATCGACCGAGAAATAGCGCTCGTCGTAGCCTGCTTTCTGGCTGGCCTTGATCCACCCGTACACGCTATTTGAGAACACAATCATTTTCAAGGGGATTTTCCTGCGGGCGATGGTTTCCATTTCGCCGCAGGTGAAGCCGAAGCTGCCGTCCCCCATGGCGGCCACTACAGTGGCGTTAGGGCGTCCGACTTGTGCGCCCATCCCGGCGGCCATGGCGAAACCCAGGGCGCCGTGGGCTCGATTGGTGATGAAGTGACGGCCGGCCTGCGGGGCCTGGAAATAGGCCGAAAAATAGGGGCAGGGTGTGCCCGGGTCTGCAACGACGATGGCCTCCGGTGGCAGCAGCCGGTTAAGGGCATCGACCACGCGCTCGGGCTTGATCGGTGTATCCAGCGACTGCGCCAGCAGTTGAAAGGCGCTGAACTTTTCGTCCCGGGCCTTGGCCACCACGGCGTAGCCGTCTACTGCACCTTCCGGCCGACCGGACAGACGTTCTGCCAGGGCCAGATTCAGCGCCTCCAGTGTCAGCAGGGCGTCGCCCACCATGCCGACTTCGGTGCGGTAATTGGCGCCGACCACCATTGGGTCGCTGTCGATATGCAAAATCGTCGTCTCACGGCCAGGATACTTCCAGTGCTCCGTTGTCGTGGAGCCGGCACGGCAGCCGATGAAAAGCACCAGGTCAGCCTGCTTCACAATCTCGCGAGTGGCCAGTACACCGCCATTGGAACCCACCACACCCCCATTAAGTGGGTGGGTGTCTGCGAGTGCACCCTTGCCGCTTACTGTGGTGCATACAGGCGCTTTGAGCGAGACAGCCAGCTTCTCCAGGGCTACCGTCGCGCCCGAAAGCACGATACCGCCACCGCAGATGATGACGGGCAGGCGCGCAGCAGCCAGTTTCTCGGCGGCTCGTTCAATATCTTGTTGTGCCGCACACGCGCGCAGAGACGGAAAGTTTGCGTGTTCGGGCTGAGCCCATACGTCGGTAGCGTCCACCTCATGTTTCTGAACGTCGTAGGGCAGGCAGATGTGCGCGGATCCAGGTTTGCCGGTCGTCATTGCGCGGAAAGCGCTACGCACGGCGCCAGGAATCTGGCTGGCCAAATCAATGGTGGTGTTCCACTTGGTGAGCGGGGCGTACAGGCCCTGTTGGTCGAGCTCGGTAAGCGGATAGCGGCCGCGCGATGTGACGGAGACATCGGAAGTAATGCCCAGTACCGCTACCGAAGATTCGTTGGCCTCGACCAAAGCGGGCAGCAAGTAGGTGGCGCCGCCACCGCTGGGGCCTTCGCAAACGCCGACTTTGCCGGTAACACGGGCATAGGCGTCAGCCATGTACCCGGCACTTCGCTCGTCACGCGTGAGGATGTGGTCCATACCGTGATCCAAGCGGGCCAGAGCATCGTAGAAGGGAAGGCTGGTGTCACCGCACAGGCCAAAAATATGTTTGACACCGTTTAGTTGCAGCATGCGGACAAAGGCTTCCGCGCCATTGATCTTGGACATGGTTGGACTTCCTCGGGAATGATGTATGCAATTCAGTATACTGAACTGCATGCTGAATTTGCGAGCGAGGCTGGAAAACATTTCCTCCGCGCCACGCGTTAAGATTTGCTGCGTCCAAGGGGGCAACATGCAGACAATCATCTCGGCCTCGCGTGGCAGGCGGGGGGAAGAAGTCCTCAATCGCCTGCGCGACATGGCAATTTTTTTTGAGTTCAAGCCCGGCGAGCGCTTGAATGAAGCCAGCCTCGCCCAACAGCTCGGCGTAAGCCGCACACCCGTCCGTGAAGCGCTCATGACACTGGCCCATGAGGGGTTTCTGGAACAGGCCGGCCGTGGTTACGTGCGCCGGCGTTTCGACGTACAGGAAATGAAAGACCTTTACGAGTTGCGCCTCGGCCTCGAAAAGGAATGCTGCATTTATGCCGTGCGGCGGGCCACGCCGGAACAGGTTGACGCACTAGGCGCGTATTTGGATCACAGTCGAAGCATTGCCGCAGACACGCCAGTGACTGAACTGGTCAAACTGGACGAAGGTTTCCATCAGCGTCTGGCGCAGATGACGGGCAATGCTGAGCTGGAACGAATGGTGGTCTGGATGAACCGGCGAATTCGCTTCATGCGCTGGATCTCAATGGACGCAGGCCGCCGCGATTCCACACAGCAACAGCACAGAGAACTGCTGGAAGCCCTGCGCCGGCGCGACGAAGCAGCGATGTTGGATTTGATCACGGCGCATATTTCCTTGCGCCAGGACCAAATTGTTGACGCGGTCACGCGAGGGCTGGCCCATATCTTCCTCTGAGCCGCGCCGTGGGCCCTGCGCTGTGACGGCCACTCTTACCGCCCCGCGCCGAGTGTGTAGTCAAAATCGTGGAGGTTGCCGTCGGCATGCAATAGCCGTGCGCGATTGATGCGGGCGCCTGCGTTGTCAGGCGACGTCGTGATGCTGATCAAGGTGTTCTCCAATCTGACGTCGTAGCGGCCACTTTCTTCCGCTACTTGCCCATTCACCAGCTTCGCCAGCATGGCCGCCGTCGAAGCGGCGTCTGCTGCGGAAAGTTCAATGCTATGAATGAAGCGGGCACCATTGGCGTGCTCCGTAAGATCTTCATTCCAAACCAGTTCCGGTGTCAGATGCTGGCAAAAATACACCCTCAGTCCATCGATGGGTTGCGAGTTGAAGCGGACGGTGTTGAACCGGGCGATGCGGGAGGAACCACCGATTTCCACCGGTCGTTCTAGGTGGCTCACCGGTTGAACATCGAAGCCCGCATGGTGTAGCCGAGCCTGGTCGGCATGAGCATCATGGCTGCGGAAGACCAGGGCATCCAGGCCCAGAGGCTGGTCGGCAATTTCCTTGCGCAGCGGCTCGCTGCCCTGCGGCCAACCCAATAGTTCGATGTAGGTGGAATTCAGTGCAATCAGCCGGTTCATCGACCCGAGATTGTGATAACCCGGGGGGCCCAGGCGATAGCCAGCGGCCTCGAACGCCGCGCTGCGTGCTTCCAGTTCATCACGCAGCATGACGACCAAATGATCAAAAGCAAGGGGTGAAGACGAGGAAGTCATATTCAAGGAGCCTCGGCAGATTGGGATGCCTGCATTTTCCCTCATTGGCATTCAAATCGTCTCGTGGGGAAGAAAGCTGCGGCATTATTGGGGCAGACTTAGCTTCGATTTTGAACCAGAATATCTGCAGGCTTATATTGCATGCGCCCATTCGATATAACGGGGCAGGCGCAAGAGGGCATAGCCCTCCAACATTCAACTGGAAATATTCACGATGAATCCCGAGTTTCTCGACAGACTGGTGCAAGTCCTGGGTAAGGAAAGTGTCATTACTGATGCCGCGGAAATAGAGCCCTGGCTGACCGATTGGCGCGGCGTCTACAAGGGTGGCGCCCAGGCTGTAGTTCGCCCCAGCAACACCCAGCAAGTAGCCGATTGCCTGCGACTATGCAATGAATTTCGCATCCCGGTCGTGCCCCGAGGCGGAAACACGGGCCTATGTGGGGGCGCCACTCCCGACGCTTCTCCGGGCAATGTGGTGATTTCGCTCGACCGTATGAATCGCATCCGTTCCATCGATACCATCGCCAATACCCTGGTGGCAGATGCCGGCTGCATTCTGGGGAATCTGCGACGGGCCGCGGAGGCTGAGGGTCGGCTGTTGCCGCTGAGTCTCGCTGCCGAAGATTCTTCGCAGATCGGTGGCAACGTTGCCACGAATGCCGGGGGGGTGAATGTGGTCCGTTATGGCATGACTCGGGAGCTGGTATTGGGCGTTGAGGCCGTTCTACCAAATGGCGAAGTCTTTAACGGTTTGCAGACATTGCGCAAGGACAACACCGGTTACGACCTCAAGCAACTGTTCATAGGATCAGAAGGCACGCTGGGTGTCATTACCGGCGTGGCCCTGAAGCTGCTTCCGTTGACGCGCGTGCGTTCGGTTGTGCTGGCGGCTGTCAACACACCGCAGCAAGCGCTGGAATTATTGCGCAGCCTGTATGGCCGTTGCGGCGCCCGTCTGCAAGCCTACGAATACTTTACTGATGAATGTCTGGACCTTGTATTGGCTCAGGTGGAAGGTATGCATCAGCCCTTCGAGGGCCGCTACGGCGGGTATGTGCTCGTTGAACTGGCCGACACCGCTGATGAGGGCGCTTTGCAAGATCTGCTTGAAGAAGTAATTGGCGAGGCCCTGGAAAGCGGGTTGTGCGAAGACGCTGTGGTCTCGGCTTCTCTCAGCCAGTTGCAGGCACTCTGGCGTTTACGCGAAGAAATCTCAGAAGCTCAGCGCGCCGACGGCCCACACCTGAAGCATGATATTTCCCTGCCCATTGAGCGCATACCCCAATTCATTGAAACCGCCGAGGCAACCGTGCGCGAAGTTGCCCCGGACTGCCGGCTGTTTATTTTCGGGCACTTCGGCGATGGCAATCTGCACTACAACGTTTCCCGACCAGAAGGCGCTGACCGCGGCTGGGCCAAGGAATGGGAGGGGCGTATTGCCGCGGCGGTGTTCGGAGAGGTCGCTGCTTATGGGGGGAGCATCAGCGCTGAGCATGGCATAGGCCAGCTTAAGCGCCACGAATTCCACCACCATAAAGACCCCATGCATCTACGCCTGATGCTGCAGATCAAGCAGATCTTCGACCCGAACTCAATCATGAATCCGGGTAAGCTGCTCTAGCCCGGGCTTGCTCCCCCGCATCTGAGGCGGCGGCAAGCCCGGCCTGGGTCCGCGAAGCGACTAACGCTTTGCGGCGCCCGGGTCGCGTCCGGCAAGCAGCAGGAACTGGCTGACCACGTTGCTCATATTGTTCTCCAACCAGGAGGCCATGGCGATTTCCTCTTCAAGAATGCTTTGGCACACCTGTGCGGTCTGTGTCTCACCAAGAATTTGCGCAGCGGCAATCAGGTTGCGGTAGGCGGCAATCTCCATGTGTTCAAAGGCATAGCTGAACATGCTGCCCTTAACGACTTCGTCTGATGCCATGGCACCGCTGAACCCCTGCATGGTAGCCATGAACTTGCCCGTCCAATCCTTCAGAAGAGAGATGTCTCCCCCCAGGTCTTGAATGCAAAAGCGTAGCCTCTCAGCTTGGTGCTGGGTCTCCTGAATGTGCTGTGCAATGCGCGTGCGAAGTTCCGGGTAATGTTCCAGTCGACCCTCCATGCCTTTCAGCATGGTCTCTGCCTGCTCTTCCATCGCGTGTGCGTCGCGCAGCCAATCCAGTAAATGCTCTCGAGCCACAGGCCTGTCGTGTTCCATTGCTATCTCCAGTCGAGTTGAGTCGTTCTACGGGCTGATTCGGCAATCGCTATGCCCGCGAGGGGCCAGGGGGGTAAACTCAGAAAAAAGTCGGTGCAGGTCGCGCACCGTGTGTGGCAGCAAGAAAGGGGGGCTCGGTCGTGTCAATGCCGGCGTCAGCACTGGAAATAATCGAACGGCATGCAGCGCAGGCAGGTGGGCTGTTGCCTGCACTACA
>JAJUJD010000218.1 GCA_029267315.1 Alcaligenaceae bacterium
AAAGATGTTCCCCCTACGGAATTGGGTGCTACGGTTGTGCGAGCCGTGCTGGACCGCGCCGGTGTCGCGCCGGCCGACGTCAACCATGTCGTGTTCGGGCAGGTCATCAACACCGAGCCCCGCGACCTCTACCTTTCGCGCGTGGCCGCACTCAATGCGGGCATTCCTGACCACGCCGTGGCCATGAATGTAAATCGCCTTTGCGGCTCCGGGCTGCAGGCGGTAATCAGCGCTGCCCAGGCCATCAAGCTGGGGGACGCCAAAGTCGCCGTTGCCGGCGGCGCCGAAAGCATGAGCCGCGCTCCCTATCTCGCCCCCGCACAGCGTTGGGGCGCTCGCATGGGCGACGCGGCACTGCTGGACATGATGACGGGCGCACTTTCTGACCCTCTCGAACGCGTACACATGGGAGTGACGGCGGAAAACGTGGCCAAACGCTACGGAATAAGCAGAGACGAACAGGATGCGCTAGCGCTGACCTCCCATCAGCGTGCCGAGAACGCCATTCGCAGTGGTCACTTCCGTTCGCAAATCGTTCCCATCGTGCAGAAGACGCGTAAGGGCGAAGTGGTATTCGATACGGATGAACACGTGCGCATGGGCGCCACAGCCGAGAATTTCAGCAGCCTGCGGCCGGTCTTCGTAAAGGAGGATGGTACCGTCACGGCGGGCAATGCCTCGGGCATCAATGACGGTGCGGCTGCCGTGCTGCTGATGAGCGCCACGCATGCTCAACAGCAGGGTTTCCAACCCATGGCGCGGCTGGTGGCTTACGCTCACGCGGGTGTGGAGCCGTTGTACATGGGTATCGGGCCGGTTCCCGCGACCCGTCTGGTACTGGAGCGCGCCGGCATCAGCGCCGATCAGTTGGACGTGATCGAGTCCAACGAAGCCTTTGCCGCTCAGGCCTGCGCCGTCATCAAGGAATTGGGGCTGGACCCTGCAAAGGTCAATCCTAACGGTAGTGGCATCAGCTTGGGTCACCCCATCGGTGCCACGGGTGCCATTATCACCACCAAGGCGCTTTACGAGCTGGAGCGCGTGCAGGGCCGCTATGCACTGGTAACCATGTGCATTGGCGGGGGGCAAGGTATTGCGGCAATTTTCGAACGTGTCTGAAGCAGATTATCTTGAAGGGCAGTACCAGCCCTGGGAAGACGACGAGCCCACTATTTCCGAGGCCTCGGGTATTCGGTATTTGCACTTTGGGTCGGAATGGGTGCAGGGCGCAATGCGCCTGCGCCGTCCTAATGATTTGATCATTGCCTACACCCAGCAGATGATGGCCTGGCTACTTCTGCTGGAACCCGATGCCGATAGTGAAGTGGGCATACTCGGCTTGGGGGCCGGTTCATTGCTGCGCTATACCCTGCGCAATACGCCGGCCAGCATTACCACGGTCGAATGGAACCCAATGGTAACGGCCGTATGCCGCAGTCACTTCCGCTTGCCCGACTCGCCTCGCTCCAGCATTTTCCATGAAGACGCCGCCGAATGGGTCAGCCGGCCTGCGAATTTCAGCCGTTATTCTGCGCTGATGGTCGACCTCTACGATGCGGCCGCCCAGGGGCCCGTGCGCGGATCGCTGGAGTTCTATCAGGGCTGCGCCCGTGTCCTGGCGGAATCGGGCGTCATCACGGTCAATCTTTTTGGCAACCACCGCAGTTTCGAACCCAACTTACAGGCCTTACGCGCCGCTTTCCCGCAAGGGGTGTTCGTGCTACCAGAGGTGGATGCGGGCAACCGGGTAGCCATTGGGGTGAAGGGAAATCTTTTCGCTGTCTCGGTTGGCGACTTTCTTGAGAGGGCTGAACAGGTTGAGAAGCAGTATCGCTTGCCGGCCCTACGCTGGGCGCGAGAAATCCTGCAGCAGTTGCAGGAGCACGCACAAGCCCGGCCCTGACCTCATCTGAGCTGCATCGAACGGCTTGCTGCAAGCCGCGACAGACCGCCGGGATTTTGCCGGCAGACAAGGTTTCAGTTCTCAAATACACTTACGCGCTATCGTGGCATATTGCAGCCAGTCATCTTTGCCTAGGAGCCATTCATGCAGTCCAGAATCTCTTTCCGTACCCTGGCCGCCGGCCTGCTTGCAGCCGGCTTGATCGCCCATGCTCCCGCCTGGGCGCAGTCTGTCGCAGTCACTTCCATTGTTGAGCACCCTGCGCTTGATGCGGTCAGGGATGGCGTGAAACAGGCCTTGGCCGATGCGGGCTATACGGAAGAGAAGGGCCTGAAATGGCAGTACCAGACGGCGCAGGGCAATACTGCCATCGCAGCACAGATTGCGCGCAAGTTTGTGGGTGACCGCCCTGATGCCATTGTTGCCATCGCCACGCCGTCGGCCCAGGCTGTTGTCTCTGCAACCAAGGATATTCCGGTGGTCTATTCCGCGGTAACCGATCCGGTCGCCGCGCAGCTAGTGCCTTCCATGGATGCCTCCGGCACCAACGTCACGGGTGTTTCGGACCGCCTCTCTCTTGAACGCCAGATCGATCTTATCAAGCAAGTGGTGCCTGAAGCCAAGCGTGTCGGTATGGTCTATAACCCAGGCGAGGCCAACTCAGTCGTGGTGGTCAAAGCACTGCGCGAATTGCTCGCCGCCCAGGACATGACTCTGGTAGAAGCGACCGCTCCGCGTACGGTGGACGTTGGCGCCGCGGCCCGCAGCTTGGTCGGCAAGGTGGATGTCATCTACACCAATACGGATAACAACGTTGTGTCGGCTTATGAAGCACTGGTCAAGGTTGGCATCGACGCCAAAGTGCCTCTGATCGCCTCCGACACCGACAGTGTGGTACGTGGCGCAATTGCTGCCGTGGGCATCAATTACTACGACCTCGGTGTGCAAACCGGACAGATCGTGGCGCGCATTCTGAAGGGCGAAAAGCCTGGCGCAATTGCTTCCGAAACCAGTGACAAAGTTGAGCTTTTCGTGAATCCGGGCGCTGCCCAGAAACAAGGCGTAAAGCTGGACGAAGCCTTCATCAAGTCGGCCACCAAGGTCGTAGAGTAAGTAAGCTGACTGTATGTCCATTTATGCTTTGTGGGGCGCACTGGAGATCGGCCTGATATTTGGGCTGGTTGCTCTAGGTGTGCTGATCTCCTTTCGCATCCTGCGTTTTCCCGACCTTACCGTGGACGGGAGTTTTCCCTTGGGCGGCGCCACAGCCGCCACGCTGATCAGCGTCGGCCTGGATCCATTCCTGTCCACGCTGGCTGCCGTGGCCCTGGGCGCCGTGGCGGGCATGATCACCGGCTGGCTCAATGTCAAGCTGCGCATCATGGACCTTCTTGCCAGCATTCTCATGATGATTGCGCTGTATTCCATCAATCTGCGCATTATGGGCGGGCCAAATATCCCGCTCATCATGGAACCTACCGTGTTCAATATGCTGCAGCCTGAGGGGATGAGCGATTACGTGTTCCGGCCCTTGCTGCTGGTTGTGGTGCTGGTGGCGGCAAAGTTGCTTCTTGATTGGTATTTCTCCACTCAAATCGGCCTGGCCATGCGGGCAACAGGTTCCAACCCGCGTATGGCCCGCGCCCAGGGCGTGGCCACAGGGCGGCGTGTCCTGGCTGGCATGGCACTGTCCAACGCCTTGTGTGCACTGGCTGGTGCGCTTTTCGCGCAGTCTCAAGGCGGTGCAGATATTTCCATGGGCATCGGCACCATCGTCATCGGCCTCGCCGCCGTCATCATTGGCGAAAGCATCATGCCGTCCCGACGCTTCTTCGTCATCACCTTGGCCGTCATTGTCGGTGCCATTCTCTACCGATTCTTTGTCGCGCTGGCCCTGAACGCTGATTTCATCGGCCTGCATGCCCAAGATCTCAATCTGGTGACAGCCTTGTTGGTTACGTTTGCGCTGGTCATGCCCATGCTCAAGCAGCGTTTGCGTGGCAAGAAGGGGGGGTGAATATGTTGCACGCCAAAGATCTTCAGATTACCTTCAATCCCGGCACGCCCA
>JAJUJD010000087.1 GCA_029267315.1 Alcaligenaceae bacterium
ACAGCCAGCACGGCATGGGCTTCGGTGGAGATGGAGCCCAGTGACATGGCGCCCGTTGCAAAGCGCTTGACGATCTCCTGGGCCGGTTCGACTTCACTCAGCGGAATCGCCTTGGACGGATCCACCTTGAATTCGAACAGGCCGCGCAGGGTCATGAGTCGGCGCGACTGATCGTTAACGATCTGCGCATACTCCTTATAGGTGTTGTAGTTCTTGCCGCGTGTGGCGTGTTGTAGCTTGGCGATGGCATCCGGCGTCCACATGTGTTCTTCACCACGAACGCGCCATGCGTATTCGCCGCCTGCCTGGAGGTCCTTCTCCAGCACGGGGTCGGTGCCGAAGGCTGCGGAGTGCTGGCGCAGCGCTTCTTCGGCAATCTGGAAGATGCCGATGCCTTCAATGTTGCTGGCCGTGCCCGTGAAGTACTTGCTGACCAAGTCTGAGTTCAGACCCACTGCTTCGAAAATCTGGGCACCGGTGTAAGACATGTAGGTGGAGATGCCCATCTTGGACATCACCTTGTTCAGGCCTTTGCCGACAGCCTTGATGTAATTGGCGACGGCTTTTTCTGGATGCTCGCTGGCGGAAAGGGTTTCCAGCGCCAGATAGGGATGCACAGCCTCAGCACCGTAACCGCCCAGCAGGGCGAAGTGGTGCACTTCACGCGCAGAGCCGGTTTCCACGACCAGACCCGTGCGGGTGCGAAGACCGGCGCGGATGAGGTGATGGTGGATGGCCGAAGTGGCCAGCAGGGCCGGAATGGCCACGCGCTCGGCAGTGACGTTGCGGTCTGTGATCAACAGAATGTTGTAGCCGCTCAGCACAGCATCCGCAGCGTTGGAGCACAGCGAGGCGATATAGGCCTCAATGCCTTGGGGCCCCCACTGTGCAGGGTAAGTAATGTCCAGCTCGTAGCAGCGGAACTTGCCGTGGGTGATTTTTTCGATATTGCGGATTTGCGCCATGGCGGCGAAGTCCAGCACCGGCTGCGACACTTCGATGCGCTGCGGCGGGTTCACATTGTTGATGTCCAGCAGATTGGGCTTTGGCCCGATGAAGGACACCAGTGACATCACCATTTGCTCACGAATCGGGTCGATGGGCGGGTTGGTGACCTGCGCAAACAGCTGACGGAAATAGTTGTAGAACGGCTTGGCGCGATGGGACAGCACGGCCAATGGAGCGTCGTTGCCCATGGAACCGATGGCTTCCTCGCCATTGCGGGCCATGGGTTCCAGCACGACGCGGATGTCTTCCTGGGTCCAGCCGAAGGCCTGCTGGCGCTGCAACAGGCCGACGCTGGAGCGAGGTGCAATTGTCTCGGCGGGCGGTGCATCCAAGTTTTCCAGCTTCACGCGCAGGCGCTCAATCCACTGGCGGTATGGCCGCATGCTGGCCAGCTGCGACTTGATCTCGTCATCTTCAATGATGCGGCCTTGCTGCAGGTCGATAAGAAACATGCGGCCCGGTTGCAAACGCCATTTCTTGACGATGCGATGTTGGGGAATGCTGAGTGTGCCGGCTTCAGAGGCCATGATCACGAGGTCGTCGTCGGTGATCACGTAGCGGGCCGGGCGCAGGCCGTTGCGGTCCAAGGTTGCGCCGATCTGGCGTCCATCGGTAAAGGCGACCGCTGCCGGGCCATCCCAGGGCTCCATCATGGCTGCATGGTATTCATAGAAGGCGCGGCGATTTTCGTCCATGTCGGCATGTTGTTCCCAAGCTTCGGGAATCATGATCATCATGGCGTGGGCCAGGGAATAGCCCGACATCACCAGCAGCTCCAGGCAGTTGTCGAAGGTAGCCGTGTCGGACTGGCCTTCGTACACAATGGGGTAGAGCTTTTGCAGGTCCTGACCCAGGACAGCAGATTCCATTGCCCCTTCGCGAGCGCGCAGCCAATTGAAGTTGCCCTTGAGCGTGTTGATCTCGCCATTGTGCGCGATCATGCGGTAGGGGTGGGCAAGCGGCCACGCAGGGAAGGTGTTGGTGGAAAACCGTTGGTGGACGAGCGCGAGTGCAGATACCGCGCGAGCATCAGAGAGGTCACGATAATAGCGGCCCACCTGGTTGGCCAGCAGCAGGCCTTTGTAAACCACAGTCCGTACCGAGATAGAAGGAACGAAGTATTCCTGACCATGGGCCAGCTTCATCTGCTGAATGGCATGGCTGGCCGTCTTGCGGATCACATACAGCTTTCGCTCCAGCGCGTCGGGCACAGAGATGCCAGGGCCGCGGCCGATGAAGAGCTGGCGAATCACCGGTTCACAGTCACGCACGGTTGGCGACATGGGCATCTCGCGGTCCACTGGGACATCGCGCCAGCCAAGCACAACCTGGCCTTCATCGCGTACCGCGCGCTCGAGTTCTTGTTCACAGGCCAAACGGGACGCTGTTTCCTTGGGCAGAAAGACCATGGCCACGCCATATTCGTCTGGGGGTGGCAGTTCAACCCCCTGCTTGGCCATTTCCTCACGGTACAGCGCGTCAGGAATTTGCAGCAAAATGCCGGCACCGTCACCCATCAACTCGTCGGCACCTACAGCGCCGCGGTGATCAAGGTTCTCCAGAATCTTCAAGCCCTGCTGAATAATGGCGTGACTCTTCCGGCCTTTGATATGGGCAACAAAGCCCACACCACAGGCGTCATGTTCATTGGAGGGGTGATACAGACCCTGCGGGCCGGGTGCGGTAACAGAGCGGGGCACCACGGTAGGCGCGCGACCGGACTGTGCATTAGTGACGGATGCTGACATGTTCTTGCTCGCGAATAGAGGCAGGAGAGGACGCCAAAGAATGGCGATGCGCGGTGGCAAGATGAAAACATAGCGCTACTTTTTGTGCGCCACAACAAAAATAAAAGGGGTCCGTCCCCATTTATCTGGGAGGGTTTTTATATTTGAATAAATTGGGGACGGAGTAAAATCATTGAAATTAAAAGTGTTGTCTTCTCGAGGGGATGCAATTTACGATGCGGGGAAACCCTGTAGAAGTATCAATTAGTTTGTAACCGGAGACGCAAGGGTCTTACGGGGCCGACCTCTCGGGGCAGGGGCCGCACGCCGGCTACTGCGACCGCCAATGCGGTTGAGGAAGTCTTCATCTCCCAGCGCCCACTGTCCTTGCACGCATGCCTGAATACGCTCGGCTGTACTGACACTGATACCCGTCTGCAGCACATCGCGATACCGAGCCTGCCGCGCGAAGGGTGTGTTGCCCAAATTCCAATAGGTGGCGTGTTCCTTCACCAGCTTGCTGTCGGGCCGCTGACCCGTGTGTTCCTGTGCCGAAGACCATGGCCATCGTGCAGAAGTATCCACTAGACCGTCCCGCACGGGCGCCGATTCCAGCCAGGCAAGACTGGGAATAATCCATTCATCGGCGACAAGTGTGCTGCGATAACGCTCATGAAATACACGTCCATGCAGCATGCGGCTGGCCATGGATCGGCCCAGCCCCTGTAGGACGCGGGGCAGGGCGTCTTCGTCGGCAGGTGTCGCCAGCAGCAGAATGCGATCCAGAAGAATGGCCCAGCCATGAAGTGCAACTGGGCGTCGAGCGAGCTCGGCTATCAGCCACTGCTGGATGAGATCCAGCGCCTGAGCGGGGGTAGCCTCGTGGGGCAGCGCTAGAGGACGTGCCAAACGCGCCTGCACGAGCTGAGGCGTGTCCGGGGCATAGAGGCGCGCGAGTCTGGCCATGCAGGCATTTTAATTTATTCCCGTGTGCTCAATTCTGCAGCGTCAGGCCCATCTGCCAAAAATCCGCTTCCAGGCGGGTGGCTTCAGAGAAGATTTTGGCCAGCTCATGGAAGCGGCTCTGGCTGATGTTCTCCATCTGGGCGTTGATCCAGTCCACTTCCGCTTGAGCGGCTTGTTGAAACTCTCGGGACGTGTACATATCTAGCCATGCCCCGTAGGGGTTGCCCATGCGTACGGTGAAACGCTGGTTCACCAGCCAATTGCCGATTTCCGCATAACCGACAATGCAGGGCGCGAGGGCAACGTGCAGGTCGAGGATGTCGCCGCGGTTGCCCGTTTCCAGCACGTACCGCGTGTAGGCCAGCGTCGCGCGGGATTCTTCCAGTTCGGCGAGTTCCGCTTCGCTGATCCCCCAATCTGCGCAGAACTTCACGTGCAGACCCAGTTCGATGTCGATGATAGCCTTGAGTGATTCCAGAGACTGCCGCAGCTGCGTGATGTCCTTACTCTTGTATACGGCCAGACCCCAGGCACGGCCAAAATGCACCAAAAAGAGATAATCCTGCTTCAGATAATGCTGGAAGGCCTCCATGGGCAGGGTGCCCGCGCCCAGTTGCCTCACGAACTCATGTTCGCAATAGTCGCGCCATTCCGTTGAACATGCCTGCTTGAGTCGCTCAAAAGGGGTAGACATTGCTTGTGTATGCCTCCTGAATAACGATGTACCGGATTGGGCCGCCAGCCGTTCACAAACGATGCACATAAAACACCTTTATCAGGGCCGGCTGCCGGCCTGCGTTTTACCGGCTCCTATGAAGCCGGTCGCCAGCAGTGTACCCAAGAGCACCACGGATGCAGCGCCCAGCATGCGCAGACCTAACGGTTCATGCAGGATGACCGCTCCCCAGAAAATGCCGAACACCGGCACAAGAAAGGTCACGGTGATGCTGCGCGAGGCACCCACGCGATCGATCAGGCCGTAATAGATGATATAGGCCACCCCTGTGCATAGCAGCGCCAGCGATAGCGCGGCAGCCCAGGAGCCCATTGGCACGGGAGCTGTAGGCCAGGTGTAAAGGGCAATAGGCAGCAAGGCGAGGGCGCCCACCGTGACGCTGCCCGCCGCCATGGCCACCGGGTCTACGCCTTTAAGAAAGCGTGTGGTGTAGCAGGCTGCATAGCCGTAGCATAGCGAAGCGCAAAGCACAGCCACTACCCCTGGACCCATGCCGCTTCCATCGAATGACAGATCTTTCCACACCAAAAGCAGAATGCCCGTAAACCCAAGTGCCAGCCCAAGCACACGTGAGTGCGATAAGGCCTCCTTGAGCCACAGCCGAGCGATCAACGCGCCAAAGAGTGGCGTCATTGCATTGATCACTGCCATGATGCTGGCGGGTACCGTCTGAGCAGCGACATTGAACAGCAGGAAGGGCAGGCCGGCGGCAAAGATCCCCACCACGCTGATATGACCCAGGTTTTGCCAGAAGGCCCTGAGGCGGCCGCGCACCGCGGCATATGTCAGCAGGACCAAGGCAGCCGCCCCAAGCCGGATCTCTACCAGCGCGAAGGGGCCGAAGTCCGCGACGCTCAAGCGCATGAATAAGAATGAGCTGCCCCAAATGGCGGCAAGAAGGAATAGATCTCGGTAGTCTCTGGCTTGCATTGGTTGCGAATCGACAGGAGGCAGGGCCCGCAAGGGCTGGGCACGGGAGTAAGATATTAGGGATTATCCTCTTTCAAACAAGTGAGGTGGAAGTGCAGGAGCTGAAGAATCCATCGCTGTTCCGACAGCAGTGTTTTATTGACGGTGTGTGGTGTGACGCTGACCAAGGCGCCACTATCCCGGTTACCAACCCGGCCACGGGTGCCCAACTGGGCACGATTCCGCGCATGGGCGCAGCGGAAACGCGTCGTGCCATCGAGGCCGCCAACAGGGCCTGGCCCGCATGGCGCGCAAAGACCGCCAAGGAAAGAGCCGACATCCTCCGGCGCTGGTTCAACCTGATGCACGAACATGCAGACGACCTGGCCCGGATGATGACACTGGAGCAAGGTAAGCCGGTGTCGGAGTCGCGAGGCGAAATCTCGTATGCTGCGTCGTACCTCGAGTGGTATGCGGAAGAAGGTAAACGTGCCTATGGCGACACCATACCCACCAACGCTCCGGACCGCCGCATTGTGGTGCTGAAGGAACCGATTGGCGTTTGCGCTGCCATCACGCCCTGGAACTTTCCTTCTGCCATGATCACCCGCAAGGCGGCCGCCGCACTGGCAGCGGGCTGTCCCATGGTCGTGAAGCCGGCCACGCAAACCCCATATTCCGCCCTGGCGCTGGCCGTCCTGGCCACGGAAGCGGGCGTGCCACCGGGCGTCTTTTCGGTGGTGACTGGGTCTGCTGCGGAAATTGGTGAAGAAATGACCAGCAACCCGCTGGTGCGCAAACTGAGCTTTACTGGTTCGACCGAAATCGGCCGCAAGCTCATGGAGCAAACCGCTTCCACCATCAAGAAGGTTTCCATGGAACTGGGCGGTAATGCCCCCTTCATCGTTTTTGATGATGCCGATCTCGACGCAGCAGTGGCAGGCGCCATCCTCAGCAAATACCGCAACACAGGTCAGACTTGCGTATGTGCGAACCGACTCTACGTGCATGACAAGGTCTACGACGCTTTTGCAGAAAAGCTAGTGAAAGCGGTGAACGAGCTACGCGTGGGCGACGGCCTGCAAGATGGCGTTACCCTTGGTCCGCTGATCGATGAAAACGCCGTTCGAAAAGTACAGGAACATATCGACGACGCGTTGGAGCAGGGCGCGCAGGTGCTGACAGGCGGGCGTGTCCATGATCTGGGAGGCACCTTCTTCGAACCCACGGTGCTGGCCAACATGACGCCCGCCATGAAAGTGGCGCGCGAGGAAACCTTTGGCCCCTTGGCACCGCTGTTCCGCTTCACCAGCGATGAAGAAGTGGTCGCCATGGCCAACGACACCGAATTCGGCTTGGCTGCCTACTTCTACAGCCGGGATATCGGCCGTGTCTGGCGGGTTGCCGAGGCTTTGGAATACGGTATGGTGGGCATCAATACCGGGATTCTGTCGAACGAAGCCGCGCCGTTTGGTGGTGTGAAACAGTCCGGCGTTGGCCGCGAAGGCTCGCACTACGGTCTGGATGACTACATGGTCATCAAGTACCTCTGCATGGGCCTGTAAGCTCATGCGAAACAAGGCTGGCACCTTGCGGTGCCAGCCTTGCACGGCGAATAATCTGGCGCTGTTTCGTGGTTTCGATATGCGTGCGGCCTATTCCTGCAGGCCCTTGAGCCGGTCTACCCAGTAGCGGGTGGAGGCGTCATATTCCTCCCTGCATGCCGCTTCCCCGGAAAGTTCGCGAGTCAGATCAGTAGCCAGTTGCTTGCCGTACTCCACACCCCATTGGTCAAAGGGGTTGATACCCCAGATCAGACCCTGCACAAAAACTTTATGCTCGTAGAGCGCCAGCAGGGCGCCCAGGGTATAGGGAGAGAGCCGCGGTAGGACAATGAGATTCGACGGCCTGCCGCCACCATAGACGCGGTGATGGGCCAGCCATTGCGCCTTGTCTTGCGGCATGCCCGAGCCCAGGCATTCCTCCAACGCTTCTTCATACGACTTGCCCTGTAGCAGCGCCTGGCGCTGGGCCAAGCAGTGTGCCATAAGAATGCGGTGATGGCTGGGCCAGCCATGGTCGGCCTGGGCGCAGATGATGAAGTCGACCGGCGCGCCATCACTGCCCTGATGCAACCATTGGAAGAAGGTGTGCTGGGCATCGGTACCCGGCATGCCCCAGACGGCTGGGCCGGTTGGCACCTTTACTGCTGCGCCGTCGAGATCCACAGACTTGCCCAGCGATTCCATTTCAAGCTGTTGAATATAGGGCACCAAATTGGCCAGGCGGAAGTCATAGGGGGCGATGTTCAGAGAGCCATAGCCCAGCACGCTGCGATTCACAATGCCCGATAGGGCCATTTGAACAGGGGCGTTCTCGGCGATGGGGGCTTCCCCGAAATGTTTGTCCATGGCGGCAGCGCCAGTCTGCATGCCGGCGATGACGTCGGCACTGACGGCCAGCGCCGTAGTCAGGCTCACGGCAGACCAGAGCGAGAAGCGCCCACCCACCCATTCCCAGAGCTTGAAGATATGGGCTTCGGGGATGCCCCACTCGCGTGCTGCTTCCGGACGCGCGGTAATGGCGATCATCTGGCTAGCGGGGTCTGCAACCCCGGCCGCTTCCAGCCATTCTTTGGCTCGCCGGCCATTTTCCAGCGTTTCGGCAGTCGTGAACGACTTAGAAGCCATTACGATCAGGGTGTCGTGCGGATCGAAACCAGACAACCCGCCCTGAATGGCGTGGCCGTCGATATTGGCTACGAAATGCACGTTGCGCCACGTGCCCGCATATCCGAAAGCGGCAACGGCAAGGCGAACACCCCAATCGCTGCCACCAATGCCAATGTGAACGATGTTGCGCCACCGACGCTTGGAGTCGGCGGTATGGATGAATTCGAAGAGACGTTGACGCTCAGCCGCAATCTCGGGCTTGGGCGCCGGGGCTCGCAAGGCGGTATGCCAGGCGGCCCTGCCTTCTGTTACGTTCACAATTTCGCCGTCCAGAAGCCGGCGACGTTGTTCGTCGAAGTCGCGGGCCTGCAGCAAAGCAATGCCTGCCTCGGTAAGGGCAGGCGATGCATGCTGGCCGCTGATGTCCAGATCAATTCCCGCCGCATTGATAACGGCTAGACGGGAGGTATCCACTTTTGCGGATCGGGCCGCCTGCTCAAATGCAGACCACTCCGGCAGAGAGGTCAGGTCGGCGGGACGCGCGCGGTGAGTCGCGCTTTCTTCTGTAGTCTTTTTCACGCTTGCTCCGGATGTGAGGACATCTGCGGAGCAATTGTAATGCCGCGAGGCCTCGCGGCCACGGATCAGCGGCGGCGACGTCCGGCGGATGCGCCAGCGGGGCGACCAGTCAGATGGCGGTAGACAATACGCGCCTTGCCCAGATCGTAGGGGGACATTTCCAGCGAGACCTTGTCGCCGGCCAGAATGCGGATGTGATGCTTGCGCATTTTGCCGCCCGTGTAGGCGACGACGTTGTGACCATTGTCCAGCGTCACACGAAAACGGGAATCGGGCAGTACTTCAGTGACAAGACCACCCATTTCGATGAGTTCTTCTTTGGCCATGTAACCTCCTTGAGTTGATTCGGCTAAATTCCAGAGCCGCGCGCGTGCGCGGGTGGAGCGTCAGAGCCCTTGGGCCAGAAAGCGGCCGGAGCGTGTAGTGATGCGTTCGATGGAACGAATCGGCGGCGGGTGCCTGGTGCAGGGCCGGTGGCCCGGGATGCTGCGCCACGAAGGCGTGGGACGGAAGTTGCGCCGGCCAGTGGGCCGATGGCGCGATGAGATAGTGCTGCGATACATGCTGCGGAAACTGTTCCGCAGAGCACCTGCCGGGAAAACCATTTCATTGTAACATGTTCGCATGCGAATGACTAGGGTTTTCCTTTATGGATCCGCAGGCCAAGCTTTGCTTGGCTCCGCATCCAAACATGCTATCTTCTGACGCTTTCGCGTTCTCTCTTATTCCGAGCTCAGCATGAAAATACTTGTCACAGGTGGCGCCGGATTCATTGGCTCGGCCGTGGTCCGTCACCTCATCCAGAATACTTCTGACAGCGTGGTCAACGTCGACAAGCTGACCTACGCCGGCAACCTCGAATCGCTGGCCAGTGTGGAAAATGACCCACGCTACGCCTTCGAGAAAGTCGACATTTGTGATGCCGCCGAGGTGGCAAGGGTATTTCGCGAGCATCAGCCCGATGCCGTCATGCACCTCGCGGCAGAATCCCATGTGGACCGTTCCATCGACGGGCCTGCCGCTTTCATTCAGACCAACATCGTCGGTACTTACACGCTGCTGGAAGCGACTCGCGAATACTGGCGCGGGCTTGCCGACGAGAAGCGAGTGAACTTCCGGTTTCACCACATTTCCACTGACGAAGTCTATGGCGACCTGGAAGGCCCTGAAGACCTCTTCCTGGAAACCACTCCGTACGCGCCCAGCTCACCGTATTCGGCCAGCAAGGCCAGTTCCGATCATCTCGTGCGGGCGTGGCGCCGGACTTACGGGCTGCCGACCCTGGTTACCAACTGCTCGAATAACTATGGGCCGTTCCACTTTCCTGAAAAGCTCATTCCTTTGGTGATTCTGAATGCGCTGGAAGGCAAGCCGCTGCCCATTTACGGCAAGGGTGATCAAGTGCGCGACTGGCTTTATGTGGAAGACCATGCGCGTGCCTTATGCCTTGTCGTGAAGGAAGGCGTTGTCGGCGAGACTTACAACATTGGCGGCCATAACGAGAAGCGCAATATTGAGGTCGTACGCGCCATCTGTCAGTTGCTCGAAGAGTTGCGCCCTCAGAAACCGGCTGGTGTGGCTCGCTATGAAGATCTGATCACTTTCGTGGCTGACCGTCCGGGTCACGATCTGCGCTACGCAATCGACGCGGGCAAGATTCAGCGGGAGCTTGGCTGGAAGCCGGCCGAAACCTTCGAGAGCGGCTTGCGCAAGACGGTACGCTGGTATCTCGACAACCAGGAATGGTGCCGTCACGTACAGGATGGCAGTTACCAGCGCGAGCGCCTCGGCACCGGAAAATGAGCGGGGTGAAGCATGAGCTCATGGAAGAGCATCGCTGTATTCATCGATCCGGCCGACCCTGATCACGGCATTCTTGATTATGCCGGATGGCTCGCACAGCAATGTGATGCGCATCTGATCGGCATATTCAATATGGGCGGCTTGGCGAGCGGCCCGGAAGGCTACACCGGGGTGCGCGGGGAAGCCGCCATACAGGACTGCATTGCGCGCCGTCGGGAACGCGAGGAAAGAGCGGTTTTTGCTGCCGGCCAGCGTCTGGCTGAGGTGGGGCGGGTTCGCAGCATTTCCGTGGAGTTCCGCGTGCTCTGGAGAGCCAATGAGGCGGAAGAGGCGGTGCTCAATTCCTTGCACTGCGACCTGGTGCTGATAGGCGACCGAAAAGAAAGCTGCCTGCCGCAGAACGTCACACCAGAGCGGGTGGTCTTCGAAGTCGGCGTTCCCGTTATCGTGGTTCCAGAGGGCTGGCGCCAACCGGAACATATCCAGCGAGTGCTGGTTGCCTGGAACGCCACCCGGGAAGCCCGCCGGGCCATGACTGACGCGCTCACCTACATCACGCTGGCCGAACAGACACTTCTGCTCGTCATTGACCCCGACAAGAATGAGGGCCGCTTCGGCGACGTTCCGGGCGCGGACGCGGCGCGCCACCTCGCGCGGCACGGTGGCCATGTCCACACCCTCACGGAAAACTCCTATGGACGCCCCGTTAACGAAGTCATACTCTCGGTGGCAGCCAGGGAAGGGGTAGATCTCATTGTCATGGGTGCCTATAGCAAGCCGCGTACGCGTCAGCTCCTGTTCGGCGGGGTGACCCGCTCCATGCTGAGTGGAGTCCGTCACCCTCTGCTGATTTCTCGCTGAAGCGGCTCCGGGCGCGTTTTCCCAGGCGTCATCCAGGAGACTCCATGAACGGTCATCAGGAACAGGAATCCTCTTCGCGCCCGGCCGGCTCTTCGCAAGCCGGTTCCGCCGAAGGGCGCAAGGCACCGACTTCCGGTCTCGTCGCAGACGTTCTGGTTCAGGCGCGCGCCCGTTGGGGGTGGTTTGTCGCTCTAGGTGTTGTATTGCTGGGCCTGGGTGGTCTCGCCTTGGCACATGTGTTTGTCGCCACCCTGGCCAGCGTCGTCTTCATCGGCACGCTCATGGTGTTCGCGGGCGTTGGGCAACTCGTCCATGCTTGGCGGGTCAAGCAGGCCGGGGGTTTCATTCTCTGGAGCTTCAGCGGTCTGTTCTATCTCGCGGCGGGTCTGTTCGCGGTTGTCTTCCCGGTTCAGGGCGCAAGCATGCTGACCCTTCTACTGGGTAGCATGCTCATTGCCGTGGGTGCGCTGCGCACATGGTTATGGTTCAACCATCGTGGCCAAAGGGGCTGGAGCTGGCTGGGCGTTTCAGGCGTCCTCACGTTACTCGTCGGTCTGCTGGTCGCCATCAACTGGCCCGGCAACAGTGTTTGGGTGCTGGGCCTGCTACTGGCGCTAGATCTTCTTTTCCAGGGTTGGTCGGCGCTTTTGCTCGGCCTGGTGCTGCGCCAGGGGCGCGATCGCTGAGCTTGTCCCAGATGTAACCCTTGTATACACTTGCCGCGACGCGCCGCAAGCCGGCCTTCGGAGACGATTACGTGAGTGTAGTGATTTGCTGATTGCGTCCCTTCCGTTGCGAGTC
>JAJUJD010000032.1 GCA_029267315.1 Alcaligenaceae bacterium
ACTTCCGCCGCTTTTGCAGGGCCCGTGCAGCTGGAGCCAGGGGGGAAGTTTCCTCTCAAGGCAGTACGTCCAGAAACGTTGATGACCACACTGTTGCCCGCTTTCTTCAGCAGACCAAGGGCACGCTGGGTTAGCCGAAACTGCGCGAAAAAATTCACCGACATGCCTTGCATCAGGTCTTCTTCCGTGACTTCCGCAAAGGGCTTGTAGATTCCCGTGCCCGCGTTGTTGACGAGAATGTCCAGTCGCCCGTAGTTCTGATCCAGGTGAGCGACCAGGCGGTCAATATCGGCCAGGCGAGTGACATCAGCCTGGACGGCATCGATGGTCACCCCCGTTGCACGCTTCACGTGTTCTACAGCCTCGGCCAGGCGCTCCTGCCCACGAGCGCAGATAATGACCTTAGCCCCTTCCTGCGCAAAAGCAGTGGCCGTTGCCAAGCCAATACCTCGGCTTCCTCCTGTGACACACACCACCTTTTCTATAAGTTGCAGCTCCACTTTATCTCCTTATTGGTTTCATCTTCCGACTGCAAACAGTCGGAAGTGCTGATTCATTGCGTTGGTGCGAGCGGCCTGAAAACAGGAACCGAGAGAGTTTCATCCTGCGATGGCACGAAAGTGATCTCTACCCGCATGCCAATCGACAAGCCATCGAGATCGCAGTCAACAAGATTCGTTAACAGGGTCGGGCCTTCATCCAGGGTCACATAGGCGGTGGCAAAAGGCACTTTTGCCCTGCGCATCACGCTGTAGGTGTAAATCGTTCCTTTCCCGGACGCTTCTTTCCACAGCGTTTTTTTACTGTGGCAAAAGGGACAGATGGCACGTGGGTACCAGTGCGCCCGCTCACAGTCGCTGCAGTATCTGAGCAGAAAGCGACCTTCCTTTACGGCATCCCAGAAACCCTGAGTTTCTGTGTTGGGCATGGGGGCTGGGTATTCCCTTTGGGCTGCGTGATCCATGTTATTCGCGCTCCAATATGAGTGTGGCACTGCCATGGCGGGCTGCCAGCTGTCCGCCAATGCCCTGAGCCAACGCAAGCTGGCAATTTGGCACCTGCACGGCCGGGTGTGCCTCACCCCGCAACTGTCTGACCGCCTCGATGATTTTCGTCATGCCACCACGGTTCCCCGGATGGTTGTTGCACAGCCCGCCTCCATCCGTATTGAATGGGAGTTTGCCCACGCCTGAAATCAAATTGCCGTCCTGGACGAAGCGTCCACCTTCACCCTTCTTGCAAAAACCGAGGTCTTCCAGCTGCATGAGAACCGTGATGGTGAAACTGTCGTAGATGGACGCGTATTGAATGTCGCTTGGCTTGACGCCTGCCTCTTCAAACGCTTGTGCTCCAGAGACTTGTGCGCCTGATGTCGTGAGGTCGAAGTAACCGCCGGCCAGATGCTTGACGGTTTCACCGCTGCCACGGATCTTCACTCTGGGGCGATTCAGCTGACGCGCAATCTCGGGGCGGGCAACAATGACGGCGCCGCCGCCGTCGGTAATCACGCAGCAGTCCAGCCGGTGCAGGGGGTCGGCAACCACAGGAGACTCCAGAACGTCCTCTACGGTCAATACCTTGCGCAACATGGCGTCTGGGTTGTGACTGGCGTGATGCGAGGCAGCTACCTTGATCCAGGCAAGCTGTTCACTGGTCGTTCCGTACTGATGCATATGTCGCATGGCGCACATGGCATAGCCGTTTACGTTGCTCATGCTGTACGGAAACTCGAACTGAGCATCCGGCTGCCACGGGCTACGGAGTTTGGCTTGCAAACCGGTTGCGACCCCTTCGCTACGTGGGCGTCCTGCAAGGGTGACGAGCGCCACGCTGCACTTGCCTGCGGCAATCGCCTGGGCTGCATGGCTCACCAGGGAGAGGTAAGATGCGCCCCCGATGTCGGTCGAGTCGGCATGCCGCACGCGCAGGTTAAGGTATTCGACCATGGACGTGGGCCCCATGCCGGGCGCATCGCCGGAACAGAAATACCCGTCAACGTCTTCACGCGACAGACCGGCGTCCGTCAACGCACCAACCGCCACTTCCGCATGCAGTTCGGCCAGAGATTTGTCTGGCGCGTTTCTCGTCGGGTGCTCATAGGCACCGACGATGTACGCCTTACCGTTGATGCTCATGGACGTTCCCCAACTGGGTTCGCAAGTGACCCGGGGTCGCGAAGCGCGCTGGCCTGGCCGCGCATCACCACTTTATCGCCCACTTGGGCCGTGAGTTCGAATCGCGTCAGTTCACCTTCGCACTCGATGACAGTGGACACGGTGTCAACCGTTTGACCTGCATAAACAGGTGCAAGGAATCGACCCGAAAGTTCGGTAACCGTACCCTCCTCCCCAACATGTTCAGCGAGGCAGCTCGCGGTAAATGCCATGGTCAACATGCCATGAACCAGCACGCCCTCGAGCCCGGCCTCGCGGACAAACGGATAATCGAAATGCAGGCGGCTGAAATCGCCCGATGCACCCGCATACTTCACCAGCTGCGTAGTGGTGACCGGGCCGTGGCTTGAACGGTGCGTGCTACCTGGCGTCAAACTCTTTTGTTCTTGCTTCATGAATACTCCTTTGCCGAACAATGTCAGGCGCTTTTCAGCGCGCCCGGCGCCCGATACACCGCAATTCGGCCATTTGTCACCACCAGATTTCCGTCGGCGTCGGTTGCCCGAAGTTCCTGCACCAGAATTTCCATAGTGCCGCTGCGGCCCGCTTTCTCGTCCACACGCACCAGATGGAGCTGACAGGTCAGGACATCGCCGGCTACTACCCGCCGGACATACTTGAAATACTGCTCTCCGGCCAATACCCTGCTTTCATCCAGGCCGCGCATCCATGGCTGGCGCTCTGGCGGACGGAAGCTGGCAGGAAAGGTCAGCGGAGCCACTAAGCCCTTGTAGCCGCGACTTCGGGCGTATTCTTCGTCCCGGTATAGGGGATTCGCGTCGCCAATTGCCTCTGCGAAGGCACGAATGGCCCCTTTCTCGACCTCGACGACAAATGCAGGGGTGGCTGTGCCAACGAATGAACGATCAACTTCCATAGTCAGGCTCCTTCCTTTACGACTTCTTTCTGCCTGGTTTCCTTGAGCACGAGAAGTGCATCCAGAGCCCGCAGCTTCCCTGTATTCAAATCGAGCACGAGCGGATTGATATCGGCTTCGCGTACCTTGTCGCGAGCGGCATAGGCGAATTGCCCCAGCTTCACCAAGAGATCTGCCAATGCTTCGCGATCAATGGCCGGTTGGCCACGCACGCCATTCAACAGTGCCCCCCCGCGCAATTCTGCAATCATGTTCAGTGCTTCCTGCCGCCCAAAGGGGGCGACACGCATCGATACGTCCTTGAGCACTTCAACAAAGATGCCGCCCAGGCCCAGGACGACGACTGGACCAAATTCCGGGTCGGATGTGATGCCGAGAATCAGTTCCGTGCCAGCGCTCACCATCTGCTGCACGAGGACCTTGCCATCGGAATAGCCGGCTGCTTCCAGACGCTGGATGGCCGAGCGGAAGGCCAGGCGGACTTCGTCTTCATCACGAAGATTCAGGAACACTAGCCCAAGGTCTGACTTATGCAGGACGTCTGGATGTTCCCCTTTCAGTACGATGGGGAAGCCCAGGTTCTGGGCCGCCGCCACCGCTGTTCCCTCATCCTCGGCCGAGTACTCCAGGGTCACTGGCAGACCAAGTGCCGCCAACACTTGCTTGCTTTCGCGCTCGGTCAGTGCCCCCTTGCTACCCGTTTGAGATTGCTCCAGAAGCGCGAGTGCCTGACTTACCGCTGCGTCGGCGTCCGCGCCCTGGGTGAACGAGTTCGCGTGGTCGCGCAATTCACAGTAAGTGTTCAAGGCATGGATGGCTGCCGCCGCCCGCGCGGGCGTCCGGAATACAGGAATATTGCTTTCTGCGACCAGCTTGCGAGCCTCACCGGCGAAATCTCCGCCAGCCCAAATGACTACGATGGCCTTGTGCGTCGTTTCTGCAATGCGGATGAAATCGCGGATGGCCGGCTCGTAGCTTCGGGCAACGGTAATGATGGGAACTACCAGCTGAATGCGCTCGTCGTTCAGGAGCACTTGTGTGCAGCGTCCCCAGAAGCCGTCATCACCGATGGTTCGCGCTGTTGTGTCGAGCGGATTCTGAAAATTCCCTTCGAAGCCAAGCTCTTCGGTTATTCCGCGTTTGGTCTCGACTGAGAACTCGGGAAAGGCCAGCCCCTCCAGTGAAGCGTGATCGGCAAACAGCCCGATGTGACCGCCGGAAATGGAAAGCGCGGCACATTGTCGTGCCGGTGCATGGAGTTTCTCCAGCTTGCCCGAACGTCGAAGCTTCGCGAACATTGACGCGATCTGGTAGAAGTCATCGATATCATTCGCGCAGATGGCACCATACTGCTGGCACACCGATTCAAAGACCTGAGCTGAACCGGCAAGTGCCCCGGTGTGGGATGCAGCCATCGTCTTGCCCAAGTCAGTGCGCCCCGACTTGAGGATGACGACAGGCTTCGCTTTGCGTCTTGCGGCCTTGAGGACATCGCGAAACCCATCAGGATCGCGCACCGCTTCAACCGTCATGGCAAGGACGTCCGTGTCGTCGTCTTCAACTAGAAAACGTGCGACGTCGATTGTGTCGAGATCCGCCTCATTGCCAGTGGTGATGACATGGCTGAAGGAAACCCCATCTTCCAACGCACCGTAGAGAATCGACGCCAGGCCCAGCCCTCCGCTTTGCGATACCAAGCCAATGCGACCGGAGGGGATATCCGGCCACGACAACGCGGCAGCGGAAGTTACACAGGCGCGGTCAATCAGGTTGATGAAGCCAATGCAGTTAGGGCCCAGGACACGCACCTTGGTCTCGGCCGCTTTGGAAACCAGCAATTGCTGAAGCTGGTCGCCAATTTCGTCACCCCTTTCGGCGAAGCCGGCACTGGAAACGACCATCAGGCGCACGTTCTTCTCCGGGCATTGGTCGAGCACCCCGGCGATATGTTCCGCCGCCAATGCATAAACAACGCAATCGACGTCACCTGGAATGGAGGCCAAGTCGGGGTAGCAAGGCAACTCACCTATGCTGGCTCGCGAAGGATTGATTGGGTAGATGGCACCTTGATACCCCTGGCGCAAAAGGGTGGGGATGATCTTCCCGCTGAAGCGTTCCGGATTAGCCGATGCACCAACGACCGCGATGGAACGGGGCTTGAAAAGGCGCGCAACCTCGGCTGGCTCCATGCGCTTTCCAAGCGCGGGGGCATGCACAGTGTTTAACGATGTCATGATTTCCTGCTTAATCCTTGTTGCCTACCGACTGCAGCTCTGCGCCCACTGAGGAACGGAAAAGTTCCCGCATGTTCTCTACAGTCCAACCGCCGAACACAAAGGCTTCCGCGACTTCTTTGGGGTGAGACCAAAGAGACAGCTTGTCGCCACCTATGCCCACCACCTGGCCGGTGATGTCGCCGGCCTCGTCGCTGGCCAGGTAGACAACGGCGGGCGCCACCTGATCCGGCGTGCCACGACGCACGACAGATGTGCCCGCCCATGATGCGTCTTTCTTCTTCTTCACATCTTCAGGAATGCTGTTCGTCATGTCGGTAACGGCACGGGGGGAAACGGCATTCACCGTAATCCCGTACTTGGACACTTCCTGGCAGAGCGTGCGTGTAAGGCCCAGCACGCCCGCCTTCGCGGCTGCATAGTTAGCCTGGCCGACGCTGCCCCGAAGCCCGGAGCGGGACGCGATATTGATGATGCGCCCGCCTTCACCGATACGACGCATCTCCCTGATCGCCGCCCTCGCACATGCGAAGGTTCCTTTCAGGCATACCGCGATGACGGCGTCCCATTCTTCTTCGCTCATGTTGAAGCTCATGCGATCACGAAGAATGCCGGCGTTGTTCACCAGGATGTCGATTCGTCCGTAAGAGGCAACGGCCGCCTGTACGGCTTCTTCTGCTCCCGCAAACGTCGATATATCGGAATGCTGAGCGACGGCATCGCCACCCTGCTGCCGAATGGCCTGCGCCACCTTGTCTGCGTTCGCTGCGTTCACATCGTTGACGATTACGCGTGCGCCGTTAGCGGCCAGCGAATGCGCAAGGCGTTCGCCTATGCCCTGGCCTGCCCCAGTCACTACCGCTACTTTTTCTGATAACAGCATTTTTCACCTGCAATGAAGTTGAAGCTAAACGGAGGCGATCAGGAACCCGGTGCCAGGTTCAGTTCCTGAATGATCTTGCGGAACCGTGCGATTTCGCTCTCAATGAATTCGCGCAGCTCTGCAGATGTCATATCCACGGTTTCAGCGCCCAGCGTGGAAACGCTCTTTTTCACGTCGTCCTTGGCCACAATCTTTCGGACTGCGTTATTGAGCAGCTCGATACGCTCGGGATCAGCCCCAGCACGAGTGACCAGCGCATACCACTGAGAGAACTCAACGCCGTCGACGCCAGCTTCCTTCATCGTCGGAACATCGGGCATGGAAGCAAGGCGGTTTGGGTGCGCGACGGCGAGAATTTTGATTTTCCCGGAAGCGAGTTGGGGCGCGGCAGACGCGACGCCAACAAAGGCCATGGAAACCTGGCCGCCCATGGCATCAGTTGTTGCCGGCGCGTCACCTTTGTAGGGCACGTGAACGATGTCCAGGCCGGTTCTGCTCTTGAAAGTCTCGCCGGCCAGATGCCCGGTTCCGCCTACGCCGCTGCTGCTGAACGAGAGCTTGCCCGGATTCTTCTTCCCGTACTCCAGCAACTCTTGCACGCTGTTGATTCCAAGGCCGGAGTGAATGGCCAGGACGATGGGAACTGCCCCAACCATGCCGACAGGTTCGAAATCCTTGATCGGATCGTAAGGCGTGTCGGGATAAAGAGTCGGGTTGGTGCCGTGTGTGGCGCTGTTGCCCATGAGGAGCGTGTATGCGTCAGGCTGAGACTTGGCAACAAAGCTGGCTCCGACGACACCGTTTGCGCCGGCCTTGTTATCGGCAACGGAGTTTGTGTTGAGCTCTTCCCCCAACTCCTTGGCCATTAGCCGTGTGAGGAAATCGTTTGCACCGCCAGCCGCGTACGGGGATATGACGGTCAGGGGCTTTTCATTCGGATATGCAGCGTGCGCTGATGTGAACGTCAGCATGGTGCCGACCACCAAGGCTGCAACAGTTTTGCCGATAGCTAAAGTACGCATTTACTCCTCCAGGGAACTATGGTTATTTGTGTGAGGACTTCGGCGGCCCCTCGGTGGCCGCCAGCTGTTTCTCTTCTTCAATGGATGCCCGACCAACCTGTTCCAGTTTGATCAGAGCGCGATCAAGCACTGCCCATTCCTCCGGTGTCAGTGCTTGCAGGAAAGCTGCGTTGCGCGCAGCGGCGCCTTTAATGAGCTGGCTGTAGAGCTGCTCGCCCTCCTCCGTGAGACGCAGGCGTACAGCCCGCGCGTCCTGTTCATCCGTACGCCGCTGTACCAGGCCTCGTTCAGCAAGCGCGCTCACCACCCGACTGGCCAAGCCTTTGTCCAGATCCACCACCTTCGCCAAGTCATTCAAGGTTTTGTCTGGCCGTGCGCCGAGCAATGCGAGCGTTCTCCATTCCCACAGTGAAACGTCGAATCGGCGGCGGTAGAACATGGCTGCGCTGCGTGACATCAGATTCCCCACCAGCTGGAGCCGGTATGACACCAAGCCTGTGATGGTGAGGTCGCTCTTATCCGCTGCGTCAGGAGTGGTGTTTTGCGTTTGTTTTGTATTCATAAACTCGTGGCCAACTTTTGTTTGACCAAATCAACAGTTGTTATTGTCAACTAATATAGATGACTAAGTCAACTATATTTCCTTGTACAAAAATAAGGGTAAACACGTATTTGGGGTCGACATTGCCACCAGACTTTATCTTCATTTTGAAGAAACTTTTTGTTTCATTTATCCCTCTTGAATACTCGCCGGCCGCCCCTATTCTCATGCGCGAAAGCCCGCTGAATCGGGACTCTTTCCCCTTTTGACTTTTTGTTTAGTCATACGCATCAAGGAGATTGATATGGCGATTCGTCCCTTGCACGATCGGGTTATCGTCAAGCGCCTCGAAAAGGAACGCCAGACTGCCTCTGGCATCGTCATTCCGGATACCGCTGCTGAAAAGCCCGAACACGGCGAGGTCATGGCCGTGGGCCCTGGCAAGCGGCTCTCCGACGGCACCGTGCAGACAATGCAAGTCAAGGTAGGCGACAAGGTTCTGTTTGGAAAGTACGCCGGCCAAACCGTGAAAGTGAATGATGAAGAAGTTCTCGTGCTGCGGGAGGATGACATCCTGGCAGTGATTGAGGACAGTGCATCGAACGTCAAGAAAGCAGCTTAAGTTTCTTGAATCAGGAGTACGCACATGACAGCGAAGGAAGTTCTCTTCAATGATCACGCCCGTACACGTGTCGTTAACGGGGTGAACATTCTGGCCAATGCCGTCAAGGTCACGTTGGGGCCCAAGGGCAGACACGTGCTGCTGGACCGCAGCTTCGGTGCCCCCACCATCACCAAGGACGGCGTCAGCGTTGCCAAGGAAATCGAACTGAAGGACAAGTTCGAGAACATGGGCGCCCAGATTGTGAAACAGGCAGCCTCCAAGACAGCTGATGTAGCCGGCGACGGTACTACCACCGCCACTGTGCTGGCGCAGGCGATTGTGCAAGAGGGTGTGCGCTATGTGGCGGCTGGCCTGAACCCAATGGATTTGAAACGCGGCATCGACAAGGCCGTGGCTAAAGTGGTGGACGAGCTGGGCAACCTGTCCAAGACCATCACCACCGGCAAGGAAATTTCCCAGGTGGCCACACTGTCGGCCAACTCAGATACCTCTATCGGCAAGATCATCGCTGATGCGATGGAAAAAGTAGGTAAAGAAGGGGTGATTACCGTGGAAGACGGCAAGTCACTCGAGAACGAACTGGAAGTCGTCGAGGGCATGCAGTTCGACCGCGGCTACCTCTCACCCTACTTCATTACCAACCCGGACAAGCAGATGGCGGTGTTGGAAGATCCGCTCGTCCTGATCCACGACAAGAAAATCTCCAACATCCGCGACCTGCTCCCGGTGCTCGAAACGGCGGCCAAAGCAGGCAAGCCTTTGCTCATCATTGCCGAAGATGTGGAAGGGGAAGCACTCGCCACCCTCGTGGTCAACAGCATCCGCGGTGTGCTGAAGGTAGCGGCTGTAAAGGCTCCCGGCTTTGGCGACCGTCGCAAGGCCATGCTGGAGGACATCGCCATCCTCACTGGTGGCACAGTCATTTCCGAGGAAACCGGCAAGCAGCTTGAAAAGGCGGAGCTGGCCGACCTGGGTAGCGCTAAACGCATTGAAGTGCGCAAGGAAAGCACCACCATTGTCGGCGGTGCAGGTGAACAGGCGCGTATCGAGGGACGTGTGAAAGCAATCCAGGCTCAGATCGAGGAAGCTACGAGCGACTACGATCGTGAGAAGCTGCAGGAGCGGGTCGCGAAACTGGCCGGCGGTGTGGCTGTCATCAAAGTGGGCGCGGCCACCGAAGTGGAAATGAAGGAGAAAAAGGATCGCGTGGACGATGCGCTCCATGCCACCCGTGCTGCTGTAGAAGAAGGCATTGTCCCGGGAGGCGGTGTCGCGCTGTTGCGTGCCCGCAAGGCACTGGATGGCTTCAAGGGCGATAACGCGGACCAGGATGCGGGCATCAATATCGTCCGCCGTGCCCTGGAGGCCCCCTTGCGCGCCATCGTCAGCAACGCGGGTGAGGAGCCTTCCGTTGTGGTGGCAAAGGTGGACGAAGGCAAGGGTGACTTCGGCTACAACGCCGCCACAGGTGAGTTCGGCGAACTGATGGAAATCGGCGTCGTCGATCCGACCAAGGTCACCCGTACGGCGTTGCAGAATGCCGCCTCGGTTGCCGCTCTGATCCTGACGTCGGAAGCATGCGTGGGCGAATTGCCCAAGGCTCCTGCTACAGCTCCGGCAGCTGCGGGCGCTGACATGGATTTCTAACAAGTCCTTTTCGTTGAACCGCCGGGGCGCGAAAACGCCCCGGTTTTTTTTGCCCCTAATTTCCCGGCAGTGGATGCCGTTACATCCTGCAAAGGCGTATGCACTACACTGCGTGGTTCCGGGAAACCGACCCTTCCCAGCTCCGGCGCGCGCCTCCTCTTACTGCAAACTGCATCGACTCATGGAAAATTTTCAAAAGGACATTGAAGAGCGGACTAACCTGACCTCCGCCAACAAGTTCGAATTGCTGCTGTTCACGCTCGGACGTGAACCCGGCGAAGAACGCTCCGAGCTTTTCGGCATCAATGTCTTCAAACTCAGCGAGATCATGCCCATGGTCCCGCTGGTTCAGGCGGCCGGCATGCGGCCGCCCATGATGGGCATGATCGACGTTCGAGGGAAGATCATCCCCGTCATTGATCTTCCCTCCATCGTAGGCCGTACACCCACCACTGGACTGAACATACTGCTCATCACCGAATACGCACGCAGTGTGCAGGCATTTGCAGTTGAATCGGTCGAAGACATCGTGCGTCTGGACTGGAACCAGGTACTCACGGCAGAGACCGGCGTCCACGGCGGCTATACCCTGAGTTTGGCCCGTCTGGATGCGGACAACCTGGATGGCAACCGCCTTGCACAAGTGCTGGACGTTGAGAAGATTCTCTTCGACTTCATTCCCGGAGCCCGGGCAGCGCAGCAAGTGGATATCGAAGCCAAGCGATTCCGCTACAAGCCCGGAGCCGTCGCCATTGTGGCAGACGACTCCAAGGTGGCACGCACCTTGTTGGAAACCAGCCTGGAGAGCATGGGCCTTCCCTACGATATGCACATAACCGGTCTGTCGGCCTGGAATCGGGTCAACGAACTGGCTCAGGCGGCTCAGGCTGAGAACGTGCCCTTATCGGAGAAAATCAGCTTCGTACTGACCGACCTCGAAATGCCCGAAATGGACGGCTTCACCTTGACTCGGCTGATCCGCGCCAACCCTTTCCTCAAGAACCTGCCAGTCGTCATTCACTCCTCGCTATCCGGCAATGCCAACGAGGAGCATGTGCGGAAAGTCGGGGCCGATGCTTACGTAGCCAAGTTCGAAGTGAACGAACTGGGGGCTGCCATTCAGATGTCGCTGGAGACTGCCAGCGCCTACTGAGGCCCCCAGCCTACATCACTGCACTGAGACCGCCGTCCACCACGAGCACGTGGCCCGTCACGAAACGGGCTTCGTCTGACGCCAAAAAGACGATGGCGGGCGCAATGTCTTCCGGCGCACCCCAGCGCTGTAAGGGACAGCGCTGCTGCAGCCATGTTTCGAAGCTGGAATCTTCGTGCAAGGCCCGGGTGAGCTCCGTCCGAACATAGCCGGGTGCGACGGCGTTCACGGTGACCCCGCCGCTGCCCAGCTCGGCCGCCCATTGCTTGACCATGGTGTGCAAAGCCCCCTTGGAAAGGCTGTAGGCGGACACGCCCTGTTTACCCAATAAGGCGGTGATGGAGCCGGTATAGATCAGGCGGCCATGCCCCTGTTGCTTCATCGCGTGCGCAACGTGTCTTCCCAGCGCCCACTGGGCGCTAAGGTTCACATGCAACACACGCTCGAAATCAGCGAGAGGGAATTCTTCCAGTGTCGCGCGATGCTGAATTCCCGCATTGGCGAAGCAGATGTCCAACCGGCCTTCGCGTTGCAGGATCTGGTCGACACTATGGCAGGACGCCTCAATATCGCTGACATCGAATGGCAGGGCCACCACCTGCAGGCCCTGCCTTCCAAGATCAGCTGCGGCAGCTTCCAACCGTTCTGCATTTCGCCCATTCAGGTAGACCTTGGCGCCCTGCTGCCCCAAGGCACGAGCGGAAGCCAGCCCTATGCCCGAGCTGGCGCCCGTTACGAGAGCTACACGGCCACTCAGGTCGAACATAGCTGTGTTCCTTGTGTCAGAAGTCAACGTTATCAGCGCCCTTCAGCCCAAGCATCTCGCGCGCATCGTCGGGCGTCGCTACCTGGAGGTCCAGCGCTTCGAGGATGGTGCGCATGCGGCTGACTTGAGCAGCATTCGACTCCGCCAACTTGCCTGGCCCCAGCCACAGTGAATCCTCAAGGCCCACACGCACATTGGAGCCCATGCTGGCTCCCATGGTAGCCAAAGGAATCTGGTTACGGCCAGCACCCAGGATGGACCATTGATAATCCTTGCCGAACAGACGGTCGGCCGTGCGACGCATATGCATCAAGTCTTCAGGATTCGGGCCAATGCCGCCGAGAATGCCAAACACCGATTGGATGAAAGGCGGTGTGGGCACCAGACCGCGGTCCATGAAATGGGCGAGGTTATAGAGGTGGCTGATGTCGTAGCACTCGAACTCGAATCGCGTGCCGTTTTCGGTACCGAGGCGCAGAATTGTCTCGATGTCCTTGTAAGTGTTCTTGAAGATCAGATCCCGACTGTTTTCCAAATGCTCACGTTCCCAGGAATGCTGGAATTCCGTGAAACGCTGGAGCATGGGAAAGAGACCGAAGTTCATGGAGCCCATGTTGAGCGAGGCAACTTCGGGTTTGAAAGTCATTGCCGGCCTCATGCGTTCTTCGACCGTCATGTGGGGGCTACCGCCTGTCGTGATGTTGACGACGGCATTGCAGCGCTCCTTGATCACCGACAGGAAGGGGCGGAAGGCGTCTGGATCTTGCGTGGGCTTGCCGTTCTGCGGGTCGCGCGCATGCAAGTGAAGAATGGCCGCACCAGCTTCAGCTGCAGCGATTGCGCCCTCGGCAATTTCCTCTGGGGTCACCGGCAGATGGGGCGACATGCTAGGCGTATGGATGGCGCCGGTCACGGCGCAGGTGATGATGACTTTACGTTGCTTTGCCATTGTGTTGAGTCCTGCTTGTTGAATGAAAAAGGTTTAAGCGGGTGTCTTGCTACGCGACTGTTCGCGCCGTTCACGGGCCAACTCCATGAGCTTTGCATCGCGCCATAAACGCCGTTGCTTCAGGTCTTCAGGCGGCAGCAGGCCGCGACGCTGGCGCGTGATCTCCGCAATGACCTCCGGCTTCCAAGCCGAGGTATCCGTCTGCTCTTCCGAAATGGAGCGGTACATCTCGCCATACCGCTGGCAGTAGTCGTCCACGCCACCAGGCGCGTTCAGGTCGATTGTTTCAAACGGCCCCATGAATGCCCAACGCAGGCCCAGGCCGGCCTTCACCGTGACGTCAAGGTCTTCCACACTGATTGCTCCCATCTCCACCAGCCGGAAGGCTTCACGCAGCAGCGCGCCCTGTAACCGATTGAGCACGAAACCCTGGAGCTCCTTGTGCACAGTGACCGGCTGCTGTCCCACGTCGAGCATGAGCTGTCTTGCCGTCGCGATGGCCTCAGACGAGGTCCAGGGTGCTGCGCATAGTTCAACCACCGGAATCAAATACGGGGGATTCACCGGATGCGCCACCAGGCAGCGTTCGCGTTGGGTAAGAGATTCCGTGAAGGATGACGCTGGAATACTCGAGGTTGAGCTGGCCAGCACGGTGTCCGGCGCGCACAGACCATCCATAGTTGCGAAGATCTCGCGCTTCAGTTCGACACGCTCCGGCAGGTTTTCCTGCACGTAGGCCACACCGTCCAGCGCATCTTCAAGGGAAGCGCACGCCACTATCCGCTCTGCCGCGGCATCCGCATCATCCACCAGGCCCTGCTCCTGCAATTCCTCCAGTTGTCCCCGGATCAAGGAAATGGCATTGGCAAGGGCCGAAGCGTCTCCATCCCAAAGCCGCACTGCTTTGCCTCCCGAGGCGAACACCATCGCCCACGCCTGCCCGATCAGCCCGGCTCCTATCACTGCTACCCGCATGTTTTCTCCTTCGGTTGTAGATTGCGTTTCTTGACGGGCTAAATGAGCATCTGAGTGTGGCCGTCGACCACCAGGGCCTGCCCACTCACCATGGCCGCAGCGTCACTGGCGGCGAACACCACCATGTTGGCCACGTCTTGGGCAGATACCATCCGCCCCATGCTCGCCTGCTTTTCGTAGGCGCTGGCGACTTCCTCTACCGGTCTGCCCAGGGTGCCAGCCTTGGCCTCGATGACCGCGCGGATGCGTGGACCTTCGACCGCGCCAGGCAGCACGGCGTTGGCTCGCACACCATGGGGGCCGAGCTCGATCGCAAGAGTTTTGGTGAAACCAACAACCGCCCACTTCGAGGCTGAATAGGCGGCACGCCCTGCGAACCCCAAATGCCCTGCAGCCGAAGAAAGGTTGATGATGACGCCACGACTCTCCTTCAGCATCGGGATGGCCAAGCGTGCGCAGAGAAACTGGCCCGTGATGTTGACCGCCAAGGTGCGATCCCAATCGGCTTTATTCAGGGTTTCAACATGGCCGGTCGGGCCAGCGATGCCGGCGTTGTTGACCAGTACGTCGAGGCCACCAAACGTTTCAGTTACGGTTTCGAACAAGGCCTCCACACTGGACTCATCCGAGACATCGGCGCGTGTAACGTGCAACTGCGGGGACTGCTTCGCCACCTTGTCCAGGGCCGCTTCATCCACGTCGCATATCAATACCTGCGCGCCACACTGCAGAAAAGTCTCTGTCATGGCCCACCCCAACCCCGAGGCACCCGCGGTAATCAGTATGCGTTTTCCCTGAAAGGCTTTCGAATCAAACATATGGTCGTTCCTTTTCAAACCCAGAGTTTTTCCTTGCGGAAGTCGAGATCGGTCAAAAGCTGGCGCGCTTCGCCCAGATGCGTAACGCGTCCACGGTCGAGCACCACCGCCGTATCGGAAACGGCCAGTGCAAGATCAAGGTTGTGGTCGACGATAAGCATGGTGAGCTCACCCTTGAGGCGGATGATGGCGTTGAAGACTTCTTCGGTCATAGCCGGAGACAGCCCTTCAAAGGGCTCGTCCAGAAGCAGGACATCCGTATGGCCGGCCAGGGCGCGGGCGATGGCCACCATTTGCTGTTCGCCGCCAGACAATAGGGTGGCGTCCACGAGATACCGGTCCCGCAACCGCGGAAAAAGCTCGAATATCTGCTCGTCCGTCCATCCCTGCCGCCCCTCTCCTTGCCGCTTCAGGCGCCCCAGCATGAGGTTGTCCTTGACGCTCAGCCCGGAAAACAGGCGGCGCCCCTGGGGCACAAAAGCCACTCCCAGCCGCGCCATGTTTTCTGGACTCGGGGAGCTCACGACATGTTCGCGCAGCTGGATGCTTCCGGATTCCACGCGTGCCAGCCCCAGCATGCTTTTAAGCAGAGTCGACTTGCCCGCACCGTTACGCCCCAGCACCGCAATGACTTCTCCTTGGCGTGCGCTGAAACTGATGTCGGAAAGAATGTGGCTCTTGCCATAAAAGGCGTTTAGCTGGTTGATTTGAAGGATGACTGGGGCCTCGCTCACCGAAGTTGCCGGCACGCGCGCCGCCATGGCTTCATTGCCAGAGCCAATGTAGATTTCCCGCACTTTGCCATCCGAGCGAACGGCTTGCGCATCGCCTTCCAGAAGCACACTGCCCTGATTCATCACGGTGATACGGTCCGCCATGCTCAATACGCGGTCAATATCGTGCTCAACCAGCAACACCCCGATTCTGTCGCCGAGCTTGCGGATCAGGCCGCCAATGCGATCACGTTCCTTGGCAGCCAAGCCGGCGAGCGGTTCATCCAGCAGCAGCAAGGAGGGTGCTGAACCCAGGGCCAGGCCCATGTCCACCACCCGTTGCCCACCGTAGGACAGATCCTCAGCCAGGGCCGTGTCCATGCCCTGCACGCCCAGATAACGTATGAGCTCATCGGTCTGAGACTGCGTCTGTTCCAGCGCATCCAGGCGGCGCCAGAGAGAAAAACGTTGAGGGTCGCGGCCAAGCACCGAGAGGCATAAGTTTTGTCTGACTGTCAGGCCCTTGAATAAATTGGTGATCTGGAAGGAACGTGCCAAACCACTCGCGCAGCTCTGTTCCGGGCTCGAATGGGTCAAATCGCGACTGCCGAGCGCGACAGAGCCTGCATCGGCCGGGAACATGCCTGAAAGCAGATTGAACAGCGAGGTCTTGCCAGCACCGTTGGGCCCAATCAAGGCATGCACGCCCTTGGGCGCCACCGTGAGGTCAACACCGTTGACAGCCTTGATACCGCCAAACTGTTTGCTGACACCCTGACAACGCAGTTCAGCTGCCTGGGCGGGGTTCAGGAAGGACGGAAAGAAATCGGGGTCTTGATTGATGACGCGCTGGCTCATGGCCGCTTCGCCTGTCTTCTCAGGGGCAATGAACTGCTTCACCCGCTTTCCGATGCCTGCCAAGCCGTCGGGCGACACCAGAATGAACACGATAAACAGTAGGCCAAAGTACAGCAGCCAGTTCGGGGTGACCATAGACAGGTATTCCCGGAACAGAATGTAGAAAAGCGCGCCGAAAATCGGGCCATAGAAACTGCGCATGCCGCCGATCAAGGCAATGGCCAACAGTTCACCAGAGAAGATCAGGGACATCGATTCACCTGAGGCGATGCGGTGGTTAAGTACCGATAAACCGCCTGCAAAGCCGGTGATGGTGGCCGAAATGATGAAAGCCAGCAGTTTGTACGCGCGCACATTGAAGCCGAGAAATCGTGTGCGCTGTTCGTTTTCTCGTATGGCAACCAACACATTTCCAAAAGGCGACAGCGTTACCCGCAGCAGGAACGCCGTGGTGATGAAGGCGCAGACTGCGATGAAGGTATAGAACGTGAATGGTTCGTCTAGACTGAGACCAAGCACCCGGTTGCGCTCAATGCCTCCCAAGCCATTTTCACCGCCCGTGAAGGAGGTCCAGCGGTAGGCAACGGTAAAGCACAGCGCGCCGAAGGCCAAGGTGAGCAGTGAAAAATACACACCGCGCCGACGAAGGATCAGTAGACCAATAAGAGCTGAGACGACGATTAACAGCAGCACGGCCAGCAGCAAGGGCATGAAAACGCCATCGCGGAAATAGTGCAGTTGCAGCAGGCCCACCGCGTAAGCCCCAATCCCGAACCAGGCGCCATGCCCGAAGGACACCAGCCCTGTGTATCCCAGCAAAAGATTGAGCGCCATACCAGCCATGGCGAGCACCACGCACTCAACGGCTGTGCTGTAGGTGAGGCCGATCAGCTGAAGCAAATAAGGCAGTGCAATCAGCCCGATCGCGGTGAGCAAAAGCGTTTTGAGTTCTATCCTGGACATCACCTGCCTACTCCAGTCGTTCGAATTTTTCGCCCATCAGGCCGCGCGGACGCAGGACCAAGATCAGCAACATCAACAGATAAAGTGAGGCTTCCGAGGCCGGCGGGTAGAAATAGGAGGTCAACCCGCGAATAACGCCCACCAGAATGGCCGCGAGGACGACACCCCAGAAACTGCCTAGCCCGCCAATCACGACCACCACAAACGCCGCGGTGAGAATCTCCTGTCCCATGGCCGGCTGCACGCCCGTAATCGGCGCCAGCAGGACGCCCGAAAGGCCTGCCAGGCCGATGCCTATGCCACAGACGGCAGTCATGACCGGAGAGAGCGAGATTCCCAGTGCCCGGACCATATCTGGGTCGTGAATGCCCGCGCGCACGACTTTGCCAAAGGGAGTGCGGTTCAGCAGGTACCAGGTTCCGGTCACCGCGATGATCGCGACCACCAGCATGCCGACGCGGTAGAGCGGGTAAAAGAACTCACCAATAATGAGCTGCCCGGTGGCGAACTCCGGAATTGAAAATGACAGGGGTGAGGCCCCGAACACCATGCGCAACGCTTGTTCAATCACCATGGCCAGCGCGAATGTGAACAGTAGGCTGAGCACCGGATCGGCACGGTAGAAGCGGCGCAGGAATAGGCGTTCAACCGCCATCCCTATCAGGGCCACAACTATGGGAGAGACGATGAAGGCGCCGGCATAACCGATGCGCTCCGTAAGAAACACCATCGCGTACGCGCCGATGGCGTAGAACGCGCCATGCGCCAGATTGACCACGCCCCCCAAACTGAAAATGATGGAGAGCCCAAGCGCGATCAACAGGTAATAACAGCCCAGCAGCAAGCCATTTGCGACCTGCTGCAAAATAAAAATCAACTCAATTGCCACGAGAATCTCCGTAAGGCCGGGGCGCCCGCGCAGGGGCGCCCCACACATGCCTCAAGCGAACTTGCAGGCGTTTTCCTCTCGGGTGGGAGCAATGATTTCAAGGCTTTCGCCGGGGCCTGGAACCGGATCACTGGTGACCATAAAGTCCTGCGGACCGGAGCCGCCTCCTTCAGCCGGCTGCACCGTATACATCTCGAACATGAGCTGATGGTCCCAGTCGCGGAAGTAACCCGGACGTTCGCGCAGCACATCGAGATCCTTGGCGGTTTCCAGATACTTGATCAGCGTATCGGTGTCGTCGGACTTCGTCTCATTCATCGCCTTGGCCAGCAGAATGATGGCGAGATAGTCGTTGACCGCCTGATTTTCAGGCAATTTCTTCCAGCGTTCCTGGAAGCGCTTCACAAATGCCTGAGCCGATGGCGCCTGCACCTGGTGGGTCCAGATAATGGGCCATGTGCCGCTGAAAGCCGATTTTCCTGCGCCCCAGATGCTGGTCATGTTCATGTCGGCGCCGGCATAGGGCACTTTGATGCCGAACTCGTGATACTGCTTGGTGAAGTTGGTCGTCTGGTTGCCGGCCAAATTACTGATGACGATGTCCGGCTTCTGCTGGCGGATCTTCAGCATGGATGCGCTGAATTCTGTGGCATCGGTGGGGATCATGTCATTGGAGACGAACTCCGCCCCATTTTCATCCATAAACTTCTTGGTTTGCTGGAAGAGATCGTGACCAAAGGCGTAATCCGCAGTGAATGCCATCCAGCGCTTGCCCTTCACCATGCCCTGCTTCAGCAGCCACTGACCGATGGTACGGACATACATGGTGTTGTTAGCTTCCAGGTGGAACATGTAGCGGCTGCAATTGGCACCGCGCAGTTCATTGGAGTTGCAGCCGGTCTGGAAGAAAAGCTTCTGGGCGCGGTTTGTCACCTGCGAGATGGCCAGGCCCGAAGCTGAACTGATTTCCCCCACGATGGCAAAGACTTTGTCTCGGTCCACCATGCGTTGAGCCTTGGTAGACGCTGTTTGTGGGTTAACGCTGTCTTCCGTCAAGAGCTCCAGCTGACGCCCAAGCACGCCGCCGGATGCGTTGACTTCCTCTACCGCGAGACGCGCACCCAGAACTGCGTACTCGCCCATGGGGCCAAGGAAGCCGGTCATTGGAGTTAGGTGGCCAATCCGGATGGGCTCTTTAGACTGCGCCCGCACATAAGCCGGCATGGCCAGCGAAGCCGCCAAGGCGGCCCCGCCTTGAATTAATCTGCGACGATTCTCTGATACCTTGCTTGCATCTTCTGCTGCCATGTCTCACTCCTCGTTCGCTTTAGGTTTAATTTGAGCTAACATGCTAAGACAACTGTGATCACAAATCACAGTTAGTGTTAACCCTGAAGAGAGAATCATGCCGTCGAACTTTCAGCCCATTCGTCGACAGGAGACATTGGGCGACCATGTGCTTGCGCAGATCCGCGAGCTTTTGCTGTCCGGCAAGGTGATGCCGGGGGAAGTATTGTCGCTGCGCCCCACTGCACAGGCTCTGGGCGTGAGCATGACGCCAGTGCGTGAAGCGGTGTACCAATTGGTGGCAGAACGGGCGCTGTTGATCGCGCCGAATCGCTCGATCAAAGTCCCTGTGCTGACTGCGGACGAGTTCTGTGAGGTAACTCGCCTGCGTCTGCTTAATGAGGGTTACGCCATTGAGCGGGCCATCGGAAATGTGAATAAACGTCTGCTCAAGGAGCTACGCACGCTGAATCGGGAACTGGCAGAGGCCATGCGCCAGTCGGCCGAAGATATGGAGCGCGACAATTCAGACATCGTCGCACTCAACAAGACACTACATTTCACGCTGTATGAGGCTGCAGGCATGCCGCTGCTGACCAAGATCATCGAGGGGTGCTGGCTACGCATTGGTCCCATCCTGAATTACGACCTACGCCGAGGGTCGGAACGTACTCGCGAGCAGCATGCCGTAAAGTTTCATGAAGAATTGATCGACGGCCTGAAGCGAGGCGACACCGACGCGGCCAGAACTGCGCTGTATCGCGATATCTGCAGCACCTTTCACTACATCCTGCAAAAGGAATATCAGACCTCTGCAAAGGCGCTGGGGGCGGACGACATTCCGGCTCTGGGTTTAATGCCCTGCCGCAATTAGGGAGTACTACTTTCCTCTTATGGCAGCCAGTATGCGCCGATCACGCTTGGTGGGACGACCGTCGAAATAATCGAGCGCCGGTTCGGGCGCGAGGCGACGCATTTCCGCAGCATGTGCCCGCCGCGTAGCGCTTTCTGGCGTTTCTTCATAAAGCTTGGCAGCCACCGGGGCAGGCCCGCGCACGCGGCTCACTCCTTTGACGAGGACTTCGATAGGTGGCTCGCCCTTGCGCACCACGATGAGGTCACCCGGGCCGACTTCCCTAGCCGGTTTGGCCGGCTGCCCATTTACCAGCACCCGCCCCTTGCCAATTTCGTCAACAGCGAGGGCGCGCGTTTTGTAGAAGCGCGCTGCCCACAGCCATTTGTCTAAACGCAGTCTTTCATCCATCTCTTAAAACTACCACATTGCGGACATTTCAGCGCCGCGTTTGAGCGCCACGCTCGTTTCCCGCTGCGCCTCACCGTACACGCCGCAAGCGATTAATCGACGCCTGGTTGAGACGACGCGCCTCTTCCTCAGCATATTGCTTTTCACCGGACTCATACCGCCCTTCATAAATGCAGGCGCTGCGATTAAGGCGACATTCCGGACTGGTCGTGACGACGCGAGCATCTCCCGCCGCTGACGCTGATTCTGGATTCTTTGTAGAAGAACAGGCAGCCAGAGCGGCAGCCACTGTGAGAAAAAAGGCGCTACGACTGAGAACCTTAGAAGTCATCCTTTACCCTCCGCTGATCAGTGACCAAGTTATAACAGGCAAGTGCTTGGCCGAGGAGCGAGGAGGACCGCCGAAATCGTTAGTAAACGTGGCGGAGGGAAGAGAGTACACGGCGCTACGGTAGGCCCGTCAGGGGCGGTTACGGCGCGTGGCAGAGACAAACGATGGTGCCCGGAACCGGAATCGAACCGGTACGCCTTGCGGCGAGGGATTTTAAGTCCCTTGTGTCTACCTATTCCACCATCCGGGCATGGATGATCTAAAAACAAAACATGCGTGTTCCCGAAACAAGACAGACATCGGGAAAACGCATGATTATAGAGGATAGAGAGGAGGAGCAGGCTTCACCCAGGATGAAGCCTGCGCCGAACCTCAGGCTTCGGTGGAACCGGCGCCGCTTTCCCCAGTTTGAGCCTCGATGCCGCCGATCGACTTGATCGACAGACGCAGACGGCCCTTGTCATCGGCTTCAATGACCTTGAAGCGCACAATCTGACCAACCTTCAGCACATCATTGATGTTGGCGATGCGGTAGTTGGCGATCTCGGAAATGTGCAGCAGACCGTCGCGGCCCGGCAGAACTTGGACAATCGCGCCGAAGTCCAGAAGACGCAGGACGGGGCCTTCGTATTCCTGACCCACTTCAACGTCGGCAGTCAGTTCCTTGATGCGACGCTCAGCTTCGCGAGCCTTGTCGAGGTCGGCGCTGGCAATGGTGATGCTGCCGTCGTCGCTGATGTCGATCTGCGTGCCGGTTTCTTCGGTCAGGGCGCGGATGGTTGCGCCGCCCTTGCCGATCACGTCGCGGATCTTTTCCGGGTTGATCTTCAGAGTAAGCATGCGCGGTGCAAACTCGGACAGCTCGGTGCGCGAACCTTCGATGGCCTGACGCATGATGTCCAGAATGTGCAGACGGCCTTCACGGGCTTGAGCCAGAGCAACCTGCATGATTTCGCGGGTGATGCCCTGAATCTTGATGTCCATTTGCAGCGCGGTAATGCCGTTGACAGTACCTGCCACCTTGAAGTCCATGTCGCCGAGGTGGTCCTCGTCTCCAAGAATGTCGGTCAGCACGGCGAACTTGCCACCGTCTTTGATCAGGCCCATGGCCACACCCGCCACGTGCTCTGCCGTCGGGACACCGGCGTCCATCAGCGCCAGACTGCCACCGCAAACCGATGCCATCGAGGAGGAACCGTTGGATTCCGTGATTTCGGACACCACACGGATGGTGTACTGGAAATCTTCTGCCGGAGGCAGCAATGGGTTGAGGGCACGCTTAGCAAGGCGGCCATGCCCGATCTCGCGGCGCTTGGGCGCGCCGAAGCGGCCGGTTTCACCCGTGGAGAACGGAGGAAAGTTGTAATGCAGCATGAAGCGATCACGCGTCTCTCCCATAATGGAGTCGATGATCTGCTCGTCCTGCTTGGTACCCAATGTTGCGGCCACCAGAGCCTGCGTTTCGCCACGCGTGAACAGTGCACTGCCGTGCGCACGAGGCAGCACGCCCAGGCGGATGTCGATAGGGCGCACGGTGCGCGTGTCGCGACCGTCGATACGGGGTTCGCCGTTAAGAATCTGGCCGCGCACGATTTCCGATTCCAAGTCGAAGAGGATGTTGTCCACTTCCACGTTGTTCGGCGCGTCTTCGCCCTTCGCAGCGGCATGCTCAGCCAGCTTGGTCTTGACGTCGTCGTAGACTGCGCGCAGGGCTTCGGTGCGCTGTTGCTTGCTGCGGATCTGGTATGCAGCCTTGAGGGGCTCACGCGCAGCGGCGTTTACCGCAGTGATCAGCGCTTCGTTCTTAGCAGGCGGCTGCCAATCCCACTCGGGCTTGCCGGCCTCTGCAACCAGGTCGTGAATGGCGTCGATTGCAGCTTGCATATGCTGATGGCCGAACATCACGGCATCCAGCATGACCTCTTCCGACAGCTCATGCGCTTCGGATTCAACCATCAGAACAGCGTCTTCGGTACCAGCGACCACCAGTTCCAGCGCAGAATCCTTCATTTGGCTGGTCGTGGGGTTCAGAACGTACTCGCCGTTGATGTAACCAATGCGAGCGGCACCGATCGGACCATTGAAGGGAATGCCGGAGATGGCCAGCGCGGCAGATGCGCCGATCATGGACGGAATGTCCGGGTCCACCTCAGGGTTCACCGAGACTACGTGCAGGATGATCTGCACTTCGTTGTAGAAGCCTTCGGGGAACAGCGGACGCAGCGGGCGATCAATGAGGCGCGCAGTCAGAATTTCTTTCTCGGAAGGACGACCTTCACGCTTGAAGAAACCGCCCGGGATACGACCGGCTGCATAAGTCTTCTCGGCGTAATCGACCGTCAACGGGAAGAAATCCTGACCTGGTTTGGCATTCTTCGCGCCAACCACGGTTGCGAGCACACAAGTGTCGTCCACTGTCACGAGTACGGCACCTGACGCTTGGCGAGCAATCTCACCGGTTTCCAGCGTCACAGTGTGCTGACCGTATTGAAACGATTTGCTCACTTTGTTGAACATTGTTTTTCCTTACAAAATAAAAAACCGCGGGCCCCACGATGTAATCGCGGTGCCCACGGTTGTCGCTCGGGGAGCTGAGCCCCGGGTATCACTTACGCAGACCGAGCTTTTCGATGAGGCTACGGTAGGAGTCGGGATTGCGACCCTTGAGGTAATCGAGAAGCTTGCGGCGGCGGCTGACCATGCGCAGCAGGCCGCGGCGGGAGTGGTGATCTTTCTTGTGAGTCTTGAAGTGCTCGGTGAGCTCATTGATGCGAGCCGTCAGGAGAGCTACTTGTACTTCGGGGGAACCCGTATCGCCTTGAGTACGCTGGAATTGCGAGACGATTTCAGACTTGTTGATGTCGGTAACTGCCATTTCTATTGACCTCAAATAAACTTGCGACAAGGCTGAGGTGCCTTGACGTGCTGTTGGGAAGGGACAAATTATACACGGCTGTGGAACAGATAGTGCAGTACGAAAGTTGCTGGTCGCAGTGGCGCACTTCAAGGAAAATCTCTGTGTCGCACTTCACACCTGAATACTTGGAGGTTTCACCATGCCGCAGCAACCGCTTTCTTGCGCTTCGACCAGGCACGTGCGTTTCTTTTTGACCACAGGCGCTGCGTTGTTGCTCAGCGCCTGTGCCACCATGGGCGACATTCCGCCGGGTGCATCGGTGTCTGAAGTTCAGGCGCGGTATGGCGCACCCTCCGTAGAATGCCCGCAAGCTGACGGTTCGAGTTTGGTAGTCTGGTCAACTCAACCCATGGGGCACTACGCGTGGGCCACACGGGTTGCGCCCGACGGAAGTACGGGCGCGTTGGAGCAAGTGCTTACCGATGAGGCCTTCCGCCGGGTGCAGGTCAATGAGTGGACTTCCGACCAGTTGCGTTGCCATTTCGGCCCTCCCGCGGAAATTTCTTCCGTGGGCCTGCCCAGTGTGCGACAGACCATCTGGAGCTATCGCTACAGGCAGTCAGGCGTGTGGTATTCGTTGATGCACTTCTATCTGTCAGACGACGGCACCATCACCCGCATGCACCCGGGGCCCGACCCATTGTTCGAACCCCTGGAACTACCATTCATGATGTAA
>JAJUJD010000232.1 GCA_029267315.1 Alcaligenaceae bacterium
TAACTTGACTTCCGCGCCAGCATTGTCGCGAACCTCAACTGCGCACCGTTGTGCATGGTTCCGACGTCTTCGTTGTACTTGATCATTTCCCATCCTTTGTACGCCTCGCTCAACTCGCCCGGTTGGAATGTGAATGGAAAATTCATAGGGCAAGGGTAGTCGGGGCTATCCATGGCACAGACGATGAGGTTGTATCCGCCCGGCTTGGTGTGCTGTTGCATGTCGGTCAGCACGGCCTTGACCCTGGAGGGTTCAATGAACATGAGTGTCACTGTGCAGCCAATGAAGTCATAATCGGCATCGAGGTCTGCATCGCTGATGTCGTACAGACGAGGCGTAATGGTATTGATGCCTTCTTGCTGGATGACGGAATGCAGTTGTTCCAGAGCATGGGGGTTAAGGTCGACAGCCGTGACTTTGAAGCCCTGCTGGGCCAGGTAAAGCGCGTTACGACCATTGGAGCACCCCATGTCGAGCGCATCGCCGGGTGGAACAACCGCACAGGCGGCGACAACTTCGCTGTGGGCGGGGTTTAAGCCGTAACGTTGATTCAAATCTGTAGACACTGACGAGCTCCTTGATGCATACCCGCCGAGTGTAGAGCGCCGCTGTCTGGGATCACTGCAAAACCCTACGCTCGGTGCGTTCTCCGAATGCGGTTTAACAGCCTCGTTCGTGCCAAAGTCTTTTGCCTTTATCCACATCGTTCAGCTCAAGATACCGCAACCGGCAAACTTATCAACTAAGATGCTTGCAAGCCTGTCGCTGACAGGTGGTTCAATGCGGATCCTTCATGAAAAAAACTGATTTAGAAAAGCACAAAGCCCTGAAAATCATGGGCAAGCTCAACGCGTCCATTCCTCCGGATCGCTTTGCCGGCGCTGCGGCCGTTCCGGATCGCCGCGAACAGCGTCGCCTGGACCAAGCCGCAGGCCTGGTGTCCTTCCCCGTTAAGTTGCAGCAACCCGTCATCGACGCTCTGCGCGCCAAGGCGCAGGCAGATGGAATCACCACGAACGAACTGGCCAATACTCTGTTGGCCGCTGCTCTGAAGGTTTAAACGATGCAAATATGGGTGGATGCTGACGCTTGCCCAGTGGTCATAAAAGACATTCTGTACCGCGCCGCACAGCGTTGGAAGCACCCTCTGATTCTGGTGGCGAACCAGATGCTGCGCACGCCGCCATCGCCTTATATCCGTGCGGTGCAAGTTCAACGCGGCTTTGACGTGGCGGATGACTACATCGTGCAGCACAGCTCTGCCGGTGACCTCATTATTACGGGTGATATTCCCTTGGCTAGCCAAGTGCTCGCCAAGGGCGGCATGGTGTTGAACCCGCGGGGAGAGCGCTACACCTCCGAAACCATCGGTGAACGTCTCGCCATGCGAGACATGATGGAAGAGTTGCGCAGTGCGGGGGTGGACACCGGTGGGCCGGCGTCGTTCAGTCAGTCCGACAGGCGTGCCTTCGGGAATGCGCTGGATCAGCTGATGATGGCTCAGGCGCGCAAGGAAGCTAGCGCTGCAAGTGGGTCGAATTCCACCGGGCGTTGAACGCCACGCAAGTAAGCGACGCGCAAACCCGCGCGCCGCTTTCTTACGAACCTTAGTTGAAATGCACTTTAGGCGGGGTCTTCATCAGCGCTTCTGCACCGGATTCGGTCACTACCGCCGGGAATTCAAGTCGCATTCCGCCGACTTCCGGCATGTAGAGGTGGGTACCCAATGCCACAACCATGTTCACTTGCGCTATGTCGGTGCTGCGCAGGTTTATGAAGGGGCGGGTGCGAGCGCAGGTGCCCAGACCATGGCCGAAGGTGGGCAGACAATAGTCTTTCAAGCCCCACTTCTCGAAGACATCAATGCCCTGCTGCACGACTTCAGGAATCGGGCGGCCCGGCTTTAAGTTCTTCATCATGGTTTCCACGACTTCTTCCCAGCAATCGATCATCTTCTGCTGGATAGCCGACGGCTTGCCGTGGAATACAGGAATGGAGGAATCGGCCAGGTAGAGGTCGATCATGGGGTGCAGGTCCAGAATGACGAATTCGTTGTCCTGGATAAGCTTGTCCGTAGCCTGTTGAGTAACCCCGTGCAGGTAGCCCGTGCGCACACCGGAGCCGACTTCTGTGCCGCCGGTCAGCGCCCATGCCCAGGTGCTGCCGTTGTCACGAATGGCTTGTTCAATGGCTCCCGCTACATGGTTTTCAGTGACCCCTGTGCGGATTGCCTCACGGCCCGCGTTGAAGCCAATATCTGCTACCAGGGCAGCGGCGCGCAGGCGTTCGAGCTCTGCCGGTTCCTTGATCAGCATGACGTTATCGAGCAGGTCGACGCCGTTGGCGATGTCGGCGGCTGGCAGCAGCTCTTTGAGCTCCAGGTATTCATTCGCGCAGATCATGCCCGGGGCAACCTGAGCAGCGCCCGGGTGGGCGAGATCGATGCCGATGCGGCCTTTCTCCAGACCGAGTTCCTTCAGTTTGGCGGCGATCGTCTTGGTGAAGTCAGAGAAGGTGAAGGGCGTAATTTTGACGTCGTGGCCTTCCTGACGGACTCGGCTGGTATCCCAGGCCCAGTAAACGAATTCGCAGTCCCCGTTCGCCGTAACGATTACAGCGCCGCGCCATGGCATGAAGGCGCCGCTGAGGTAGTGCAGGCCCCCTTGCCGGGTTCCAACATATGCGTCGAAACCGGCAGCTTTGACCGACGCGGCCACGTTTCCGCGTCGCGCCTGGAAATCGATGGGGGTGAATGATGCTTGCATGGTTTGTTTCCTTGTTGCGTGGACTGAACGCTTACTCGGCTTTGATGCCGGCGTCTTTAATGATTTGTGCAGATACCGCGACTTGCGACTCAATGAATTTCTGGAATTCCTGAGGCGTACCCGCGACGACTTGCAGGCCGGCATCCTTGAGCTTGGTCTCGATTTCCGGATCACGCAGCGCCTGATTGATGGCTTTATTCAGGATTTCCAGACGTTCGGCGGGAATGCCGGCGGGGCCGACGAAGCCGTACCAGGAACCGGCTGCATAGCCCGGGACGCCCGACTCATCGATGGTTGGCACGTCTGGCAGTTCAGGCAGGCGTTCCTTGGTACCAGCTCCCAATGCGATGAGCTGTCCAGAGCGCACGCGCGGCAGTGCCTGAGGAATGATGTCCATCAGGAGCGAAACGCGCCCGGCCAGAAGGTCGACGTACGAGTTACCCGAACCTTTGTAAGGAACGTGAGTCATTTTGATGCCGGCCATTTTGGCGAACTGTTCCATGGCCAGATGCATGGAGGATCCCGTACCGCCAGAGGCATAAACGATCGAGTCCGGAGCGGCCTTGGCCTTGTCGATGAGCTCCTGCACGGTTTTCACGCCCAGGTCGGGGTGTGCAACCAGGACCATCGGCGAATTCACGGCGTGCGA
>JAJUJD010000107.1 GCA_029267315.1 Alcaligenaceae bacterium
AAGTGATGCACCGGCTGCGCGACAACGGCAACACGCTGGTGGTGGTCGAACACGACCCCCAGGTTATGGTGGCCGCCGACCGCATCATCGACATGGGGCCCGGGCCCGGCGAACGGGGCGGACAGATCGTCTTTGACGGCGAACCCGATACCTTGCGCACGGCTGAAACATTGACGGGCCGATATCTGGGCGGCAAGTTGAAAGTGGAATCGCCGCGCCCACAAACAGTAGCGGACAATACGCCGCGCCTCCTTCTTGAAGGCGTTCGCGCCAATAACCTGAAGAACGTTTCCGTTTCCATTCCGCTGGGGCGCCTGGTCTGCATAACCGGTGTTTCCGGCTCGGGTAAATCCACCTTGGTGCAGGATGTCCTTTACCCGGCAATGCTCAAAAAGATGGGCAAGCCGGTGGAGGCGCCTGGCGAATACGAACGGCTGTTGGGCGATGACCGGCTGCATGACGTCACCCTGGTGGATCAAACCCCCATTGGCAAGACAGCGCGTTCCAACCCCGCAAGCTATGTAGGGGCTTTCGACGCCATACGCAAACTCTTCACCCAGACGCCAATGGCCCGGGAACGCGGCTACACGGCGGGTACCTTCAGTTTCAACAGTGGTGATGGGCGCTGCCCCACCTGCGGCGGAACCGGATTCGAGCACGTCGAGATGCAGTTTCTGTCCGACGTTTACCTGCGCTGCCCCGACTGTGATGGCAAGCGCTTCCGCCCCGAGATCCTGGAGGTTCGCCTCGAACACCTGGGGCGTAGCGCTTCCATCGACGAAGTGTTGGACATGACGGTGCATGAGGCCCTGGAGTTTTTCTCGGGGCTTCGCGACGTGCAGCGTGCCCTGGCGCCATTGGCGGATGTCGGCCTGGAATACCTGCGCCTTGGACAACCCGTGCCCACGCTCTCGGGCGGTGAGGCGCAGCGCCTCAAACTGGCCGGACATCTCGTTGAGAACAAGACCGATCGGCCCGGCCTGGCGGTCAAGGGCAAGCTTTTTCTGTTTGACGAACCGACCACGGGGCTGCACTTCGACGACGTGGCCCGCCTGATGCGCGCTTTTCGACGTCTGCTCGCCGGCGGCCACAGCCTGCTGGTGATCGAGCACAACCTTGATGTCATCCGTGCTTCGGATTGGGTCATTGACCTGGGGCCTGAAGGCGGAGAATTGGGCGGAGAGGTGGTTGGCGCAGGCACGCCGGCCGAGATCATGTCCATAGAGGCCTCACATACCGGCCGCGCCCTACGGGAATACGAAGGCACAATCATCCGCGAAGCGGCTGATGCCCCAAGCATTGCCGGAAAGTCGTCCCCACCAAAAGTTGAAGAAGAGCAAAGCGTTTATCTGGGCAGGGCCGCTCGTCGGAGCATCGATATTCTGAATGCTCGCGAGCACAACCTTAAAGGCGTGGACGTCAGCATTCCGCGAGATACCTTTACCGTCATCACCGGTGTTTCCGGGTCCGGCAAATCGACTCTTGCCTTCGACATCCTCTTCAATGAGGGCCAGCGCCGATATCTCGAGTCTCTCAATGCCTATGCACGCGCCATTGTTCAGCCGGCCGGCAAACCGGATGTCGACGCCATTTATGGCATTCCGCCCACCGTGGCCATAGAACAGCGCACCAGTCGTGGAGGCCGGAAATCAACCGTGGCCACCATGACGGAAATTCACCACTTCCTGCGGCTGCTTTATATGAAGCTGGGCACACAATACTGCCCGCATTGCAACATCCCCGTGGAACCGCAGCGACCTGACCAGATCGTTGCCAACATCATGCAGCAGCATGCCGGCAAGCATATTGGTGTGCTCGCGCCGCTGGTGCAGGCGCGCAAGGGCTATTACACCGATCTGGCGAAATGGGCCGGCGCGCGCGGTCATACCCATTTGAGAGTCGATGGTGAATTCATTCCGGTCAGCCCCTGGCCACGCCTGGATCGCTATAAGGAACACAACATCGATTTGCCCATAGCCGATCTCATCGTCGACGCGCGCCATGAAAAAGAGCTGCGTGAAGCCGTGCATCAGGCATTGGAACAGGGTCACGGCAGCATGAGCATTCTGGTTGACCTCACCGAAGAAGCGCCGGATCTCGAGACGCGGCGCGCCGCGGGAGTGTCGCCCCAGGCCCATGCACACCAGTTCTCATCTAAACGGGCCTGTCCAGGTTGCGGTATGAACTTCCCGGACCCGGATCCCCGGATGTTCTCGTACAACTCCAAACACGGCTGGTGCACCACCTGCTACGGAACCGGCCTGAAGCTCGCCGGTTTTGATGCCGAACAGACCGGCGAGGAAGTGGGTTGGAACGATTGGTACGAAGGCGAAGAGGAAGCCTGCCCCAGCTGCCATGGGGCACGACTCAATCCGATCTCTCTGGCGGTCCGCTGGCGGGATCAGTCCATTGCCGACCTGGCACGCCTGCCTGTTACGGAGGCACGGGACTTCTTCACGGGCCTGGTGTTGCGCGGCAGGGAAGGCGACATTGCCCGTGACATACTCACTGAGATTCGCGGTCGGCTGGAGTTCATGCTGAAGGTGGGGCTCGGCTACCTGGCCCTGGATCGTTCCGCGCCCACCTTGTCCGGTGGTGAAGCCCAGCGGATTCGCCTGGCGGCACAACTGGGTTCCAACCTGCAGGGGGTCTGTTACGTGCTGGACGAACCGACCATCGGCCTGCACCCCCGCGACAACCGGATTCTGCTCGACGCCCTGGCCCTGCTGGAAGGGAACGGCAATACGCTGGTGGTCGTCGAACACGACGAGGACACCATCCGAAGGGCTTCGCATGTCATCGATATGGGCCCCGGAGCCGGGGTACGGGGCGGTACCGTCGTAGCGGAGGGCACGGTGCGCGAGCTTATGGATCACCCGGATTCCATTACCGGTCGGTATCTGCGCGAGCCTCTGCAGCATCCGCTCAGTGCGCGCCGCCCCATCGAGGAAGACACCCCGGTGCTAAAAATCAAGGGGGCCCGCATGCATAATTTGCGTGGTGTCGATGCACGGATTCCTGTCGGCCGGCTGAGCGTTGTGACGGGGGTTTCAGGTTCAGGTAAGTCAACGCTGGCGCGCGAGGTGATGCTGGACAATCTCTCCCGTGTCGTGGCGGATCGCAAACCAGGAAGCTGGATCGGGTGCGACGAGATCGCAGACTGGGAAACCATCGACCGCGTGTTGGAAGTGGACCAGACCCCCATTGGCAAGACTCCGCGCTCCTGCCCCGCCACTTATGTCGGCTTCTGGGACGATGTGCGCAAGCTGTTTGCTGGCACACGCGACGCCAAGCTGCGCGGCTGGACGGCATCACGCTTTTCCTTCAATACCGGCCAGGGCCGCTGTCCGATCTGCGAAGGCCAGGGCATGCGTACGCTGGAGATGTCCTTTTTGCCCGACATTAAAGTGCCTTGCGACGCCTGCGAGGGTCAGCGTTTCAATCGCGACACCTTGGGTGTCACCTGGCGTGAGCTCAGTGCCGGCGATGTATTGGCCATGGAAGTGGACGACGCAATTGAACATTTCACGGCGCATCCGCGCATTTTGCGGTCGCTGGAATTGATGCGTGACGTAGGCCTGGGCTATCTCACTCTGGGCCAACCTTCCCCCACACTTTCGGGAGGGGAAGCGCAACGCATCAAACTGGTGACAGAACTGGTCAAGGCACGGCTGGATGAGGGGGTGACTCGCAGTGGCCGCGCTTCACGTCTTCCCCATACCCTCTACGTTCTGGACGAGCCTACCGTCGGTTTGTCCATTGCCGATGTGGAGAAACTCATTCATGTGCTGCATCGGCTGGTAGATGCCGGCAACACCGTGGTGGTGATCGAACATAACCTCGACGTCATTGCCGAAGCAGATTGGATAGTGGACCTGGGCCCTGAGGGCGGTAGCGAAGGGGGACGAATCGTTGCCGAAGGCACCCCAGAACAATTGATGGAACTGCGTGCGCGCAGCCATACGGGCGCCGCCCTGCACGAATTCCTGGCCGGGGAACAACAGGCATGATGGCTTCCGAACCTGCCGCAAGGCCGAGCCTCATTGAGACCATGCGCCTAGAACGCGGTGCGCACTTTCCATTGCTCGAGGGCCATTTGCGACGTCTGGAACGGTCGAGCGCCGAGCTGGCTTATCCGTGGCCTGGCAAAGACGCCGTCATGAAAAGCATTCGGCAAGCCACATCAGAACTAGATCCCGGTGCGTCATGGCGGGTGCGTATGCTCATGGCGCCTGACGGCCGGCTCAGCGTGGAAACCGGCCCGCTTCCTGCACTGCCCTCCCCCTTGAAGGTTGTGATGCAGGGCCCGCGCATGCGAGGCGCGCATGCCTGGCTGCTGCACAAGACCACCCACCGCCCCTGGTATGCGGCAGCCACTGAATGGCTGTCGACGCATCCGGAAATTTTTGACATCCTTTATTGGAACGAGGACGGCTGGATGAGCGAAGGCAGCCGCAGCAATCTTTATATTGAGACCCAGGACGGCCGCTGGCTCACCCCTCCGCTCAATGCCGGTGTACTGCCTGGTGTCCAGCGCGAGGCCTTGCTATGTAGCGGCCAGGTAATGGAAGCAGCCATCCATAAGGACGACTTTCTACGGGCCAAGGCATGCCGTATTTCCAACGGGCTGCGGGGCTGGCAGGATGTCATCGTGGTATCGGCGCTATGACGGAATTGAGAGGCAAGGCTGCGTAAGTGCCTGCGTGGCCGACGCGCCGGGCTGACGCTCCTCAGGTCGGCAACGCTCTGTGCTTGCCGTGCAGCAACCAGTGCACGGCCTCGTCAGCCGCGCTCAGCCCCATGGAGGCAGTCACCATCACGGCCGAGCCATAGCCGGCACAGGAAAGGCCCTGAGGCGCCGAAGTAGCCTCCGATTCAGCCCTAGCTTGAGTCCAGGCTTCCGGCAGGATGGCGGGCTGATCAAACCAGAGCACCCTCACCCCCATGCGTGGGACACGCTTGCGAACCTTGCCGCCGGGCTCTCCCCCACGAGGGAAACCATGCTGGCGCCGCAGCGTATTGCGTAAGCGAGACAACAGGGCGTCATTGACAGCTTGGGACAGATCCCCGCTGCGCAGGGCCAGGGGGTTGGTCTTGCCTCCAGCACCACCACAGACCAGCAATGCCTGACTGCGCTGCCGTGCTTCCAAAATAAGAGCAACTTTGGCCGCTGCCTGATCCGTGCAATCCAGAACCATATCGGCGTGTGCAGGCACTATGTCGCGGACATTCTCCGGCGCGACAAAGTCGTCGACACAAATGACATCGCACGCCGGGTTGATGTCCTTGATACGTTGCATCATCGCCACGACCTTGGACTGGCCGAGCGTGCTGCCCAAGGCGTGTATCTGTCGATTGATATTGGACTCTGCGACGTGGTCGAGGTCGATCAGCGTTATACGGCCCACCCCGCAGCGGGCCAAGGCTTCTGCACACCATGAGCCCACGCCGCCGATTCCGGCGACAACGACATGTCCTTGAGCCAGGCGGTTCGCAGCACCTGCCCCATAGAGGCGGTCAAGGCCACCGAAACGACGCTCTGCATCGACGAAATTATTGTCTTCCATAGAGCAGGGATTTTAGCTGCTCTACAATGATGAAATATCCGTTTTCCCTTACATTCGCATTCCCCCGGAAAGTGAACACTCAGTCGTCCTCCATTCATGTGCCTGCTCCGTCCAGCTTCCGGCTGCTGACCGAAGCGGAGCGCCAAGCATCCCTCCAAGCTGCGATGTCAGCCCTGCCGCGGGGTCAGGACATCTGGATCTACGGCTACGGTTCGCTCATCTGGCGGCCTGAATTTGAGTTCGTGGAGCGCCGGCATGCCCTGCTGCATGGGTATCATCGTTCCCTGTGCTTGTGGTCCCGCGTGAACCGTGGCACGCCTGAGCGCCCCGGGCTCGTATTTGCGCTCGATTCCGGCGGCTCCTGCCGTGGCGTGGTATTTCGTATCGATCAAGCGCACGCGTCCCAGATCATGGATGCTTTGTGGCGCCGGGAGATGCCCAGCGGAGCATACATACCGCGCTGGTTGAACTGCCGTACCGAAAACGGCAACATTACTGCCCTTGCCTTTACCATGAACCGCAACACCTCGGGCTATGTGCGAAGCTTGCCGGAAGAGCAACTGCTGCACATCGTGCGTACCGCCCACGGTAGTTATGGTCCCTGCATCGACTACGTATTGGAAACGGCCGACGCACTCGAGCGCCACGGCATCGTCGACAAACGCCTCTTTGCCATTGCCCGCCAGCTGCGCAGTGCGTAGGCGGCCCGTCATCCTCCTGCATCCGAGAATCACTGATTATGTCCGTTGCTGATATCCGCCAGAAATACGGCAAGTTCGAACTCCTGGAATCCGGCATGGCGCCCACGCCAACGGAGCAATTCACACACTGGTTCTCCCAAGCGCTGGAAGCGGCCGTACCTGAGCCCAACGCCATGACGCTCGCAACGCTGGGGCCCGACCTTCACCCGGCTGCACGCATTGTGCTGCTTAAAGGCTTCGACGAACGCGGCTTTGTGTTCTACACCAATTACGAATCACGCAAGGGTCAAGAACTCGCGGAACACCCGCGTGCCAGCCTGCTGTTCTTCTGGCAGCCCCTGGAGCGCCAGGTGCGCATAGAAGGTCGCATCGAAAAGACTTCCGCGCAAGAATCCGACGAATACTTCCGCAGCCGTCCACTCGAATCACGTATTGGTGCCTGGGTGTCGCCGCAGAGCCGCCCGATCAGCCGAGAGGAGCTGGAAGCGCGCAAGCAGAAGCTGACGGAATCCCTGGGCGACGACCCCGCGCGCCCCCCTCACTGGGGTGGGTATCGCGTAGTACCGCACTACGTGGAGTTCTGGCAGGGGCGCCCTTCCCGTCTTCACGACCGCGTGGCCTACCGCTTGCAGGAAGATGGCACGTGGGCCATGCAAAGGCTTGCGCCTTGAGGCCAACTCACTTCGGCCTCTCAATTTGAATCGCTCATGACCGCCCTTTCCCCGGATTTCGACCAAGCTTACTTCCGTTCCGCACTGGGCCGCTTTGCGACCGGTGTCACCATCGTGACGACCGAGACGCAGGACGGACGGCCGTGGGGTCTGACCGTAAGTTCCTTCAATGCCGTCTCGCTGGAACCGCCCATGGTGCTGTGGTCATTGTCGCAGCGGGCGTCGGCCTTGCCGCATTTTCTGGCTGCGCAGCGTTACGTCATCCATGTGTTGTCGGCCAGCCAGCTGCACCTGGCAAAGCGCTTTGCCTATGGCAGCCAAGACGAGCGCTTTCGCGACGTAGAACTGAAGCGCAGCCCCTCTGGGGTGCCCATGCTGGCCGACCCAGACACTGCCGCCTGGTTTGAGTGCTTTAACCACGCGCACCATCCGGCGGGAGATCACACCATCTTCGTCGGCCAGGTCGAACGCTGCGGCCGACGCGCTACACAACCCCTGGTTTATCATGCAGGGGATTTCGACCTCACCCCCTCCATTGAGCCCATCTCCGGAAACTGAACTTGAGCTCCGGCAGAACGTTCGTATAAACGAAGTATCCACATGGCAGATATAGACAGCATTGTTCTTGGCGCAGGCGTCGTGGGCTTGGCCATCGCACGCGAGCTGGCACTGGCCGGTCACGAAGTGCTGGTGGTGGAAGCGGCAGAAGGCATCGGCACAGGCACGAGCGCCCGCAATTCTGAAGTCATTCACGCCGGTATCTATTATCCGCAGAACAGCCTCAAGGCTCGATTATGTGTGGAAGGCAAGCAGCTGCTGTATCAGTACTGCGCTGAGCGAGGGATCGCGCACAAGCGTCTTGGCAAACTGATTGTTTCTGCCAACCCGGAACAGACCAAGCATCTTGCCGATATTGCGCGGCGCGCCCAGCTCAACGGAGTCGATGACCTCTATCAAATCGACGCTGCCGAAGCGGTCCGTATGGAGCCCGCACTGGTATGCGACGCGGCGCTGGTTTCCCCGTCCACCGGGATCGTGGACAGCCATGGACTGATGCTGGCTCTGCAGGGGGATGCAGAGAATGCTGGCGCCCAATGTGTTTTCATGACCCCCTTTCGTGAAGGACGTGTCCTGGAGAACGGAGAATTTCTGCTCTCTTTCGATGGCGCGGAAGCCATGGATCTCACCGCGCGGCAAGTCGTCAATGCCACCGGCCTCTCAGCGCCGGCAGTCGCCCGGAAACTGGCCGGGCAGCCCGAGGCGCACATCCCTCCGGCCTACTATTGCAAGGGAAGCTATTTCACACTTTCTGGCCGATCACCGTTCAGCCGGCTGATCTATCCTATGCCCAATAACGCAGGGCTGGGCGTACACCTTACAGTTGACCTGGGGGGCCAGGCCAAGTTCGGCCCGGACACCGAATGGGTCGACGGTGAGAATTACGACATCGACCCTCGCCGTGCGGACGCTTTTTACGCAGCCGTCCGGCAATATTGGCCGGACCTGCCCGATAACGCCCTGCAACCCGGCTACACCGGCATCCGGCCCAAGATCGTCGGCCCGGGTGAAGCCGCCGCCGACTTCGTCATCGCCGGCCCGGCCACCCATGGTGTTCGCGGCCTGCTCAATCTGTTCGGCATCGAGTCTCCCGGCCTCACAGCGAGTCTGGCAATCGCCCGCGAAGCGCGGGCCGCGCTCGAACAGACGTCTCAACCGGCGTAAACCACGCCATTGCAGAAAAAGATAAAGCAATGAAGGAATACATACTGACTCTCTCCTGCCCCGACAAGACCGGCATCGTGCATGCCGTCTCCGGGTGGCTGCTGGGCCAGCAGGGCAACATCATTGACTCTCAGCAATTTGGCGACGTAGGTACACAGCGCTTTTTCATGCGAGTGCACTTCAGTCTGCCCCAAGCACAGGAAGCGGCTGATCTGGAAGCCTCTTTTGCTGAAGTGCGCGAGCGTTTCGGCATGGATGCCGCCATTTACGACAACGAACGCCGTTCACGCGTATTGTTGTTGGTCAGCCGCCAGGGGCACTGCCTGAACGACCTGCTGTTCCGCACACACACGGGTCAGCTGCCCCTGGATATTGTGGGCGTCGCATCCAACCACCGCGACTTTGAGAACATGTCGCGCGCTTATGGCGTTCCTTTCCACTACTTGCCCGTGTCGGCCGAGACGCGTGCGCAACAGGAAGCCCAAATACTGGAGCTGGTTGATAAGGAAAAGGTCGACTTGGTCGTGCTGGCGCGCTACATGCAGATTCTTTCCGATAATCTGTGCAGGGCGCTGGAAGGCAAGGCGATCAACATCCACCACAGCTTCCTGCCCAGCTTCAAGGGCGCCCGCCCTTATCATCAGGCCCACGCACGCGGAGTGAAAATCATCGGTGCCACTGCTCATTATGTGACAGCCGACCTGGACGAAGGCCCCATCATCGAACAGGACGTCAAACGCGTACACCATGCCTTGAGCGCGGAGGAACTGACACGGGTGGGGAGCGACGTGGAATCCCTGGTATTGGCGCGTGCCGTGCGCTGGCACGTCGAACATCGCATTCTGCTCAACGGCCAGCGCACCGTTGTCTTTGACTAAACTTTAACGGCCGGCGGCCAGGCCCTCACGGCGGGGGTCGGCGCCGCCTTCCAACCCTTGGGGCGTCCACATGACGCCGTGCAGACCACTGGGAAAGTCCACCTCCCGCACCTCATGCCCCATGCCCTGCAAAGTGGGAATTGCCCGGGAGAGCGCCGTACTCCGTTCCACTTCGGTTGCCCGGTTGCGGCTGCCACGATTCGGCAGCTCTATGGCCGACTGAAGGTCGAGCCCCCACATCAGCGTTCCTACCAGCGTCTTCGCCACATAGTTGATGATGGCGCTGCCACCGGGTGATCCGACTGCCACCAGAGGCTGCCCATCCTTGAACACAAGCGTGGGTGCCATGGAACTGCGTGGCCGCTTGCCAGCTTCCACGCGATTTACATGGGGTTTGCCCTGGGCATCGGTTGGGGTCAGTGAGAAATCCGTCATCTGGTTATTCAGCAAATAACCGTTCACAAATATTTTGCTACCGAAAGCCGATTCAACCGACGTCGTCATGGACACAGCATTGCCCTTGCGATCTGCGACTACCAAATGGGTGGTCGCCGGTTGTTCGATAGCGGAATCCTGGGCGGGCGCCTCCAGCATCCCAGCCGGTACTCCGGGCTCGGCACGCCCCATGGAGCGTTCCGGACGGATAAGCGCGGCCCGCGCCTTCAGATAGGCCGGGTCCAGCAGACCGTAGATCGGAACTCGCGC
>JAJUJD010000135.1 GCA_029267315.1 Alcaligenaceae bacterium
ACTCCGACGCGGGATCTGTTACAGGAGTATCATCCGGATTCGGTTCCGGCCCCGGCTCCGGCTTGGGCCTAGGCCTGGGCTTCGGCTTCGGCTGCGGCTTTGGGTCTGGCGGTGAAATCGCTTCTCCCACCTCCTCCTCTTCCGGGTCATCGACAATATCCGCAGGATTCAAGTCATTGCGCTGCAGGGCCAGATAAACCTTGTGGTCAGCGTATTCCAGAGACGGGTTCAGAAAGGCAAGGTCGGTTTCCGCGCCTGCAAAGCGGCTCTCGCCGATGTCCCCGGCGCTCAGAATCAGGTAGCGCGTGTCCCTGGCCCAATCGCCGTCTTCGGCCGCGGCAAAGACGTGACCATCCAGACTCGCCTTGCCGCCGACCGTCAGCATGTCTGCCCGACCGTCGGGCGCGACGTTTACATGGAATATGCTGTCGGCGTCAAAGTAAGCGTCGCCAAACACGGCCAGCGTGGCGGTTTCCTGCTTTCCGCCAGGCGCCACGGTAGCGCGCGGCCCAACATGAAGTTCCGTCACCCGCCCGCGCCCTTCCAGCCAGGTATCCGGGCCCAGCAGTACTCGTGTGTCTGCTCGGGACTCCAACGCCAGTCCGCCCTCCATTACACGAAGTTCGGCAAAGCCCTCGGGGCCGTGGCCCATGTAGAAATCCGTCAGGCGCAGGGTGCCCCTGCCTGTTTTGTGAACCGGAACATCGGCGGCAATGGCGTTGCTCAGCGTTGCTTCACCCGCAGGCACCCGCCACTCCGCCACACCATCCAGACCCGGCAAGGGAATATCGCCCGGCCAAGCCTTCCACAGTTCAATGTGATTGCCCACCCGAGCCCCTGCCTCAAGCTCCAGCACAGTGCCGGCGCTCTGCTCCAGCGTAAAGCGGCTATTGCCAAGCGGGCTGTTTCCTGCCACCACCATAGTGCCTTCCCGCAAGGCGGTTGGGGCGGAGTAGGTATTCCCACCCGCCAAGCGCAAGGTGCCCGCTCCGGACTTCTCCAGGACGCTACCTGCCACGGAACTGTTGCTGACCTTGCCCGTGAGGTCGAACTTCACATTGGGCGCAACATGGATGGCGTAGAAACCATCCAGCTGTATTTCCCGAGGGGTGGAAACTGAAGTCTGCACCTTAAGCACAGTATCGGAAAGCACAAAGGGCTCTCCAACTGAAAACGCCTGGGCATCCTGTTCCGTTGCAATTACCAGCTCGGGAGGGGCAGCATGGGCGCTGCCCAAACCCAACATAGTGCCTAAGGCACAACCTTCCAACCACAAGTGCCATGCGGCAAGCTTCTTCATATTTTTGCCTCCGTATGAACTAACTTCGGTTTAACGCTGTGCTACTTCGCTCCCCTGTTGGAAATACCTAGGGAAGCGCCGTAGTTATACGAATAGTCAGCGAAAACCACAGCTGTCAGTTCTTACAGGCTGTGCAAATGAAGAAAATGGGGTATATGGGTGGGCGCGGCTATCGTTCCGATTGTTGGAACGGGTGGGCGCCCGACTTAACGCCCGCGTCGAGCCGCCACTTGCGGGCGCTCGCCCTGCAGAGTCGGCTGAATGGGCAGGGACGCCTGCAGCACATCGATGTGCTTGGAGTCGAAGTAACTCTGGTTGATGGTGTCGATGACAGTGGAATCCAGCGTACCTGCCGCGGCAGAAAGCATCAGCCGCGCCAACACATATTCCAGGCGCGCCTGGGTAAGGTCCAGCTGGGCGCGATACACCTGTTCCTGTGCGTCAAGAATATCCACCACACTGCGCGTGCCCGCCTGGTAACCCCGCTCTACGGCTTGCAGCGCTGCGCTTGTGGATTCCACAGCAACCTCAAGCGCGCGGATGCGTTCAGCACCGCTCACCACTCCTTGGTACTGACGCGTGACTTCAACGGCTATGCGTTCACGGGTTGCGGCGAGTTCTGACTGTGCGCGATCACGGTTGTGGCGGGCTTGGTCGACCTGGGCGCTGGTCAGTCCGCCCGAAAACACTGATAAATTGACTTGAACACCAAAAGAGTTCGTTGCACTTTCCTGGTTGCGGGTGGAAATGGTTTCACGCTCGACGACCCGTCGGGAAGCGACCAAATCCACCGAAGGCAGGTGCCCACCAAAGCTGCGGTCAATTTCCGCTTCGGCCACACGCAGGCCTTCTTCGCCCGTACGAATCTCAGAATTCCCGGCCATGGCCATAGCGAGCCAGTCAGCCAGCGTGGGCGGGTTCAGGGGAAGAATGGGGAATTTCGGAGTAAGGCCGACCAGTCGCTCGGGCGACATACCAACCATCTCTTGCAGTTCGCGGCGCGCCACTATCAGGGCATCTTGGCGCTGAATCAAATCAGCACGGGAAAGATCCAGCCGTGAGCGGGTTTCGCGAATGTCCGTCACGGTGCCTTCGCCACTATCAAAGCGGCGTTGTGCGGCTTGCACATGCTTTTGGTTGGCTTCCACGTTATTGCGCGCCAGCACTACGTTCTCGTAGGCAAGCAGGGCCTGGAAGTAGCGGTTTACCAACCGCACCGATGTGTCTTTGGCGCGGGTATCGAAAACCGCCAGACTGTAGTCCGCGCGAGCGTTGCCCTGCCGGTATTCGGCAATCCGCCCCCAATTGAAGAGAGTTTGAGTGGCGCGGATCTCGTTCGTTTTCGCAGTGTAATCGAGGTCTTCCGTTACTACATTGCCGGTGGCCGTGGGCGAATCCAGCGTTCCATCCATACGTGTACGACCAAGCGAGGCGTTCACCTGTGGCAACAGCCCGGCTCGGCCCATGGCTCGATTGGTTTGTCCGGCTTCGCGTTCGCTGATGGCCGCTTGGTAGCTAGGGTCATTCTTCAACGCGGCCTGCCAGGCGGAAGACAGGTTAAAAGCTCCGGTGCCGCTTCCCACCTGCTCTGCTCCAACAGCCGTGACTTGGCGGCTCGGCGCCTGCGCTATGGCAGATGCGCTGAACAGCGCGGCACTCGCAACTATACAAAGCAGGGCAGTACGCATGGCTCAACGTTCCTTGAATGCCTTGTTCAGCCGCTCCATGAACGGTTTCAACAAATAATTCAACATAGTACGTTCACCCAGGCGAATCAATACAGCGGCGGGCATCCCAGCGCGAATGGTTTCATTCTGCAGAATTTCTACGCCCTCTGGAGTAACCTCTACCTGAGCAAGGTAGTACGGAATGTTGGTAGCTTCATCGATCAGGCGGTCAGCCGATATAGTCAGGACCTTGCCGGGGATATTAGGAATGGTACGCTGGTTCAGCGCCGGGAAGGTGATGTCGACGTCCAGACCCGCAGTGACACGGTCAATCGACTGCACAGGCACCCGCGCCTGGACTAGGTAAGTGGCTTCCACCGGCACCACCTCCATCAGCAGAGTGCCAGGGCCGATTACACCACCCACAGTGTGAACGCTGAGGTTTTGCACATAGCCGCCAATGGGCGCCCGGATCGTGGTTTCACGCACAGTGTAGTCAATGGCTGCCAGGCGGTCCCCCAAAGCTGCTGCTTCTTTGGAAATGTCTGAAAGCTGGGACTGCACTTCCTTTTGATAATCCTGGTAGCGCTGCAGAATGCGCAGCTTCAACTCGGAAATCTGATTGCGTGTGCGGCCAGCCTCCACCACATCGTTGGATAGCGCGGCCTGCAACTGGGCGGCATCACGTTCCAGTTCGAACATGCGGTTGCGCGGCAAGTAGCCTTCCTTGGCCAGTTCGCGCACGCCCTTCAGCTCGCGGTTGATGTAGTCGATCTGCGCCTTACGGCTTTTTTGCACTTGCTCCAGGCCAGCCAGCTGTTGTTCGGCACCTGCCAGGTTTTCACGCAGAATGTCGATCTCGCCCTGCAGGGCATCACGGCGCGTCTTGAACAGGCGGTCTTGCGCGGCCAGCACCACAGAATAGCGGGGGTCGTCCTTAAAACGCGCCTCCACGGTGGAGTCCACCTGAATAGCGTCCAGGCCGTCGCGTTCAGCCAGCAGGCGTGCCTCCGTGACCTTGGCAACCAAATACTGAGCGCTTACCACGCCCTGTTCAGCCAAGGCACGCGTGGCATTCAAGCGCACTAGAACCTGGCCTTCCTCAACCAAGTCGCCTTCCCGAACGAGAATTTCTTCAACCGTTCCGCCTTCCAGGTGCTGCACGCTCTTGCGGTTGCCCGCCACTTGCACGGTTGCGTCGGCTGTCACACCAGCATCCAGCGGAGCGAAGGCTGCCCATGCTGCAAAGCCGCCAAAACCCAAAATAAGCACCATCAGGCCCCAACGCAGTGGCGCCCCAAAATCCGTATCGACGCGACTGCCAGGCAGCTCCAGCGCACGCTCGCCGTTACCGGCGTCACTACTCGTCGCTTTTTTTCCGAACCATCCCATCTTAGCTCCGACCCCCGGTTGCAATCTGTGCCGGCATACCACCCGCCGAATTTCCCACAGCCTTGGCCTGTGCGGCCTGCAGCTGTTGTTGGCGCAAGGCTTTCAGTACCTCGTCGCGTGCGCCGTACATGGTGAGTGCGCCATCTCGCAGCACCAACAACTTGTCTACGGCACCCAGGACGCTCATGCGATGGGTGATGATGACCACGGTGGTGCCACGTGCCTTTAGGTCTTTAATCGTTTCGACTAGAGCTGCCTCGCCCACGTCGTCAAGGTTGGAGTTCGGCTCATCCAGAACAACCACTCGTGGATGGCCGTATATGGCGCGTGCCAACGCAATACGCTGTTTTTGCCCGCCTGAAAGCGACGCACCGTCCACCCCTAATTGTGTGTCGTAACCCTGTGGCAGGCGCAGAATCATGTCGTGAACGCCAGCACGCTGAGCCGCATCAATCACCAACTTAGAATCCGGTTCCGAAAACCGCGCGATATTCTCGGCAATCGTCCCTTCGAATAGTTCGATGTCCTGCGGCAGGTAACCTACGTGGGGGCCCAGCTCATCCTTATTCCACTGGAAAATATCGGCACCGTCCAACCGTACCGTCCCGGCCCGCGCCTGCCAGACTCCAACCAGGAGCCGCGCCAAGGTGGATTTGCCCGACGCTGACGGCCCGATCACTCCCACCACTTCACCGGCTGGAATGACGAAACTCAGCCCCTTCAGGATGGTGCTCTGCATGCCGGGCGCCCCGGCGAAGACATTCTCGAGCGAAAGGGTACCCTGCGGTGCTGGGAGGCTGAGCGTTTCCCCACGCTGCGGTGCAGATTTCAGCATTTCATCCAGGCGCTGGTACGCCCCACGTGTGGAAATGGATTGTTTCCACGTACCAATCGCCATCTCCACCGGCTGCAAAGCCTTGCCCATGAGGATGGAGCAGACAATCATCATGCCGGCGGTAATTTCTCCTTCGATCACCAGCAGTGCGCCCGCTCCGAGAATCAAAGATTGCAGTGAGATACGCACAAAACGCGAGGCTGTGCTGATACGGGCGTTACGATCGGAGGCCACTGTCTGCAGGCCCAGCACCCGTTGGTGCTGCTCAAACCAACGGTTGCGCAGGCCTGGCAACATACCCATGGCCTCAATTACCTCTGCATTGCGCAAATGATTATTGGCAAAGGCAGCAGCGGAGATCGACGCCTGATTGGCTTCCGCCAGCGGTTTCTGCGTGGAAATATTAGTGATCCACGCCAGCACAAATAGGATGATGGACCCACCCAGAGTGATGAAACCGAGGAGCGGATGAACTAGAAAGGTTACGCCAATGTAGATCGGTGTCCAGGGGGCGTCAAAGAAAGCGAATAAGGCATTTCCAGTCAAAAACTGGCGCAGGTTTGTGAGGTCATGAATGGCTTGGGACGGGTTACCGCCCAGCTTGCGCAGGTTCCGCTCGAACGCCGCAGTGAACACACGCTGGTTAAGCATCATGTCGAAGCGGTTGCCCACTCTAATTAAGACCGACGACCGCGCGAACTCCAGCATGCCCGACAAAGCGTACAGGCCGACAACGAGGAGCGTGAGCATCAACAGCGTTGTCTCGTTATTGCTCGCCAAAACACGGTCATAGACCTGCAGCATGTAAAGCGCCGGCGTCAGGCCAAGTATGTTGATCACACAACTAAAGGCTGCCAGACTGTAGAAGGTCTTGCGAAAGCGGTATAACGCCTCGCCAAGTTCTGTGCGGCGGGTTGGCTTCATTATGAACCTGCGGACAAGGCATGGCCGCTGCCATGCCATATTGGAAAAAAGGCCGACTTCCTGAAAAAAGCCTTTTACTATAGCACTGCGTGATATGCCCTGCGGCGGCAGGCGATGGCCGCTGTCAGTTCCACTAGCGGGCTGTTAGGAAAACCGGATATTGCCATCATCACGCAGAAACTCCAGATCAAGCTCGCCGGACTCCGTGCTCGCCAGCGACTCTGAGGCGGCCTGCTGCTTAGCTAGGTTGCCTAGACGGTGCAGATGTTGCATCGAAAGTAGCTGGCAATATGCAACGGGAAGCGCACCCGCCTTGCGCAAGGCATCCAGCTTTTCCACTGGCAAAGCATTCAGGGCAGCTTCATCGACCCTGAACAAACCTTCTAATTCGCGCTCCCGGTTCGCCGTGCGCAGCTTCACGCTCCATGGTTGAATTAGGCCAACGTCCGCCAGCATCTCGCATAGCTTAGCCGTCTGCTGGGCATTCTTCGTGACTTGCTCAAGGAAGGACAGAACATCCTTTAGCGTTTTGGTTGGGCTACCATCGTCTTCGAAGAAACGTTCCCCTTCGACGTCATTGATGAGGCCACTCTCCTCACGGAAACAAAGCACGCGCCTGTCATCAGTAGTCTTGGCAAGCGCAAACGGGTAAGTTCGGTAAGTGGCGGGCACGTACCCGCCGACCCAGCGCCCGTCAGGCCCCACCATAAGATTTTTGCCTGCTTGCAGCCCTTGAACCGCCACGAGTTGAAAGCCGTCGTTGGTTTTTACGAAGCCAATGGGCAGATGCATGCATGCGCGCGCCACCTCCCGCGCCACGAGAGGAGCAACGGTATCCTGTCCTGCAAATGAATAGGAACTGTAGCGTTTCCAGCGTTTGGCCGCATACTGTTCGCGCGAAATAACCGTCAGCTGTGCCATAACATCCTGAAATAAAAGTTTCGTTCGGACACGAACATTGTAGCCTTGCAAATTTGTCGGGCAATGGACCTGGGAAAGCTAATGGAGCAGTCCCAGCGTGGTAACCTGCTGCTCCGATGGGCTTTCCAGCCAAGGTAGACTCACGGGCAAATGCCAGCTCGCCTCCTGAGCACGATCGATCAGGAGTTGGATCAGCTGGTGCACATGATCGACTTGCATAGGGACAGCGAATAGCGGTTCCCGCTGGCACGGCTCTGTCATGGCGCGTGGCATCGGTAAACCGCTGATTGCAAGCACCAGTTCACCTTCCCGCATCTGAATTGTTAGTGAAGTAGCAAGATAGATCGAACCTTCCAGTTTTCTGCCGGTCTTATGTTTCGATTCACTCGTCGCGGGAGCTGCGGGGCGAGTCCCGAGTTCACCAGTGGATGCAACCTCGCTGCCACGACCAGCTTGCAAAGCACTCTGATGCGCCATCTGCAGCACTTCCTGCCAATACTGAGCAGGGGTCTTATCCAAACCGCTAAGCTCAGGCAAATTGGACAAGAGTTGTGAAAGTACGATCATTGTCATTCGCCGGGTCAAAAGAACATTGACCGGTTCCCGATTCACCCGTTGACTGCGAATGACGAGCCTATCTTCATAGGGACTAAACACGATTTTCAGACTGGAGCTTAGCGGAAAGCTTGCCTCGTGCGGGCCATCGGTCTTTCGCGGGGGACTAGCGGGGGGAGTGAAGTCAGCTTCTGTCGACATATATTCTTCCTGATAGCGTAACGCCAAAGCATTACGGTAGCACCCCGCTTGCCTGCATGGGGCAGCCGGGACGACCCTGAATAAACTCATGTCGGGAAGCGCCACGATGATGTGGCCAGAAGAAACTGTGGTGCCCATGGGCAGGATCGAACTGCCGACCTCTCCCTTACCAAGGGAGTGCTCTACCACTGAGCCACATGGGCAAAGCGCGAAATTATCACACCTTTAAAAACATGCGTCAACGGGGCAGTTGCTTTCGCCTCCGCGACCAGCGATACGCTGAAATTGCGCCGTCCTGCGCGCATCGGTACGTAAGCACTCACCGGCAATAAATCGCCTTCAGCGTGCTGACCAACTGTTCTCCATCCGGATTGGCAAGCCGGTAGTACAGTGTCTGTGAGTCCCG
>JAJUJD010000112.1 GCA_029267315.1 Alcaligenaceae bacterium
GCTTTCTTTTCAGGCTCTTCATTACCAAGAATCCATTCAACTGCTGCTTGGCGAAGTACAGCGCCCGAAGCACCGGCTCCTGAGCCAGGTACTGATGCAGATTCTCCTTCTGTACCGCACTGAGCTTCCACTACCTGCTCTTCAGGTTTCACCCTTATGATTGAAACTTGTTCTATTTTTAACCTATGAGCGGAATTTCAAAGCACAATCTAATCAAACGTGTGCAGTCCGATACCGCTTAGTACGGGCATGAATTCGCCGAGCAGTCAGAAGTTCTTGCTTTCAGTCTTGGAGCTTGCACGAGGCCGCCTGCAAAAAAATAAAGACGCAGCAACTCGGGGCACTTTCGGACAAAACAGCGCACGCTATAAACTTCTGTCGCACGGCACGTGGTGTATCAGACCTTTGATAACGATGCGACCGAAATCATCAAGGATGCGACCTGGTCGTTTTTCATCATGCAGTTTCCCCAGCAGCAAAAAGCCATCATGACCACTCTGGTTGGAACCGAGGTCAGCGACTACCGGGTTAGCTCGTTGTTCAGCACGGATGCTGAACAAAACTTGAACGGCGTCCTTGAACCCGAACACTCCAGTAAGGCTTGTCACGTTTTCAGATATCGTACAGTCGACCACTATGAAGACAATAATTCAACGTGTCTCTTCGGCCAGCGTCTCGATTGACGGCAATATCCACGGCCGTATCGATCACGGATTATTGATATTGATCTGCGCTCAACCGCAGGACACCGAAGCTGAAGCAGATCGTCTGCTCAATAAGCTGCTGAAGTTGCGTATTTTCAGCGATGACGCAGGCAAGATGAACCGTAGCGTGCAAGACGTGAATGGCGGTCTGCTGATTGTCAGCCAATTTACCTTGGCGGCAGACGTCTGGAGTGGTAACCGCCCCGGATTCAGCGGAGCAGCAGAGCCGAAACACGCCGAAAAACTGTACGACTATTTCATCGCCTCGGCCCGCAACGCCCACCCGGTTGTGGAAACAGGTGTATTCGGTGCGGACATGAAAATCAGCCTGATCAACGACGGCCCGGTAACGATTCCGATCGAACTTTAATCGCCTGCTCAAATAATGCCGGTCCGGTCCCTGGAAGAAACGGCTCCTCCGAAAACGGCGGTAGCATCCGACACTCTGCCGAAAAGACGCTATAGCTACCTATTGCGCCAGATAGCCACCATCGACAGGGTAATAGGCACCGGTAATAAAGCTGGCTTTGTCAGATGCCAGCCAAACCACCAGTTCCGCAACCTCTTGTGGTGTTGCCAGGCGATTGACAGGATGCCTTGCCTCTAATTCTTGGCGTTGTCCTTCGGACTTGAAGCGCAACATCGGGGTGTCGACATACCCTGGCCCAACAGCATTGATACGTACGCCAGAAGAGGCATAGTCTAAAGCGGCACTTTTTGTAAGCCCCAGTACAGCATGCTTCGAGGCTACATATGCACCAAGACGCTCGGCCGCCACCTGACTCATGATCGACGCAGTATTGATGATGCAACCGCTGCCGGCCGCGACCATAACCGGAAGCTGTGCCCGCATGCCGTAGAAGACACCATGCAGGTTTACATCGATGATGTCATGCCAATCTTCTATGCTGCTATCAGCCAGAAGGTTATATTTTCCGCTACGGCCCACGCTGATACCCGCGTTATTACAAGCGATATCCAGGCGTCCGAATAACTCGAGTGCACGTTCAATCACGGCAACATGGCGCGAGGCTTCTGTGACCTCCAGCTGAACAAAGGCAGCATTGCCTCCGCTTTCTTGAACAAGACGCACGGTGTCTTCGCCGGGCATTTCGTTTCTATCGGCCACCACCACGGATGCACCTTCACGGGCCATTGCAAGTGCGATGGCTCTGCCAACGCCGGAAGCAGCCCCCGTGACGAGCGCAACTTTATCCTTTAACAGCATTCCTGCCTCCCCGAGACGGTTCTGTTTTCACACTAGCCGAGCTGCTGCCGTGGACATTGACTGCTCCGATCGCTGGCAGATTCGCAAGCAAGCGATGAAGAAGCTGCAACAAGAGCTCCCGCTCTTCACCAGAGAATCCGGTCAAAAGCGCCTCTTCACGCGCCAAAGCCACTTTAAGCATGCGCTTATACAGCCTTTTTCCGGCTGCGGTCGTCGAGTACTTGATCTTTCGAAGTCCATCCGATTTCGACTTCAGCAGACCCCGCTCGGTCAGATGAGACAGACTCCTGCTGACGGCACCTTTATCCAGACCAATGAAAGTGCTGGCCTCTGCCCCCGTTGACCATGGGTAGATTTCGATGAACACCAGGACCCGCCAATCGGTAATGCCAATACCAAATTCTTCGCGGTACATGCGAGATGCGCTATTGGCAATTTGATTGGACGCCCATACCAAGACTGCTGGCAAATAACGGTCGAGATCGAGCATAGAGGTCCTGGGTCAAGATAGGGATAAGTTGCGCCAAATTCTACTTAGCGTCGGTGACGTTTTCAAATGTGTCAATTACCACAGGCTTCATCCTGTCTTCGGATTTCTCGACTTTGGCAATGTACATGTTGGCGACCGAATCACGCGTATCGGGATCAATTTTCAAGGCGCCGCGCGGACTCTCAATCAGGATCCCCTTCATGGCTTCCATCACTTTTGCTCCGTCGGACACGTCGCCCTTCAACGCTTTGCTTACGGCATAAATCAGCGCCATGCCGTCGTAACCGCCCACCGCGATTGCACCTGGCAACTTGCCCGCGATCTTGGAGTAGGCCGAGACGTACTTTTCATTCTCGGCGTTTTCCAAAGTGTCGTAGTATTGAATGGAGTTCGTCAGATGCACAGCGGTGTCGCCCAGCGGCTTGATGTACTCCTCTGCCAGATCCGTCGAAGTCATCAGCTTCATACCCATCTCCGGCAGGCCTCGCTCCGTGTACTCTTTCATGAACGCAACCATTGGCTCACCGGAGGGCAGGAACACAAAGGCACCTTGCGCTTTGGAATCCTTCAAGTGCTGCACATAGGGCCCGTAGTTGTGATTATGCAGAGGAACACGAACCGAGCCTGATATGGTCCCACCCAGCTCTTCAAATGCTTCTTTGAACCCGTTTTCCGAATCAGCGCCCGGAGCGTAGTCGGAAACAACCGTATACGCGTTGCGAATTCCATTCTTGTACGCCCACTTTGCCATGTTTGCGGACGCCTGATAATTACTGTACGAAACGCGCGCCAGATACGGCGATTTCTCGGTGAGTCCCAGCGCCGCCGAGAGCATCAGTATCGTGGGCTTCTTGGCCTGAGTGGCCAGCGAGGCCACCGCGAAAGCGTCAGATGACAAGGCGAATCCAGTCAGAAAATCCACCTTCTCTCTCGTAATTAATTCTTGGGCAAGACGCTTTGCCATGTCCGGAGAATTGGCGCTGTTATCGCGAAGTATGATTTCTATCTTCTTGCCCTCAACAGTGTCCCCATAGACATCGATATACGCGCGCATGGAGTTGTAGAAGCCCAAACCATACGGGCTGAAAGTGCCCGACATCGGCGCGACCACTCCAACCTTGATCGTGTTTTCCGCGTTAGCTGCCACACCGAATGTGGCAATGGTTGCCCCGACGAGTCCGACCGCGAGCTTCTTAACCAGACATCTCATTTTCCGTTCTCCTTTGGTTATCTAAAACCGACTATTGAAATTAGCGCGCGACTCGGACAGAAAGAGTCTTCGCGGCTTACCCAAGTTGGCTTGGTGTTCTATTCTGGCATTAGGTTGTGTTGACAACCTAATATGTTTTTTGCATACTAGCCACATTAGGTTGCCAAGTCAACCTAATGTGGCTAGGGTTTCCACGCACGCAATCCCGCGGGCGAACCCTCAAAAAACAATCAAGCGTAGGCTGTGCGCGAGACCGCCGATACCGACGTGGAGCGCACTCTGGTGGTCGAAGGAGGAGTACAAATATGATCAGTGACACACGAACCGAGATCCAACACTATGATGCAGTGGTCGTCGGTGCAGGGCTCGCTGGTGTTTGCGCGGTTTACCAGCTGCGAGAAGCAGGCGTAACGGTACGCGTACTTGAAGCGGCAGATGGAGTGGGAGGCACTTGGTACCATAACCGGTATCCCGGCGCACGCTGCGATATCGAATCGCTCGATTATTCGTACTCATTCTCGAATGAGTTACAGCAGGAATGGCACTGGTCCGAACGATATGCAGGTCAGCCAGAAATTCTTCGGTACATCAACCACGTGGCAGATCGTTTCGATCTACGTCGTGACATCGAACTGAATACTCGCGTTGTCGAGGTCCGCTTTGAAGAGACAGGTCAGCGGTGGATTCTCTCGACGGATACTGGCAAGGTCTACTCTGCCAAGTATGTTGTGATGGCAACGGGAGTTCTATCCGTCGCACAAGTTCCTTCCATGAAAGGACTGGATGATTTCAAAGGACAATGGTTTCATACCGGCGACTGGCCAAAAGATGGCGCCGATTTGTCGGGCAAACGCGTCGGTGTAATAGGTACGGGGTCGTCGGCAACACAACTCATTCCCATCGTGGCGCAAAGTGCCAAGCACTTGTATGTGTTTCAAAGAACGGCCAATTACACGATGCCGGCACAAAACCATCCGATGAAGCCGGAAGTCGAGAAAGAATGGAAAGAGAACTATCCAGAACGCCGCAAATTTGCATGGGCGTCAGGATTTGGCCATAACCAGGTCACTAATCATCTTCGCGGCAAAGAAATGTCTCGCGAAGCGCGTCTTGCCGAGCTTGAAAACCGTTGGCAATTAGGCGGTTTATACATGATGCGCGCGTTCAAGGACATTTTGACAGACCCGGAGGTCAATGAATTTGCAGCCGAATTTGTGCGCAACAAAATTCGAAACACTGTCCATAATCAGGAAACCGCAGAAAATTTGTGCCCGCGTGACTTGTATATAGGTACCAAACGCCTGTGCTCAGGTACGAATTATTACGAAACCTTCAACCAGCAAAACGTTTCGCTGGTCAGTGTCAAGCACAATCCGATCGACACCATCACGCCCGAAGGCATACGCTTGGAAGATGGTGCACAGTATCCCCTCGATGTGCTCATCTTTGCCACCGGCTTCGATGCTATGACAGGCGCCTTGAACAAAATCAACCCGATCGGCCGAAATGGTCGTGCGTTACGGGATGTATGGGCAGAAGGCCCAAAGACTTACCTCGGGCTCTGTGTCTCGGGTTTTCCGAATATGTTCGTGATTACCGGCCCGGGAAGTCCCTCTGTATTCAGCAATATGGTCACGTCCATCGAGCAACACGTAGAGTGGATAGTCAGGTGCGTCACACACATGAAAAATAGCGGAATGCAAACCGTCGAGGCCACGCCACAAGCTCAAGAAGACTGGACCCGACACGTTACGGATGCCGCTAGCCGCACGCTTTACGCGAAGTCACAGAATTCATGGTTCCATGGGGCGAATATTCCTGGCAAACCTGTTGTCTTCATGCCTTACGTAGGGGGAGTCGGTAACTATTACAAGAAAATCACCGACATCGCGAACAATGGATACGAAGGGTTCAATTTTGGTTCTGCCTCCAGTGGAATCGGCCAACCAGCCGAGTCTCGACTGACTGCAGCTGCCGGGCATGGACGCGATTAGAACGGATAGCCGGCATATTGATCTCGCGCCGACACGGCCTAACTCCCGTGTAAAATCGAACCCCGATTTTTTTCGAGCCCGATTAAATGAGCAAGAAGCGCAGGTTCATTGCGCATGCCGCATCCCCGATGGCCAATGGCCACGGGGCTGCCAACGACAATATTCACACCAATCCCTGTCTTAGCTGCGGGGCATGCTGCGCACACTTTCGGGTTTCATTTTATTGTGGCGAAATTGCGGGTGAAGACGGCAACGGCGTGCCGCCAGAGCTGGTGAGCCAGGCAGGTCCGTTACGAGCCTGCATGAAAGGCACCGAGACCGGTGGACAACGCTGTGTTGCCCTTCGCGGCGAAATCGGCAAAGAAGGCATACATTGCGCTATTTACCCCAAACGTCCGTCGCCCTGCCGCGACTTCCCGGCGTGGGAAGCTGACGGCACACCCAATCCCGATTGCCAGAAAGTACGGGCAAAGTTCGGCCTGCCGGCCCTGCCACATATTGGCCACGACGACGACATTGATCCTGGCAACACGCCGCGCCATCGGGACAGCGAAGCGGCCTGATCCTCCAGACTCGCTGCGGCCCGGACACGCGCTACGCTCTTCGCTACCCGCAAATATGACCTGACCCGAACGAGCCGCTGCCCTACCCTTGTTCTTCGCTGACCCGTGTAGCAACAAGTGTGGCGATCAGAAAAGGATATCCAGATTCACCTACCGTGACACAAACCGCCGGGCAAGCAGTAAGCCGGCTACCGCCACCACGCCCAGACCCAGCCCCGCCTCCAGAACACGGTGTGAACGTATCTGAGTGTATGGGCTTATCGGAATGCCAGCCCGCTTGCCTTCCAGGTACACCTGGCCGTCGTCCCCGGCCTCGAATAGATTGTCTTTCTGCAGCGGGGGCTTGTCGCTGCTTTGAGCACGCGGTAACGCCCAGGCGATGACCCGGTCAAACAATGACGGTGCCACGGCCCAACCCAGCTCGGACATTTTGCCGGTTTCTCCAACGGTCAAATTTCGAACTGGGCGCTGTGCCGCAGCAAGTATTGCAGTGGCAACGATTTCTACATCGTAAAGGGGCGGCATCACTTTGCCGCGATGCCCCATATGACTGCGGCCATGGTCGGAAATTGGCGTTGCAATGCCGGACGGTTTCAATACAGTGACCTTTATTGGCAGGTCCTCGTGTATCAGTTCCATCCGAAGGGCTTCGGAATAGGCCTTGACCGCGGCCTTGCTGGCGGAATAGGCGCCCAGAATGGGCACCGGCATCTCGGCGTTGATAGAAGCGACGTTGATGATTGTGCCGCGGTCTGGCCGGTTGCGCAGGTGTTGAACGGCGGCCTCACTACCATGTACCACGCCCCAGTAATTGGTATCGAACAGTCTGCGGTGTTCATCTTCGGGGAGGTCGTCAAGCCGGGAAAATATCACGACTCCGGCGTTGTTGACCCAGGTATCAAATCCACCGAAGTGCTCGATGGCTCGGGCGGCTATTGCATCTACCTGCTCCTTGCGACCAACATCTGCCACAACGTAGATTGCTTGCCCACCCTGCTCTACGATTTCGTCACACACTTGCTTCAGCACTTCTTCATTACGGGATGCCAGCACCAGCTTTGCGCCGCGCTTGGCGGCACGCCTTGCGGTCGCCAGGCCAATTCCGGAGCTGGCACCTGTGATGACGACAACCTGTTCATTCAGTGGCTTGTACTTGTGTTTCATATATTTTTACCTCGCTGATAGTATTCGGACCGCAGGAGGCGACCCCGCGACTGAGGGGCCAGCAAGTGCAATGCCGCCCGGGGTGGGTTTTTTGTGTTCTGAAGGCGCCCCTGCGCTGTGGGAGAGGCTTACATTCGTTTGGTGCAACGCTGATGAGTTGTGAGGGGCGCTGGGCGGGGTGTCCCGCAAGCGGGGCCCCTGTCGAAGAAATTACAGAGCCTCTTCCATTACCAGCTTGCGCAGCCACTGCTTGATCATGGCTTCGTGCTCTTCTTCGGTGGCCAGTGCCTTCTGGAACGGCGCCACCAGATCGTCGTGGCCGCTCTGTCCTGCGAGCTCGATCAGCAGCTCCCAACAGGCGTAGTCTGTCATTTCCGCGGTCAGCAGCGCTTGCAGCCCCTGCGCCAACGTGGTGCGCGGGTCGGTCAGCACCTGGATCAGGCCCATTGCAGCTACGGCACTCACATCCGCACAAGGGGTCTGCGCCGTTGGATCTCCGCCCATATCCACGATGGCTTCAGACAACATCTTGAAGTGCTGAAACTCTTCTTCGCAGATATGTTCCAGATCAGCAAGCAGTGCAGCTCGATCGGGGTGTTCGGTTACCTTCACTTTGGACATCATGGCCTGATACAGCCTTACGCCACTACGTTCGTAAGCCGCGCGTTCACCGAGCTTGTCGAACAGTACCTCGGGGCTATCGCCCTTCAGCTTCCCCACCACGGTTTCAACCACCCCCTTGCCGGTCGCGGGAAGAGGAACAGATCCTACTCGTAGTGCCTCTACGACATACGTTCCACGCAGAAGAGCAATATCTTCTTCGCTGCCCGGTTCGGGGTGAGGCGGCATCTGTTGGGCATATTCAACCTGTTTGCCACCCTGTATCGGAGACATCTGCATTCCGGTCTGATTCAGACCGACTTTGGTTTCGTTTTCCATTTTTCAGCTCCTTTTGTCCAGCACATTGGCACGGCGGTTCAGCTCAGTGGCCGGTGACCATTGATATCCGGCGGACACGGTGTTGGTGGGCGAAACTTCCGCATTCAAGATGGCCCGCTGCTGCACGGACAAGTCGCTTTCCTGATCCTGTGGAACAAACTCGGTTCCGTTGGTGCGCAGCGATACCTCGGCTTCCAGAACCTGGCGTACAAAATCCCGTTGCGGCGTGAATGGCAAAGGATCGGGCACTACAGTACCCAGCACTTCTTGAGGGTCGCGCCGCTCGAATTTCTTGAACAGCTCGGAGACTTCATTCAGATGTCCCAGTTCGTAATCCAGGAATCGCTCCCAAATTGCCTTCAGGCGCGGGTTGGTCTCTGACTCGACACAGCTGTGATAGGTGTAGACCTCGGTGGCCTCGTGGATCAGCATCTTCTCCAGCCAGGACTCATCGGGGTCCTGAAGGGCACCGTACTGCGTCACGTGCTGCTCTTCGATCGAGGCAATTTCTGCATACAGCAGTCGCGCCACCGGATCGGCAAAGAGCGGACCGATGTTCATGTAGTAGTCGTGGGTCTGGTACTCGGCAGCAGTGATAAGCGTGGAATGCATTTTTGTCAGAAGATGTGCATCCGCCCGCTCGTAGGGATTACGCAAGTCGTCCAGGGGATGGCGATGTTCTTCAATAGTTGGCCGGCCCGGAACAATATCTGTGTAGCCCTGCAGAATATTGTTGGCATCCTTGCCTTCGAGCCGGTCCAGCATTGCGCTGTAGCGATACAGATGATCGAAATCTTCCAGCAGGCCAAAGCGATATGTCTGTGCCTGGTAAGGGTCTGGTTCTGCTTGAGCCACAGCAGCCGTTACTTCGATAGCAACCTGCTCATAGGCCACCGTCGTTTCCAAAGGTGAATGGTCGGCTGACAACAGCCAGTTCACAAGTGTTGCCTGGTGTTGTTCAACGCGCCGTATTCTGGCCAATGGCGCGCGCAACTCCCGGTTGAATCTTGCTGCGATATTTTTCAGGCGCAGTGCGTCCAGTTCCAGACCATTAAGCAATATGACGCGTACACGCGTGAAAGCATCGTCATCCAGTTTGCTGATCGGCTGGCCAACCATGTCGCGCCACGAGAATCGTTGCTGATCCAGCGGCGTCCCACGACCGCCCCACAAATTATCCATTGAACTCATCGTGCTCTCCGTTCAGGTTCTGCAATGACACCGGATGGTGATCGCAGTGCCGGAGCAAGCATTATCTGTTCCACACGGGGACGTGTGCCGCCAGAGCCGGCGTGGGCTCTTGTCAACAGCAAACTGTGGCAAGCCGCGGGCGCCGACAATGCTATATTGGGCTAGTCCCGTCACGCCTCTCAGGAGCCAGCCACCTTCAGATACCGCCAGGTAACAGCATTGTTCAAAGACTTGATCGACGATCTCGATAATTATTCGCCGGACCCGGATAAATTTCTGGATGTTCCGTTTGTACCTACCGATGACCGGGTGA
>JAJUJD010000234.1 GCA_029267315.1 Alcaligenaceae bacterium
CCAGGCGTTCGACTTCCGTGCCCCGGGCTTCGGCAGGCATCGCTTCCACCGCATGCGCAACGGCAGCGTGGTAGTCGCGCACCGCCTGGTTCGGCAAGGCCTGCGACAGACTGGCTGCACGGCGCAGCAGGGCGGCCAGATCAGCCAGGGTAGGAGCACAAAACACATCACCAGCGGCGGACCAGGGCTGGAAGCTGCGCAGCAACTCCGGCAACAGTACGGGCGTGGCCGGCTGGAAGCGCACCTCAAAGCCTTCGGCCAATGCTGTCACCACTGCCTGACTGCGATGACGGGCCGAAGCCAGTGTCACCGCATCGCCAGCCGGCGATAGCACGTGCTCGAAGCCGTTGTCGTGGCCGGCTTTTTCGATGAGGGTACGCTGCAGGGGGTTCATGTCTGCGTCCAATCCACCCGGTTCCACTCGATGGCGCGCTTGCTCCAATGGGTATCGATGGTTTGGACAAAATCCGGGCGCACCAGCTTGGCGCGAGCCTCGCACCAGTCGATCGATTCACGCCTCACTACGACGCCTTCCAGCGGTAGCCCGGTGCGATACCGACTGGAGGTATTCATGACCAGCTGCTTCAACTCCACCAGTGTAGTGTGGCCACTCGCTATCAGCGGCACGGTAAACAGGCCGGCCTGGCTGGCCAGAGCGTTGCGCCGGGATGTGCTCCAGAAACGCCCGCTATTACGGTCATAAACATCGAACAGCAGGAACCAATCAGGCAGCGCGTTGTAGTCCAGTGAATGGCGAGCAGCGCACCATTCGCCGAACAGCATCAATTCGGGACGAAGCACGGCACGCAATCCGACCTCATGCCGCGCCAGCCAGGCTGGCAACCGTGCAAACTGTCCCGCATAGGGCTCAACCAGATACTGCCCGCGGTTCTGCGTGCGCAGCTCGCCATCGGGCGACAGTGACAGGCCCAGATTGGCACCGTCGAGCTTTTCCTCCACGACCACATCGCCGGAGAGCAGCGATTGCGCCTCGGCAGGCGAGAGCACCTTGTCGTCGCGTGGCATGCCATCTTTGGCCAGCCAGGCGAGATGCGGGGTGGAGGGGAATCGGAAGTAGTCTGACATGGAAGATCAGCCAGGTAATTCTGGCTCAGGCTTGGCAGGAAATTTCTTTCGATAAGAGTTGCAAACGTCGTCTGCGCACAAGAACTTTACTTCCACTCCCTTCGTGCGCAATGCTGGCCACCAATCAATCCATTTGCAGTCAGCGGCTTGCCATATCTCGGGTTTGTCGTCATGAGCATAGGCAACAGCTGGGAACTTGCGATCCGGAGCATCGAACAATGGTTCCAGCTCTGGATCAGGAAATTCCGCGAATGTGTCTTTCGCTCTTTCGTTCAAGGTCACTTGCTCGACTCTCGTTGTGGCCAAATGGCGCAACAGCCATTTCAAGAAAACATCACCCACCCCCTTGGGCGGATTGAGACAAGTCTTGTGCTTGTACTCGCCCAATATGCGGAAGCCATCGTCAATAACTGTAATGCCGGACTGCTGCATGGCTTGCAGGCGTTTGACGCATTCGGCCACGCAGTCGTCCGAGGCATCGGGGTGCTGCCCATTGGCCACCAGCAGCACGTTGGTGTCTATCACCGCCTTCATCATTCACTGCCTTGTTAGCTGATTGCTTTCTTGCGCGCTATCGCGGCCAATGTCCGACCTGCAATATCAGCCATCTCATCACCGAAAAAATTCTCGGGCCAGTTCTCGATCTCGCCAAACATGTTCAGCCGTAGCGGTTCCATCTCCGCCCCCGTGTCGCTGCGGCGGCAGAAGTAAACGGCCACATCATCTGGCGTGATCTCGCCTTCCGCGACTCGGCGTTGCAGACGATTCAGGAAATGTTCGGAATGGCTTTCCACGATCAGTTGAACATTTCTCGGTCTGCTGTTTTCGTTGGCCTTGATTGCACTGATGAAGACGTCGGCCAATTCGGCCTGCACCTGAGGATGCAAGTGAATTTCCGGTTGCTCCATCCATACAGTGGAATTCATTGGCGCATAAAACGCCTGAATCAAGGCCGGCAGCACCTGCGAAATGCCGAACCCGACATCCGTCAATTTCACTTCCGGTGCGCCCGCATACGTGCGTATCAGAACTTCATATTCCTTCCTTCCCTTGCCGAGCGGCTTGACGGAAAAACTTTCGATCACGCCCATGTCGCGTAGCCATTCCGCAATGAAGGTATCGAATCTCGACATCTTTCTTCTGTAACCCCGGTTCAGCCGCCGGTTCTCGTTCGTTGCCGAAAGCAATGCTGCAATGGCGAATTCGCCCTTGTGCCCTACGTCCGGAACGGCGTCGCCCGCCCATGAATACGTCCTGCGTGGATGGTCGCGCAGCGGACCGAGATAGGTAAAATCGGAGAGGAGGCGCTCCACTTCCAGCGGGAACTGGCTGAACGAATCGGCGTTCTGGTAACGCGCAAGGGTTACTTCGGAGAATCGATAAAATTTCTCGGGCGCTTCGATAGGCCATTTGCGTCCCTGCTTCATCACTAGCCTTAACGGCGAGGCTTCGAGATACGCAGATTTGGCTCCCTCTTTGAAACCATGCTCAACACTGAGCTGACAAGCTCCCTCATTGTCTTGCAGTTCGTACCGGAATCGCTCTATCTCGGGAAGGCCGCGGGCGTCTGACCGGAGAATCGATTCCAGTTGCATGCGCTCTCCAACATAGGACCGCCCGGGACTCAAGGAGTCGCGCAAGGTCTCCTGATTCGGCAACTTCCAGCCGAGTGTGAATTCAAGTCTGGACTTCAGGTCATGGCCGTAAAGGCAATCCGAAAACATGCCCAGGTCGATCAGCGAGTTGGCATCTCCCAAATGCAGGGCACGTCGCCTGTCGGTCAGCAATGCCGTCTGCTTCAGGCCCAGCAGCAAGTGCCCGAGGCTGCTTTTCCCGGCACTGTTGGCGCCAAAGATGACGGTTAGCGGAGCAATGCGGATCGGGCCGGTGTCCTTCCAGGCCTTGAAGTTCTTGATGTGCAGGTGTGTGAGCATCAGTGCAAATCTCCTGTCTGAATCCTGTGCCACGCCTCCAGCACCAGCCTTTGCGTGCGGTATTCGCCGAACTCCTTGCGCTCCTTGTCCTTGAGTACGCGGAAGGTTTCACTGGGGTAGTCTTCGCCCATGACGTCGGCGGGGTCGAGGATGTAGCGTAGTTCTTCCTCGGTGAGGCCGTAGAGTCTGGCGTAGTAGGCGTCGAGTTCGGCGCGCAGGGCGGCGCGAGCGGCTTCAGGCTGGCAGCCCGCATCTTCGGCAAGACGGTAGCTGGCCTCTTCCAGCGTCATGGGTTTCGCGCGCCTTGGAGGCTCGTCCGCAGGTAGCTCGATACCCAGGTTCAATTCCACCCAGA
>JAJUJD010000076.1 GCA_029267315.1 Alcaligenaceae bacterium
CGCTTGACGACCATAGCAAGGTGGTCCCACGCCTTCCCATCCCGAACAGGATCGTGAAACGCCTTAGCGCCGATGATAGTTGGCATTCGCCTGTGAAAGTAGGTCATCGTCAGGCTCTTACACCTCAAAGCCCCTGCATCCGAACGATGCAGGGGCTTTGTTCATGGCGGCGCCCGGCCAGGGGCGCCCGGCGAGGGAACCCCGCCGATTGGGCCCGGCCAAGGGGTCTCCGGCGAAACGTCCAATCGCCGACATCGCCTGCGATATAAAAACAAAAAAGCGGCGACATAGGTTTTATTGCCATTTACCGACGATGCTCGGTAGCCTATTATTCTTCAAGCCGAATCAAGGCCATGCTGTCGGTTCCCAGGTCGCTATCCAGGACGCGGCCTCGGGTAAGAATCGCCCAGTCACCTGCGCTTATAAGCCCTTTATCGCGCAAGGCCGCCAGTGCCACGTTGCCCAGTTCAGCGGGGGCATGGTGACAGGGTCGAAAGCCATGGCGTATACGCCTCGGAATAAGGCTACGCGTCGTTGCGTTGCCGTGTGTCGGGTATAGCAGTAGATGGGCACCCCGGACCGTATCCGCGACATGATCAACGGGGTACGGCCGCTTTCGGTCAAACTGATAATGGCTTTTACCCCGGGAAAATGATTGGCATGCATACATGGCCGACAAGTAAGGGCTTGTCAGCGAACCGAAAAGTTTCATGTCTGCAAGAATAAGTTGCGGTGCGTAAGGTATAGCAGGGAAGCTGCGCCGGTCATTGGCCTTGCATGGGTAACGGCGGGGATGCAGGTCAGGGTGTTGGTTTATCGAAACGTGCTTGTATCAGAACCGCGGCTGCTTCCAGCCACAAACGCAATTGATCTTCGCCGGCTGCTTTCAAGCCCGGTATTGTTCCTACCAGTGCAAGAGCGCCGGTCAGGCCTTTGTCGGGGCTGATGATGGGCACTGCGGCGCCGCCTACCGAAGGTTCCAGCTCGCCCAGAGAAAAATAAAATCCTTGGCGGCGGATGTGGCTTAAGCGTGTGCGGAATTCAGACAAATGGTTGCCAAGGCCTGCGGCCCGTGCCTCGTCCTTGTTCGCTTCGTACAGCCGTGTCAATTGCTGGCGCGGCAGCTGAGAAACTAATATTTTGGCCGCTGCCCCCTGAAACAATGGGCGTACGCGCCCGCGGCCATAGGCCAGCCTCAGGCTGGAGCTGTCGTTAACTCGGTGGGTATCTACGATTTTGCCGCCAAACATTCGGGACAGCACGGCGTCGAAACCGCTTTCGTCACTGAGATGTTGCATGATGGGAGCTGCCGCTACATACACGGGGTCGGTCTGGCGCTGGATGTAATCCAGAGTGACAATGCGTCCGCCCAAGGCGTAGCGGCCCGCCGAGACCTTTTGCAGAAATCCTGCATCGACCAGCTCTTTGACGTAGCGATAGCCTGTGGGACGGCTGTATGCCAGCTCTTGATTGATTTCGTCGGCCGACCAGAGTGGCCGTTCGGGGGTGAAGAGCTCGAGTATCGCGAAAACCCGAGAGGGGCTGCTCATTACGAATCCTCTTGTGCGATGCCCATCTTGCGTGCAACTTCAGCGCGCCATTCGCTACGCGTCCGGAACCCGGGCAAAGAACGCGCATGTCGTTCGAGGCTGGCCATCAGAGCGTCATCGTCAAGCGAGAGATCGACGGGCATGCGAAACGGCTGGTTAACGTACCAGGGCAGGTCAAGGTAAAGCTCAAGTCGGTTGCCTTCGGGATCGCGTACATAGACAGAGATGGCGTTGCCATGGGTCGCGGGCTGAATGTCGTTAGCGCCGTACTCTATCATGCGTTGGTACATTAGCCGCAATGTCCCAAGGCTGTCGGCCTTCAGGGAAATCTGGTTGATCACATTGAATTCCAGCTGTGGTGGACGCCCCGAAACCAGCACGATCTGGTGATGCTCGTCGGGATCACGGCTCATGAATACAAGAGATACTGCGCCGTTGGGTGTTTCGAGTTCACCGCGATCTGTAACGGTGAATTCCAGCAGCCGCGTGTAAAAGTCCTCCATAAGCGGAATGTCGTATACGAAGATGCCGATGTGGCTGAACGTAAGGCCGGGTCTACTCATGATGTCCTCTGTGTGGTGGCTTATGTGAATGCGATGTGTTCAGTGCAAAAGAGGCGTTTCAGTTCGTCAGGCGTTTGGCCGACGGCAGCGATGTAGCGGTCGGGTCGGATCAGAGCTGCTTTGGCGGGCAAGCCCACCAACCAATGCCGCGTCCGCTCGTCATGGGCGACGTGAACGGCATATTGCCCGCCGGCCCCTGTCATGGCCGCTTTGGCAGCCTCGGGCAACGCGATGATTGAAAACTGATAGCCGGCAACCTCGTCGAAGCGGCGTCCGTCCGGGGTAAACGGCTGCAATGCGATCCTGCCCGCCACGCCGTCGCCATTGTGGGCGCCTGGTCCAAGCTGCGGGTTGGGCGTAGTGAACATTTCGGGGTTGTTGGCCATTTCGGCGTCGCGGCGCCTGGCGACTTCGGGGTCGCGGGTTTGGATGATCGAGCCCAGACGCACTGCGGCTTCAATAAATTCTCGCACATGAGGCGAACGCTCTGATTCATAGGAGTCCAACAGGTCTTCAGACGCACGTCCACGAATTACCTCAGCCAGCTTCCAGCCCAGGTTGGCAACGTCGCGTATTCCTGCGCACAAGCCCTGGCCCATGAAGGGAGGCGTTTGATGGGCAGCGTCACCGGCGATCAACATGCGGCCTTTGCGCCAGCCCTTGGCCACCACCGAATGGAAGGTATAAACAGCGGGACGTTCCAGCAGGCCGTCTTTGGGAGTTATCCAACGTGAAAGCAGCTTCCAGATGTTTTCCGGGAGCGCCATTTCGGCCGCGTCTTCGTCCGGCATGATCATGAGCTCCCAGCGGCGTCGCTGACCTGCGCCGCGCACATACGTGGCGGGGCGGGCCGGATCGCAGTACTGAATGCTGTGGTCGCCAAGATCGGGACGGTCACGCTTGAGCAGTACGTCAACCACCAGCCAACGTTCGTGCGACTTCATGTCTTCCAGTTCGGTATCCAGTAGCCTGCGGACGAGAGAACGGGCGCCGTCGCACCCCACCACATAGCGGGCGCGCAATTTCAACAAGCGGCCGTTGGTCAGGTTTTCGACACGCAGCAGGGCATGGTCGGCGTGTTGCTCGATGGCGAAGACGTCGTGTCGCAGACGCACATGGGCGTTGTCATATTGTGCCAGGCGTTCGCGCAGCATGATCTCTAGGTCGGGCTGATGGAAACGATAGCTTGGGCGCCATGCTTGCGGGCCCACGTCGGTAGGACGCTTCCAGTCGATCAGTATCTTGCCTTCGGCGTTCAAGAAGCGCATGCCGGGCGCCACCACCAGCGATGGCTCCAGCGCATCGGCGATGCCTATGGTCTGGAATACACGCATCACTTCGCCGTCAAAGTGTATGGCACGAGGCAAGGGAAACACGTCTGCTTCGCGCTCCAGCACAAGCACGCTCAGCCCGCGCAGCGCCAGCAGGTTGGCTAGCGTGGCGCCAGCAGGCCCGTATCCGACGATGGCCACGTCATATAGGTGGTCAACGCCATTTGTTTCTTGGTTTGAAGCAGAATTGCGACTCATGATGGAAATCTCAACTTAATACAGAGGGAAGCCACAGCACCAGCATGGGGAAGGCCATGAGGATGCCCAGCCGCAGGAAGCTGGACGCAAGGTAAGGCAACACCCCACGATAGATTTTTGAGAAAGGTATGTCCGGCGCAACGCCGTGCACCACGAAGACGTTCATACCCAAAGGCGGCGTGAGTTGACCGATTTCGATAATGACGATGTTGATCACCCCCCACCAGACAGGATCGAATCCCCAACTGATTACCAGCGGAAGCGCGAAGGGCATGGCAATGACCATGGCGGCCAGTTCGTCGAAAAAAGCGCCGGCCACGATGAACACCAACAGGATTAGACACATTGCGGCCCACACCGGTATTCCAGAGCCTTCAACGGCCTCGACCAGCACACGGGGGGTTTGAGTGACGGCCGCGAAATAGCCGAACAGCGACGCACCAATCAGCAGGACATAAATCATGGCCGAGGTGGATGCGGTGCTGGTCAGGGCGCGGCGCAAACCTGTCAGTGTCAGGGCGCCGCGCATCAAGGCAAATACGAAAGCGATGGCGGCCCCAACGGCGGCGGCTTCCGTGGCAGTGAATGCGCCGCCAACCATGCCGCCCACAACGATAAGGGCCAGTAATATCACTTGCCAGCTTTGAGCCAAAGCATGCAGCCGTTCGTTCATGGGCGCTTTCGGTCCAATAGGTGCATGTAGAGGATAACAGCGGGAATAAATGGCGATTGCCCCGTATTGCATCAGTACGGCAAGCAGTGCGGGTAGAAGGGCCGCTATGTACATGGTGACGATGAGTTCCTGCGCCAGCACCGCATAAACCACCATGGCGGACGAGGGCGGAATAAGGGTGCCCATCGTGCCCCCGGCCGCGACGGTGGCGGCGGAGAATCCGGGTTCATAGCCGCGTTTGCGCATGGAGGGCAGCGCGGCCCAGCCGAAGGTCGCGGTGGTGGCGACCGAGCTGCCGCAAACTGCCCCAAAGCCTGCGCAGCCGCTGATGGTGGCCGCCGCCAACCCTCCGCGGCGATGGCCGATCAGGGCGTAAGCTAGGCGATACAGATCTTCGGATAGGCCCGCAACGTTGGCAAAAGCGCCCATCATGATGAACAGCGGAATGGTAAGCAGATCCAGCGAAGAAAGAGTAACGGCCACTTCGGAAGCGATCATGGCCAGTGCCGGAGAGGGGCCGGCCAGGGCTGCGAATCCGACCACTCCTGCGATGCCCATGGCAATGCCTACGGGCACATGCAACAGCAATAGCGCGAATGTGGCGGCCAGCCCCAGCAAGGTAAGAATTACGGGATCGTTCATTTTTTTTCCGGGCGATGGACGAACGGCGTCCGCCGAAACTTCGGCTAATCAGAGGGTCCAGAAGTTCAGGACGTGGAGGGGTCTGTCAATGTGGCCAGGGCAACCAGTGCTGTCAGCAAGGTAAAGACGGCAACCGCCGTCCACCAAGGCCATACGGGCCATCGCAAAGTGGGCATGGCTTCGCCTGCCTGATACATGTCAAGCGCGTATAACGCGCATTGCCATGCCATGACGGCGAAGAAAAGAGCAGTAACCACGGCGCCGAATAAGTTCAGCGCCTTCAGGGCGTGCGTACCCAGGCTGCGGCCCACGAAATCAACCGAGATATTGCCGCGTGAGGCGACTACGTGCGGCATGCACGCAGCCAGTAAGGCTGCGGCAGCTACCATGGTCAGATCGGTCAGACCCCGAATAGGCGTGGCGAACAAATACCGCATGAGGATGTCGCCGGTGGTGACGGCTGCAAGTATCAATAAGCCGAAGACTGCGAGTCCGGCCAGGGCCTCTGCAAACCAGGCGGCCCTGCGATGAAGCGTGATTATCATGGCTACACCCCCACGCGTTGCAACATTAGCCGCCCGAGCGGACTTTCTTGACATTGGCAGTGAACGATTCGTAGAGGCTTTCGTGCTTGGGGTCCAATTTGCGCCAATCGTCAATAACAGGCGTTACGGCCTCTTTCCACGAATTGACGGTGGCCTCATCTGGCAGGACGACGGTATTGCGGGTAGATTTCTGTACTTTGCCCAGGACCTCTTCCTGCTGGGCGTCAAAAGCCTGGCCAATTTGTTTTGATAGCAGTTCGCCGCTGAAGCGGTCGATGGCTGCGCGGGCTTCGGCAGGCAGCGCCTCATAACGGTCTTTACGCATGACCACGCCCACTGCGACCGCCCCAAGCGGCACGTTGAGATGGTGGGAAGTGACCTGGTCCACCTTGAAGTCGCCGACGAAGCCCCAGTTATTCAGGGTCATGTCAACCACGCCACGCGACAAGGCTTCCGCGATCTGGCCGCCACCCACTTGAACCGGAGCGCCGCCCAGCAGCTCGACCATGCGGGTGGGAATGTCGCCCGAAACGCGGACACGCTTGCTTTGCATGTCAGAAGGTTGGTTGACTGGGTTGTTGGCGTGGATGGTGACGGGCGATGTGGCTGCGATAGCCAACACCTTAAGATCGTCAAACCCGCCTAGCTCACCGTTGTCAAACATGTGCTGCAGGGCCAGACTGCCCTCGATTGCCGTTTCGGTAGCGAAGGGCAAGCCCACCACGTCGGCGTCGTCAAAGCGTCCGGGCGTGTACGGCAGCACCACCCAAGCAAGGTCGGCCACGCCGTCGGTGACCAGCTTGAGCTGTTGTGCCGGGTTGCGGCCCAACGTGCCGCCGGCGAACATGGAGATCTCAAGGGTACCGCTGGAGGCCTCGCTGGCGTTCTTGGCGAAAGGGGTCAGGACTTCCGATGTGATTTTCGCCATGGGGGGCTCAAAGCTTGAAAATCGCAGCTTTGCCGCTTCTGCGGCCACGGCGGGCATTAGGGCGCTGGCAGTCAGCAGGGCTGCAGCTATCAAGCTGTGGCGGCGCGTGAGGCAGATGGGTTTCATGTTGTCTCCTGGTGGCGGGCTATGCCGTAAATTGAATTGTTGGGTTGCGTGCGCGGGTAGTGTTCTTATTGACCCGCGCTCGAACCAGCCGATGGGGTTCGAAGCAATCAAGCTTCGGACACTATGGGGTTGCGTAATACACCTACCTTGTCGATCTCCACTTCGACAACATCGCCGGGCTTCATCCAGACGGGGGGCTGGCGGCGGGCTCCGACACCGCCGGGGGTGCCGGTAACGATGACGTCGCCGGGCTGCAAGGGCGCAATTGCGGAAACGTACGCGATCTGGCGCTGGATACTGTGAATCATCATGTCAGTGGTGGCCCGCTGCATTTCCTGGCCATTCAGGCGAGTGACCAGAGTTAGCTGCGTATGAGCGGGTATTTCGTCTGCCGTGACCATCCAGGGGCCGAAGCCGCCCGTGCGCCAGAAGTTCTTTCCCGGCCCCCATTGTTGGGTATGGCGTTGCCAATCGCGAATGGTGGCGTCGTTGTAGCAGCTGTAGCCGGCGATGTGGTCGAAAGCAGCGGCCTCGGCGATGCGCCGGCCAGGTTTGCCGATGATGACGGCGATTTCTCCTTCGTAATCCAGTTGGGTTGACTCCTGGGGCACCGGAATAGCTTGGCCCTGGCCCACTTGCGAATCTGCGACGCGCAAAAAGAAGGTGGGCATTTCGGTGACTTCACGATTGGTTTCGCGTACGTGCTCGTCGTAGTTGAGTCCGCAGCACCAGATCTTGCCCGGTTGGGGAATGACCGGCAGGAAGGTGACGCTGTCTTCGGGGAAGTCGGCTTTGCGGCCTGCCACAGCCTGTTCAGCTTCTTTGATCGCATCGGCTGCGATCAGAGCTTTCAAGTCGGCATATCGGTTATTGAGCGCGACGCCCAAATCGACGATACCGCCTTGAGTTATGGCGCCGAAGCCGTGGCTGCCGTGGCGTTCGTAGCTGATGAGCTTCATAAGTGGGGATTTCCTGGTTGCCTGGCTAATGGGAAGTGTTGTGTCATAAATCTCAATATAAGAGATTTAATTACGATCAGTTTTTCATGTCAAGCAAGAAATTCCCATTTGGTGCCGCGGTTCTGGAAAACCCTGAGGTAGTAGACATGCGTTGCGATGAGAAACGCGAGTCATCAGATAAGTGAGACGCCACGCGCGCTGGTAAAATGGTCTGTTTTGTCTATCAGAGGCGGCATTAGCTTCGTAATCGGTTCTGCTTCAGCCGCAGCGTTTTTGGAGCGTTGGGGCCTGAATGACGCGGAATCGCTTTCGGGAGCGCGGGCTCTAATACTTGCGATGCCTCGCGAATCCCAGCGGGGCAAGATGTTCGCACCGCTCGATGACCTTCGATTTGCGGTTCTCGATGTAGCGTAGGCTCCAAAACAGAATAGATCGTCATCTAGATTCGCCACGTCTAGCTTGTGTCCCAACGGCTTGTCGTGCTGGTGATTCGCGCCTACGATTGCTGCGGGGTCATGGGGCGCAAGGAGAGGTAAGTGAAAAAGCGATCTCGTTATGGCGTGTTCCGCAGAAACGCGTCTTTGACCTTGAGTGAGCGGGCCTATGCCTGTCGCCAGCGACTCATAAATATATGGACGATTTGGTTGGCGCGCGCGGAAGTGTGGCAGGCGTGGCAAGAGCATGGCTCGATGCAGGCCGCCATGGGGCCTCTTGAAACGCTGGATGCGAGCGAGCCATTTTTTTATGAGGACTATTTTATTGGCATTGAAGTCGGCCCGGATTGGTCGGCTAGCTAGGCGCCTGAGCGTCAGCATTCCTGATCATTTTTACAGAAATATCGATTTTCCAATCGATGGCTCTTATAGGCGATGCCTAACCGACGAAGGGCTAGCCGAGGTCCTACCTAGTATTCATGAGACTGCTAGAAAGCGCCGTCAAGAATTTGGCTACTGGGTAAGGCTGGGGATTGGATTTTTGGGTGCTCTAACGGGATTAGTCGCTGTGCTGACGTAGACGCTAGAACGGAATATCGTCAACGCTATCCGCGATGTTGGTCGCTGGCTGGCGTTGCTGCTGCTGCCGTTGCGCAGGCGCAGGGCTCCGTTGAGTCTGTTGCTGTGTTTGCGATGCGTTGTCTGGGCGGCTGGCAAACTCGATAGCGCTGATTCTACCGACGAGCTTGTAGCCTTGGGTGCCGTCTTGACGCTGGAACGTCTCGATATGCGGATCGTCTAGCGTGGCCGATATTAGTGTGCCTTTGAGTAGATCTGCGGCTGGCGCGGATGCGGTGCCAGTCTTCGCTGCTCTGGTCGCAGTTGATGACTTGATAGCTCATTTGGTCGGGGGTGACCGCTTTCACCACGTCGTTCAGTACGGCGTAGCGAGTGGCTGGCATATCGATGGGATGATGATCCGATAATCATCGGATGGATAGGCCGCACTCAAATGGGGCAGGCAAAAGAAACCTCGCGTGGGATTGCAATCTTGTAGCTACAAATATTCCTTGCTTTGATGTGTTTATGTAACTACAATAATTAGATGGACATCACCTTTGATTCCGCTAAAGACAGAGAGAACCAAGCTAAGCATGGTGTCAGTTTGGGCCTCGCAGCCGAGTTCGAATGGGATGAGGCGGTTACATGGGAAGATGTTCGCCGAACCTACGGGGAAACCAGAAAGGTTTCTATCGGCTATATCGAGCTTCGGCTATATGTCGTCGTCTATGTGGATCGAGACGGAGGCCGACGTATTATCAGCCTGCGTAAGGCTAACAAGAGAGAGGTGAACTTTTATGCCCAAACTTAAAAAAGGAACCATCATTCCGACGCCAGAAGAGGACGCGGCCATCAATCGTGGCATTGCCTCCGATTCTGATACCTACGAGTTGGGCGCAGCCGACCTGAAGCATCTGCGGCGAGTGGGGCGCCCAAAGAGTGATTCTCCCAAGGTTCAACTGACCGTGCGTTATGACGCCGATATCGTCGAAGCGTTTAAGGCAGGGGGCGAAGGGTGGCAGACTCGGATGAATAGCGCGCTTCGCGACTGGCTCAAGACGCATCGCGTGTAGGCAAAAGAAAACCCGCCGGGGCGGGTTGGTGGAGGGATTGGAGGGCGGATCTGACCCGGGCGATTAGGCTGCCTCGACTTGATCGTCTGGCGGCGCGCTGCGCCTAAGAAGAACATCGAACTCAAAGTCCAATGGTATTTGAATAGGATCTTCATCCGGGTGTAGCCGATTCCAACGCAGCGCGTCGTCAGAAAGAGAGACTGCATCGCCAACCATCTGTTCCCGACGCTGCATCAGGCCCTTGTGTGCAATTCTTCGCGGGGCCGTATCAAGCGTATGCCACAGAGTCAATTGTTTACCGGCGCCCCATGATGTGACGGCGAAGTTTATACGGTAGGGGCGTCCGGTTTCTTCATCTACGGCGGTTTCTTCACGCGCAGCCGCCGAAAATTTCTCTGCCAATAGTTGTTCTGCTGATTTTGGCGTGGGGTAAGCGTCCGCTCAGCACCGTCTTGCGCTACAGCTGAATTTCCCTCAGGCGCTGGTTGACCTCGTGTAGATCGAAGGCGCTTGGGTCGAAGGAACCACCGCACCACTGCACCATCTGGGCGTATCCCGGGTGCGAGGGATTGGCCATGACCTCAAGGAAGTCTTCGTAGCCGGGGATGCCGCCCACATCCTCGGGCGGGCAAGCGTTAGCGCCATCCAAGCACCATGGAGAGTCCAGAGGACCTTCGAATTGAGTCCGTTCTACCAGCGTGACGCGATGCCACCAGGCATCGCCGTAGTCGTAAAGATAGTCGAAGGTGCGCGCACCTCCTAACGCTTTTCCCAAACGAACCCGTTGCTCGTTTTTTAGATCGTGCTCGGGGTAGTCAGGGTCGGGCTCACCGTAGTGCGTGCCGTTGATGATGAACTCATGCAAATGCCCACCTTGCCACCCCATGGCCCAGAGTAAGGTCACGTGCAACTTACGCAAGGTGATGTTGGCCGGCACCAGAATCGTTCGGTAGATCAGCGGAACGCTGTCACGCAGCTCAATGCGCAAGACTAGAGCCTCACCGCCTAAGACTGTGAGCTTGTCAGAGGTTACGCGGCGCAAGCCAGAGCGGTGCAGTGTGAGTTTAGATTCCATGGCAACAATTCGTCGATTCGATTCACGGGATGCTCGGCGATACGGGCCAGCACCTCACGCAAGTAAGCCATGGGTTCAATGCCGTTCAGAGCCGCGCTACCAAGCAGGCTATAAATAGACGCAGCGCTGTGGCCGCCTGCATCGGATCCGGCAAATAGATAATTCTTACGTCCAAGGGCGACCACACGCAGTGCCCGCTCGGCTGCGTTATTATCGATGTCGATGCGGCCATCGTCTACATAACGCGTTAAGGCAGCCCAGCGAGCGAGCGCATAGCGGATAGCCCCGGCTAAGTCGGACTTGCGTGAGACGGATCGTAAGGTGTTATGCAGCCAGTCGTGCAGTGCGTCCAGTCGAGGGCCCGCACGTGCCTGACGCGCCTGGCGTCGCACCTCGGGCAATCCGCCCCGCACTTGTGCTTCGATCGCATACAGTTCAGCAATGCGCCCGAGAGCATGCAAGGCCTCGGGGCTGCTTTGTTGCTCGGCAATATCGTAGAACTTGCGTCGAACATGGGCCCAGCAAGCCGCTTCTTTGACCCGGCCACTGTCGTACAGGGCATTGAACCCGGCATACCCATCGGCCTGAACGATGCCCTGGAAGTCTTTAAGGTGCCGCTGGGGATGTTCACCTTTGCGATCCGGTGAGTATCCGAACCACACTGCCGCCGGTTGCTCGCTCGCTGCGGCTCGGTCATCGCGCACATACGTCCACAAACGCCCGGTGCGGGTCTTGCCACGGCCTGGCGCCAACACAGGCACCGGGGTATCGTCAGCATGCACCTTGTTGCCACCCATGACATAGCGATGCAGCGCCTGCACCAATGGGCGCAGCAATTGACTGCTGCCGGCCACCCAATCGGCCAAGGTCGAGCGCGACAGCGTTACACCGTGCCGGGCATAGATCGCGCTTTGGCGATACAGCGGTTGATGGTCGCAATACTTGGCCACGAGTACCTGCGCCAGCAAGCCCGGGCCCGCCAAGCCGCGAGCAATCGGCCGAGACGGTGCACCCGCTTGCACAATGGTGTCGCAACGCCCGCACGCCAGCTTGGGCCGCACGGTACGAACGACCTTAAAGCTGGCGGGAATGAATTCCAAGGTTTCGCTAACGTCTTCACCCAGGAACTTGAGCGTACCGCCGCATGCCGGGCAGTCGCACGAGTCATTCGCCGCAAGCACATGCTCTTCGCGAGGTAGAAACTCGGGCAAGCTATGACGCTGAGAGGGCCGAGTCTGCTTCTTGGGGGTGGGCTTATGGGGATCGACGACATGGGCTGGAGATTCTGCTACGGTCACGTCACCAAGCAACAACGGCAACTGAGCCAATAAGTCGCCCGCCCGTTCACTGCTACGCCCGAAGCGCTCACGTCGAGCTTTGGCTAACTGCAACCGCAAGTAGTCGTTCTCTTGCTGCAACGCCCTGATCACCGCCAACAAGGCAGTGGTGTCAGTCATAGTGGCGGCAGCGTTTTGCATGGCTCCCATTTTATCAAATAACCGCCACTAAAAGTGCGCTTAAACCCAATAAATATGCGGGTTTGCAAGCATCATAGATGCCTCAAACGCGTGTGGGCCGATGCGTGCGCTGAGGCCTGCGCCAATCAATGCCTTCAAGCAGCATCGACAACTGTGCCGGCGTTAAACACACCGAGCCCGATTCGGCTTGAGGCCAGACAAAATGGCCTTGCTCCAGCCGCTTGGCTAATAAGCACATGCCATCGCCGCTCCACCAGAGTACCTTGATGCGATCCCCTTTACGGCCACGGAACACAAACACGTGACCACTGAAGGGATCCTCTGCAAGCTTGGACTGCACAATGGCCGCCAGGCCATCGAAGCCACGACGCATATCGGTCGCACCGGCCGCCAGCCAGACGCGGGTTCCTGCCGGTAAGCCCATCATTCTCGTAGCGCCTGGACGAGGCAGCGCAGCGTGGGCAGATCGGCCGCCCCATGGACCACCACGCGTGCGTCGGGGAAGATCAGCTCAATGTGCCCTGAGCTGACGCAGCGATCTTGGCCGTCAATTACGTTGGCCGGTTGGGGCTGCGCTTGCGCCGACATGGCTTTAATCTGCACTGGCAGCAAGACCGGACCTTCGGTGATGGGCCCAAAGTCGCCGCGCCGAAATTGCCAGCGCCAGTTATGCA
>JAJUJD010000241.1 GCA_029267315.1 Alcaligenaceae bacterium
ACATATGGCATTGACGCGTACGCCTGCCGCGGCGTATTCACCGGCCAGAGCCCGGGTCAGCGAGACGATCGCACCTTTGGCTGCCGTATAGGCGTGGCCGGAGAACGTCCCCCTCAGGGCGGCCCCGGAGGACATATTGACGACGGTGCCTCCACCAGCACGCACCATGGCGGGCAAAGCATGGCGGCAGCACAGCATCGAGCCTAGCAAATCCAGTTGCAGTGTGTCGTGCCATACGCTGAGCGGCATAGTGACAACTGAGGAATCTTCCGGCCTGGACCCACCGGCCGTGTTGAATAAGGAATCCAGTTTGCCGAAGTATTCCTCCGTGCGCCTGACGGCATGTTGCACTGAGGACTCGTCCGCCACGGACCCAGGTATGACCAGGGCCTGGCCGCCCTCTTCAGCAATGCGGGTAGCAAGTGCATTCAGCCCATCCGTATCGACATCCATCAGCGCAACCCGTGCGCCCTCCTGCGAAAACATGAGCGCGGTCGCGCTGCCTATGCCGCCGGCTGCGCCCGTGATGAGCGCAACACGGCCGGCAAGGCGCCCCGCCCGTTGGGCTGGCCGAGCAGGACACGACGGGTTACCGTTCACGGCCAAGCCGGCCCCCCATGGCGTGCGATGAAACTGCGCAAATCGGCCACACAGCGATCTGGCAGATACTCACAAATGCTGTGGCGCTCACCTTCATACACCAGGATTTCGCCACGCGGAAGGTTCTCGCGCATGGGCTGATAAGCGTCCATGCCACCAATCCGGCCGGCCCCCGGTATCACAACCAGTGTGGGGCACTTGATGCGATGAAGCTGATCGCCCCATTCCTGCTGCGCCATGTACCCCACGAAACGGCCGATGTAGTCCATATCGTGCTGACACAGCGCGTCAAGAAACTGTTCGCAGCGAGGCGTCCCAACCAAGTGGGGCGGGAAGCGGTCATCAATCGTATCTGCGAGGAACTGGCGCAGACCGGTCTTGGCAACCCGCTCCAGCCAGGTCGATGCCTGACTGTTGCGCAGCCCGGGTGCAGAACCGAATAGCGCCAGGGTTTCAACGCGTTCAGGTTGCTGCATGGCCAAATGCTGTCCCACGTACCCTCCCGCAGAATTTCCCGCAATGTGTACGCGTTCCAGCCCCAAGTGGTCCAGCAGCGCCGAAATATCATCCGTCAAAACTTGTAGGTCCAGGGGCTTGTCTGGAGGTGGCACTTCTGACAGGCCATGACCGCGCAGGTCCGCCCTTACCACACGGAAATGCCGACACAGGCCCGGCACCCAGGAATAGAACCGTTGAGCGTTGGCCATTGCACCATGCAACAGCAGGAGGGTCGGTGCTTCTGTCCAGGGGTCGGTGAAATCGTCCAGGTAATAGCTCAGACGCACCCCGTCCCGTTCGTAGTAATGCTGCATTGTTATCCCTAAATTCTTTCTAACTTGGTCTGAAGCGCTCAGGCTTGGCGCTGGCGATATTCGTCCACCACTTCTTCCATTCGACGGAAAGTCGCCCCTTCGTCAATCAAACGTCGCAGCAAGCGCTCAAGCATGCGCATACGATGCCCACGGCCGATGACGAAAGGATGGAAGGTGTATGTAATGACTCCCCAGTCGAAGTTCTCCTTCAAATAGAGGAAATCTTCGACCCAGTTTTCCATCACCGAATTTGCGTTCATTAGCCCCGGAATGATGCTCTGGCCCGCTCTGACGAATTCGAAGTGAGGATAATCGTCGAGCGTCCAGCTCACGGGCATTTCGATCAACCGGGTGGGCGCGCCGAAGCGCGCCGGCTCATTCAGGGGAAACTCATCGCCCTGCCTTACGGCATAAGGCAGATAGTCATGCCCCATCATGCTGCTGTCGTATTCGAAACCGTGATCCAGTAGAAGCCGCAGGGTGTTGGGGCTCAGGTCCCATGAAGGCGACCTATACCCTCGCGGGCGGCGACCGGTGAGCTTTTCGATCGCTGTGCTCGCGCGCAGCAAACCCTCCAGTTCTTCCTCGCGCGACAGCAAGTTCGGTGCAACATGGGTCCAGCCATGGTTGCCAATCTCGTGGCCTGCGTCATGAATGCGTTTGCACTGCTCCGGATAACTTTCGATCGTGTGGCCTGGTATGAACCAGGTGGAAGGAAGACCCAGACGATCAAGCAATTCCAGGATGCGATCCACTGTCACCGCACCGAACTCACCGCGCGAAACCGGAGTGGGACTGCTCATGCCCCGTGCCAGCCACACGGAAATCGCATCAAAGTCGAAAGACAGGCATACCTGCGAAAGTCGGTCACTCATGGCATCACTCGAGTCGAATATCTGCGTCTTTAACGAACTTGGACCATGAATCGATCATTTCGCGCATCTGAGCCGTATGAGCCGCCGCATCGTTGCCGATCAGAGTCAGACCCAGTTCCTTGGTACGTTGCTGCACTGTGGGATCCTTCAGGGCGGCGGTGTAAAAGGCATTGAGTTTTTCAATGACAGCGTCGGGCGTTTTGGCCGGGGCGTAGATCCCCCAGAAAGTATCGGCGTTCACGCCTTGAATGCCGCGGGACACAAAGGTGGGAACGTCGGGCAGCAGCGGGCTGCTTTGCTCACCAGTCACTGCAAGCGCGCGCAGTTTCCCTGATTGGATATGCGGCAAGCCGGTGGTGGTGCCGCCGAAGTACATGTCGACTTGCCCGCCGAGCAAGGCCGTCATGGCCGGCGCAACCCCCTGGTAGGGCACATGAACAATGTCGAGCCCTGTAGCCCGACGGAACATCTCGCCCGCCATGTGCGTCGAGGTGCCATAGCCGCCAGACGCGAAGTTCA
>JAJUJD010000114.1 GCA_029267315.1 Alcaligenaceae bacterium
AATGCACTTTGAAGCCCTGTTCCGCATGTTGTGGAAGGAACTTGGCGGCACGCTGGGTCGTGGAATCACAGAGGGCAGGGTGCCCGGCAATGCTCGTCTGCTGGCCTGGCACGACTCCGAAACCCTTGCAGACACCATTCGCCTCATCAACAAGCAAAGCAATAACGTCATGGCGCGCATGCTGCTGCTGACGCTTGGGGCGGAGCAGGGGGCGGACGGCGCTACGCCGCGTACCGGTGCTGCAGCTGCCTTGAACTTGCTGCGCGAACAGGGGGTGAACATTTCCGGGTGGGTGCTCGAAAATGGCTCCGGGCTGTCGCGGGCTGAACGCCTCACTGCAGAGGGGCTCTCTGGCATGCTCGAGCTCGCCTGGCGCTCACCACTAATGCCAGAGTTCATGTCTTCGCTGGCCATTGCCGGAGTTGACGGCACTTTGCGGCGCCGCATGCGCGCCGAAGAAGTGAAAGGGGTGGCACATTTGAAGACGGGCACTTTGCGTGATGCGCGCGCCCTCGCCGGGTATGTGCTTGGCGCGAGTGGCCGGCGCTATGTCCTGGTGGCGCTGGTCAACCATGAGCGCGCACCTGGCACAGGCAAGTTTCTCGATACTGTCGTGGAGTGGCTGGCGAAACGCTGATATTTGTCCGGCGACAAGTCCGGGCAGGGAAAAGTCGGGGCATAATGCAGACGTATCGTCATCGTCATTGCAGGAACCCCGCAGATGCCAGTACATGAAATCCGTCACCCTCTTATCCGTCACAAGCTCGGCCTGATGCGCCGGGCAGATCTCAGCACCAAGAATTTTCGGGAAATGTCCCAGGAAATTGCGGCCCTGCTGACATACGAGGCTTCCAAGGACCTGCCCTTGGAACCCATGACGATAGAAACCTGGAGAGGGCCGCTGGATGTTGAGAAAATCGCCGGCAAGAAGGTCACGGTTGTGCCTATTTTGCGCGCGGGCATCGGCATGCTGGAAGGAGTGCTCACCCTGATTCCGGGCGCGAAGGTCAGCGCTGTCGGTATTGCCCGCAACGAAGAGACCCTTGAGGCGCAAACCTATCTTGAACGCCTGGTGGGGCAGCTAGATCAGCGCCTGGCGCTGATTGTCGACCCTATGCTGGCCACCGGCGGCTCCATGGTGGCCACAATCGACCTTCTCAAAAAGGCGGGGTGCCGCAATGTCCGGGCGTTGGTTCTCGTTGCCGCCCCGCAAGGTATTGCTGCGGTAGAGAAGCATCACCCCGATGTGCACATTTACACGGCATCAATAGATAGTCACCTGGATGAAAACGGCTACATCATTCCCGGCCTGGGCGATGCAGGTGACCGGATTTTCGGGACAAAGCAGAAACACACTTAGTTCTTTTCTTTATGGCAGGTACACGGTTTGCCTGCTTGTTCACGGCTTGCTAATCGAAGTAAGACCACACTAAGGAGTTGTCACATGAACGAGAAAGATATCCGCGAACGAGAAGAGGAATTCGTCCAGAAAGTCAAAGACAGCCTGGATGAAGCGGAACGCATGTTGCAGCAGGCCGCTGAAGCAACAGGGGAAAAAGCTGAAGAGTTGCGTGACAGCGCCATGCGGAGCTTGCGTCGGACTCGCGAGCATCTCTACTCCACGCAGGATGAGTTGATGCTTCGTGGAAAGCGCGCCGTGAGGGCCACGGATGACTACGTGCATGACAACCCCTGGCGCGCCGTTGGTGTGGCGGGCTTGGTCGGCGTGCTGATCGGCGCGCTCATCTGCCGCCGTTGAAGCTCATCCTATGGCATTACGTGAAGCCGTAGGCGGGCTCGCCGTCTCGCTGCTCTCCATATTGCGCACCCGCTTCGAGCTTTTCACGCTCGAAGCGCAGGAGCAGAAGGCTAATGTGCTGGCCTTGCTCGTGCTTGCGCTGGGCGCCATCGTCTTCCTGATCCTGGCCCTGTTGGTATTCACGACTACGATTGCCTTGTACTTCTGGCCGACGGAAGACCGTTACGTCGCTTTGGGCGTGCTGGCCTTCATTTATTTTGCGCTGGGAGTCGGCATGTTAGTGGCGGCACGTAGCCGCGCCACTGGGGGTGAAGCGCCGTTTTCTGCCACGCTGGACGAATTGCGGCGCGACATTGAACTGATGGAACGTCTGAAGGAGCCCTCATCTCGCTCAGTTCCGCCAGAATGGATGCCGCCTCCGGGAGATCGCCCATGAGTCGCCGAAATTCCTCTCGCGATAGAGCCGTTCGCATAGAACTGCTCAGGGCGCGCGCTGCCATAGAGCGGCAGAGCGTCGTCCATAACGTGCAGAGCCTTGGCCAATCTCTGACGCCACGCGGTCTGCTGGAAACCTTCATGCCGCGTCTGGGAAGCGGGGGGCGCCGCAAGCCGCCGTCCGATCTTCTCATGCAAGCCTTCTCTTTCAGCCGGCGCTATCCCATGGTGTTGTCAATGGGTACGGCATTGCTATCCAAAGCGGCAAGGCAAAAGATACGCTGGTGGAAATTGGCTGCCGGCGCCGTTCTGGCTTGGCAGGCCTCACGCAATCTGAGGAAGTAGCAGGTTGCGGAAGGAGCCTCGTAGCGGGCTTGGAAAGGTTAGGAAAGGGCAGTTCTGAAACGTAGCCGCCGCGCAGAATGACTGCCGGCGGCTATTTTGCGTGTTCAGAGCCCTAGTGAACTCCAGATAGCATCCACCCGTTTGCGCACATCGTCACGCATGACGATGGGGCGGCCCCATTCGCGGTCGGTCTCGCCTGGCCATTTGTTGGTGGCATCCATGCCCATCTTGCCGCCCAAGCCGGATACCGGGGAGGCAAAATCCAAGTAGTCAATGGGCGTGTTCTCCACCAACACGGTGTCACGTACCGGGTCCATGCGTGTGGTCATTGCCCACACCACTTCTTTCCAGTCACGAATATCCACATCGTCGTCCACCACGATGATGAATTTCGTGTACATGAACTGGCGTAGGATGCTCCAGATGCCGAATAGCACGCGCTTGGCATGGCCTGGGTACTGCTTCCGTATTGACACTACGGCCAGACGGTAGCTGCACCCTTCGGGAGGCAGATAGAAGTCGGTGATTTCCGGCAGCTGGCGTTGAAGCAGGGGAACGAAGACTTCGTTCAAGGCCACACCCAGCACTGCAGGTTCATCAGGCGGTTTGCCCGTATAAGTGCTGTGGTAAATGGGGTTGCGACGCATGGTGATGCGTTCAACCGTAAATACCGGGAACCAGTCCTGCTCGTTGTAGTAGCCAGTATGGTCACCATATGGACCTTCCAATGCCATTTCATAGTCGCTACGTGGTGGCGGCGGTGCTCCGTCTGGCACCTGCGGAGCGCGAGCGCGCGGGTCATTGGCCGGAAGAATATGACCTTCCAGGACGATTTCCGCAAAGGCCGGCACGGACAGGTCGCTGCCCAGGGCATTCGCAACTTCAGTTCGCGAGCCCCGCAGCAGCCCCGCAAACTGATATTCGGAAAGGCTGTCCGGTACCGGTGTCACGGCGGCCAGAATGGTGGCCGGGTCTGTCCCGAGCGCTACCGCAATAGGGAAGGGCTGGCCGGGGTTGGCCAGGCAGTGGTCACGAAAGTCCAGCGCACCGCCGCGGTGCGACAGCCACCGCATGATGAGCTTGTTTGGGCCGATCAGCTGCTGCCGGTAGATGCCGAGGTTCTGTCGCCGCGCACGCGGGCCACGCGTGATGGTCAGCCCCCAGGTCAGCAGGGGAGCGACGTCCTCTGGCCAGCAGTGCTGCAGCGGAATGCGGGACAAATCGACATCTTCGCCTTCCAGAACCACTTCCTGACAAGCCGGCCCCCGGATGCGTTTGGGGCTCATGTCCCAGAGTGCTGATTTCAGCGTGTTAACCGTGCCGATGGCCTCGCGCAAATTGCGGGGGGCTTCAGGTTCGCGCAGGCTGGCCAGCAAATGACCGATATCGCGTAGCGCGGAAACGTCTTCGGCGCCCATGCCCCATGCCACGCGTTGCGGCGTGCCGAACAAGTTAGCCAGAACAGGCATGTCGGCCGGCCGATCTTCATGAACGGCCTGCTCGAACAACAGCGCCGGGCCCGCCTTGCGCAACACGCGGTCGCTGATTTCCGTCATTTCCAGCCGGGTAGAAATGGGCTGCGCAATGCGCTTCAGCTCGCCCCTTCTCTCAAGCTGCTGAATGAAGTCTCTGAGGTCGCGGTATTTCACGGGTGCCAGCAATTCCGGTTACAGTCTTTATGAGAGGCAAGGTTAACATTCCGGGGCACTGTTTTCAGGGAGAAGCCATGGCAGCCGACCAGGATACGGCGCGTCCAGACGGCGGCGGACGTCGCTCGCACGCCGCCGAGATGCCGGTGCCGGAGCACTGGCGCACCCACTTGCGAAGCAATACTGAGCCGCACCGCACGGACGCCGGCCCAGCTGCGCGCTTCGTTCGTGCGCTCGCGAACCGTCTCGCGGAACTCCTGAACGTATGCGCCATCTATCTTGGCATTGCCGTGCTTGTCACTCTGGCGCTCGTCTTCACTATGGCCCCACTGCGCAGCCAGCTTGGGCAGATTCACCAGTCCTTGATCATGGCCTTGCGCCCGGCCAATATGGATGACGTCCTGTTCGCCATGCTGGCCATCGATGACGAGAATCTGTCCCTGTTGGAAAGCTTGAGCGGCACTGCGGTGCTTCCGCGCCAGGCGGCGCAGCGGGGTGAATCTCCCAGAAGTGCCGAGGAGATACGCGAGGAGGCCATCAATTTCGCTAGGCTTCTCAAGGATTCAGCGCGGCAAGGCAGGGTGGAAGGTATTACCGCTGCTCAGGAAGATGCCTTGCGGAAGTATCTGGCTCGTAAATACCGCATTGCTTCCAGCGTCGCCGGAGCGCTGATCAATGCCGCCTTTGTGGTGGGGAGGGAGATGGATCTCGACCCGCAACTCATTCTGGCGGTGATCGCGATTGAATCCCGCTACAACCCCTACGCTGAAAGTCATGTAGGCGCGCAGGGGTTGATGCAGGTGATGACCCGCGTTCATAAGGAAAAATTCACGGAATTCTCCGACGGCACGATCGCCGCCCTCCACCCCATTGCCAATATGCGCGTGGGTTCGCGCATTTTGCGTGACTGCATTGACCGCCGCGGCTCCATCGAGCGAGGGCTGGCGTGTTATGTCGGGGCGACCGGCCCGAATGATGGCGGCTACGGCGCCAAGGTGCTCGCTGAGCAGCGGCGCATTGCCTTGGCGTCGGGCATTCCGGTCAGGCGTTGAACCTGAGCGCTACAGGGACTCAGCCGTCGCCAACTGCGGCAGCCAGACCTCCAGACGGCTGACTGCTTCTTGCAGGCGGTCCAGGCGGGTTGCATAGGAAAGCCGGAGGCTTGTGGCAGCATGCGCCGGGCCGAAATCGCGCCCCGGGACGGTGGCTATGCCCGGGCCGTGCAGCAGTTGCTGGGCAAAATCATCGCTGTTCTGGCTGTACCGGCTGATATCAAGGTAGATGTAGAAGGCGCCGTCCGGCTTAACTGGCACATGCAGGCCCATTCGTTCGAGCTCTGGTAACAGGTAATCGCGGCGCTGCTTGAAGGACAGCCGGCGTTTTTCGAAGATGGACAGCACTTCAGGTTCAAAGCAGGTGATGGCCGCATGCTGCGCAAGGCTAGGGGCGCAGATGCAAAGGTTGGACGCGAGTTTGTCCAGAGCGGGGAGCATCCACTCGGGTGCAATCAGCCACCCCAGCCGCCAGCCGGTCATGTGAAAGTATTTTGAGAAACTATTGATGATGACAATGTCGTCGTCGAGCGTCAGGGCGCTGACCGGCGTGTCTTCGTAATAGAGCCCCAGGTAGATTTCATCCATGATGATGAAACCGCCACGGGCCCGGACTTCAGCCACCAGCTCGCGCAGCGCTTCGCGCTCCATGCTTGTGCCAGTCGGGTTGCTGGGTGAGGCAATCAGCACGCCCTTGGTACGCTCACTCCAGTGCTGGCGAATATCTTCCGCCGACAAGTGGAAGCGCTGTTCGGCATGGGTGGGAATGAGGCGGGGAACGCCGCCGGCCGCAAGGATGAAGTTCTGGTTTGCCGGGTAGCAAGGGTCCGGCAGCAGCACTTCGTCGCCTGGGTCGACCAGGGCCATGGCTGCCAGAAGCAGCGCACCTGAAGCGCCCGAGGTCACGACAATACGGGAAGGGTCAACCGCCGCGCCATAGCTTTCAGCATAGTGGTGGGCGATGGTTTCGCGCAGGACCGGAAGACCGGCCGGAGGGGTGTAGCCACTCAGACCGGCTTCGGCCGCCCGGTTCAACGTCTCGACAACCTGCGGAGGAGCCGTAAAATCGGGCTCACCGATACCAAGGCTGATGATGTCGCGCCCTTGTGCGCTAAGTGCCGCCGCCTGCTTGAACATCTCAACGGCGTAGAACGGCATGACGGTTTCGGTGCGCTTTGCAAGAGAAGACATGGCTGACTAGATACGGATGGTTGACCGGGACGTATGCGATTGTAGCCCCGCACCCCCGCCCGTCCACATTCAGGAGTTTCATACATGCAATCGGAAGGACGCCGCGCATTTCTCAGAGGTCGCCGGCCGCCCTCCAGCCCCTGGGAAGTGTTCTGTAGCCGACTGCGCAATGTGGTTGGCGGCACCCTCACCCAGCTGGATGCGGGAGCTGACCGTCAGGCAGCGCGACTTGTCCTGCAGCAGGCTGCAGACGCCCATCATGCGCGCCGGCTGTGTGCGGAATTTGGCGTGTGCATGGCGCTCGAAGGGGTTTCCTCTGCTGCTCCCCACGACACACCTGTGTTGTGGCTGAGTCCGGGGCATGAACTGGCCGCCTGTCGGCCCTTGGAGCCGGGCAGCAAGCGCTGGTTCGTCCAACCCGGTTGTCTCCTGGGAGAACTGGAAGCTGCTGGTTTCACGGGTTTTTCTGACTTACCCGCCCATCTGACGGTCGCCGCCTGGCTGGCGGATCGCAGCTTATGCAACTGGGAAACTGGCCATACTGCGAAATCCGGCGTGGTGCACGCCTCCGCCCTGCTAGCAGATGGCGTGTCCGTCAGCCTGGGCGCATTTGGCACGGATAACCGCAAGGCCCTGGACAATCTCCGTTTGCAGACTCTGATTCCGGCGCTCTTCAGTCTTTCGGTTGGGGAAGACGCGCGTCACTGTGCGCAATACCGCAGCTGGCCCGCGCGCTACCGTCTTGATGCCCTGCAGCCCGCGCCGGGTAATACGGTGAATCTGGCCCACCTGCTGCTTGGGCATGGTGGTGACCTCGCGTGGGTCGAATGGGTCGTGCTTGACAGTGAACTGGCCAGGCCGGCGGAGGGAACGCAACTTCCCTTAGAGCTGCCCGGCGCCAGCCCCGACATGTTCGAAGAAGACATGGGCTGGGGAGGGGAGGGTGGTTCGGTTCCCTGCGATGCGGTGGCGGCAGCTCGCGCCGCCCAGGATATCGATGCGTCAGTTAAGGCTCTGTTCGATCCACAGGGCCTGTTTCCCCATCCAGGGCAATTGTTTTAGCCATCCGCAGGCAGGGGCTTGCGTGCCGCCCGTCCCCGTTCACGGCTAGAATGAAGGGTCCTGTTTCACCACTTAAGAAATCGAATCATGGACGCCAATCTTCGCAAGGCAGCTCTTCAGTATCACAAGCAAGGCCGCCCCGGGAAAATCTCTGTCACGCCCACCAAGCAATTGTCGAACCAGCGCGATCTATCGCTGGCCTATTCTCCGGGCGTCGCGGCTGCCTGTGAAGAAATCGTCAACGACCCCACCAATGCGTTTGAATATACGGCCCGGGGCAATTTGGTCGGCGTCATCACCAACGGTACTGCGGTGCTGGGCCTCGGAAACATTGGCGCCTTGGCGTCCAAGCCCGTCATGGAGGGCAAGGCGGTACTGTTCAAGAAGTTCGCCGGCATTGATGTCTTCGATATCGAAATCAATGAGCAGAATCCAGAGAAACTGGTAGAAATCATTGCCGGGCTGGAGCCTACCTTCGGGGGCATTAACCTCGAAGACATCAAGGCGCCGGAATGCTTCTACGTCGAGCGCACCTTGCGGGAACGCATGAACATTCCCGTCTTCCACGACGACCAGCATGGCACGGCCATCTGCGTGACAGCCGCTTTCCTGAATGGCTTGGAAGTGGTTGGCAAGGAAATCGACAAGGTCAAAGTGGTGGTGTCAGGTGCGGGCGCTGCTGCGCTGGCCTGCCTGGATCTCATGGTGGACATGGGACTGCCGCTCGAGAACATCTGGGTGTCGGACATCGAAGGGGTGGTCTACAAGGGCCGCCCCGTCCTTATGGACGAGGTCAAGGAACGTTTCGCGCAAGAAACTGACGCGCGTACCTTGGGCGACATCATCAATGACGCTGACGTCTTTCTGGGCCTGTCTGCCGGCGGGGTGCTCAAGCCCGACATGGTGAAACGCATGGCGCCCAGGCCGCTCATTCTGGCCTTGGCAAACCCTGAACCGGAGATCCTTCCCGAAGACGCGCACGCGGTGCGTGACGACGTGGTCATGGCCACTGGTCGTTCCGATTACCCGAACCAGGTGAACAACGTCCTGTGCTTCCCCTACATATTCCGCGGTGCGCTGGACGTCGGTGCCACCACCATTACTCGGGGAATGGAAAAAGCCACTGTGCAAGCCATCTGCGAAGTGGCCAAGGAAGAACAGAGCGATGTAGTGGCCGCTGCGTATGGCACTTATGGTGTGTCGTTCGGCCCGGAATATTTCATTCCCAAGCCCTTTGACCCGCGTCTGATTGTGCGCATCGGCTCGGCCGTTGCCCGGGCTGCCATGGAAGATGGTGTCGCGACACGGCCCATTACCGACTTCGAAAACTACGAAGTCCAGCTGGAGCAGTTCATCTACCGCTCTGGCGCCTTCATGAAGCCGCTGTTCCCGGTGGTTAAAAAGATGGTGCGCGACGGTCTGAAGAGCCGCATCGTCTTTGCTGAAGGCGAGGACGAGCGCGTATTGAGGGCAGTGCAGATCATTGTCGATGAAGGCCTTGCGCGACCCATCCTCGTGGGCCGTCCCTCCGTCATTGCAGATCGCATTCAGAAATACGGTTTGCGTCTGCGACTTGATCAGGACTACGAAGTCACCAATCCTGACTACGACGAACGCTTCAACCGGTACTGGACCACTTATTGGGAGCTCATGTGCCGCCGCGGCATCACCAAGGAAATGGCGCGAGTGGAAATGCGCCGCCGTCTGACCCTGATCGGCGCCATGATGGTTCGCTTGGGCGATGCGGACGGCATGATTTGCGGTACGGTCGGTTCTTATGGAAACCACCTGCAGTTCGTCGATGAGGTGATCGGCAAGAAGCCGGGGGTGCGCACCTATGCCGCCATGAACATCCTGCTGCTGGCAGACCACACCCTTGCTCTGGCTGACACCCACGTCAATGACAACCCGGATGCTGCCCAGGTGGCCGACATCACTTTGATGGCCGCACGCCGCCTGCGACGCTTCAACATGGTGCCCAAAGTTGCGCTCCTGTCCCGGTCCAACTTCGGTACGGGCAGTTCTTCTTCGGGCGACAAAATGAAAGAGGCACTTGCCCTGGTGCGCGAGGCCGACCCCGAGCTTGAAATCGACGGCGAAATGCACGGTGACTGTGCGCTGGACGAAGAACTGCGGCGTCGCATTCTGCCCACCACGACGCTTTCCGGCGCAGCCAATTTGCTGATCTGCCCCAATGTAGATGCCGGCAATATTTCCTACAACCTGCTCAAGACAACTGCAGGCGGAAACGTGGCAGTCGGCCCCTTCCTG
>JAJUJD010000162.1 GCA_029267315.1 Alcaligenaceae bacterium
TAACCAGCTTGGCTATTCCCCAATATTCGAGACTACCAGTGCCTGAGCGGGTGTTCAGATAAGCCGGGACAAGCCCAAATACCTTCCACAACCGCAGTTGGGCTTCCATGAGCTGCAAGCGCGTTTTCGACACAAACCTGCCTTTCACTTCCACCAACCAGCATTTTACTGGAAATTTCCTGCTGTGCCCGAGATGCCTGCTTCAAAGTATCGAACTCGATAAAGAAGCAACTTCCCGAGCCCGTCATTCTAGCATTGTATCCGGCGTTTCGCAAGGCTTCTGCCATTTGCTTAACTGGCGGATAGTTTGCCAGAACGACTGGTTCCAGATCATTTCGCCCAAAAAATGCGCGACCTTTGAAGCGTTCAAGCATACCTTCTTGCGAAGGCCTCAAAAGCTGCGCTTTTTTTTGCGCTTGACCTGTTTGCCAATCAGCAAAGACCGAAATTATTACAGGTTCTGTATCGCGTGTCAAGTCTGGCGCTGAAAAAATGTGTGCAGTGGGCACAGCGCCAGCTGGCCGCAATACGACATAGCTGCGTTCGGGAAGCTCGATCGGAGTGAAGATGTCGCCTATGCCTTCGGCGAAAGCCGACTCCCCATGCACGAATACGGGAACATCGGCACCCAGGGGACGAGCCAGCTGCGTCAGTGCAGCGCGATCCAGCCCGGTGCTCCACAGCCTGTTCAAGGCGATGAGCGTCGTAGCTGCATCACTGGATCCGCCACCCAAGCCCGCTCCCGAGGGAATGTTCTTACGATAACGAATTTGCGCGCCGAGCTTCACCCCTGTGGCCTGCCGCAAGGCCTGCGCGGCCCTTACGACGAGATCTTGCTCCGGCGCCAGCCCGGCCAGGCCCTCGCCTTCCCTTTCAATGCGGCCGTCCCGGCGCACATCGAAATCGAGCCAGTCATACAGACCGATGAAGCGAAAGACTGTTTGCAGTTCGTGATAGCCATCAGCCCGGCGGCCTGTGACATGCAGGAACAGGTTGATCTTGGCGGGAGCCGGTACGTCGTACAGCGCCATGATGTCAGTCAGCTTGGGTGTCCAGAGCCAGTCTGACAGAAATATGTCGTGAACCGTCACGCCTCTCCAGGCGCAACAGACCCGGGCCCAGGGCGTCGTAGCGCGTCAGGCGAAGCTGCCAGCCCTGCTGGCTGAAAGATGTTGGCCGCCCCTGAGGGTCTTGCTCCAGCGCTTCAACCCGGCCAGAACCTGTGCGGCCCTGCATCCAGTCACGAAGGTTGGCCACAGGCAGTGCAGCCCCCAGCACCTTCTCGACCAGGGCATCGGCATTGGCCGCCGTATCGGTCGTGCCGTTGGCATGTTCCAACACCGCACCGCCTGGCTGCACTTGGATGCGGGCCAGCGTGCTGCCCAACGGATTGGCCAGATCAAGACGCAGGGCGCGACCGGTGTCACGCCAGGCGAAGGCCCCCTGTACGGCTTCCGGCGGTCGCCCCGCTTCACTGACATTGACCGCAAATCGGCCAGTACGCTCGAAGGCGGTGCCGTCTCCGGCAATTCGGCCCGGCGTTGCGCAAGCGGTCAACACTGCAGAAACCACCGCTACGCAGCACAGGCTCAGCACACGGCGGCGACGACTGCCTGCTACTGCCAGAGTGCCGACATACGTTTCTGTACTACGGGCCGCGCGCTCGAGTGGTGTCATTGGCTTTTCTCCAGTTTCACACCAAAGCGCTTTATGGTCTTGAGCAACACTTCGTTGTCAGGCTCCTGCTGCAGGCCCTGCTTCCAGATGTCCCGAGCCTCATCCTTGCGCTGCATCATCCACAACACTTCCCCCAGGTGGGCAGCAACCTCTGCAGAGGGAAGCTGGAACCAGGAACGGCGCAGATATTCCACTGCGCCGGAAAAGTCGCCCGTGCGGTACAGGTACCAGCCCACGCTATCAAGAATGTAGGGGTTGTCCGGCTCGAGTTCGAGCGCTTGTTCCAGGAGCTCTTCGGCCTCATCGAGGTTGATATTGCGGTCCGCGAAGGTGTAGCCCAAGGAGTTGTACGCATTGGCATTGTCAGGAGAAAGCTCAATGATTCTGCGCATCAACCGTTCGAAATCGTCGTAACGGCCCTGGCGCTCGTACAACATGGCCAGGTCGTATTTGATTTCCGGTGTATCAGGCAAATCGGCATCGGCCTTTTCCAATACTTTGACTGCATCTTCACTGCGCCCTGCATCCCGGTAAATGGATGCCATGGTAAGCGCCACTACACTACGCTCGCTGTCCTCCTGTGGCGCCAGTGCCTGCAGAGTTTTGCGGGCTCCTTCGAGATCGCCGCGACGACCGATCAGCACAGCCTTATGGATCTGCGCCTGAAAACGCACCGACGGCTCGTCGATGAGATCTAGCTGGCGTATGGCTTCGGCGTGGTCGCCTTCCTTCTCGGCAATCTGCACGAGCAGCAGCCGCGCGTCGGATTCGTCTCCACCCGCCGTACTTGCTTTGTCGGGCAAGGCGCTACCACGCTGCGTCTGCACATCGATGTACTGGTTCAGCAGTTCCTTGGCTCTGGCATAACGCTCTGCCCTGACGTTGACCTCGGCCTCGGTGTAGAGCAGATCGAAATCCTCCGGCGCACGCCGCCGCATGTCCGCAACGTGTGCCAGTGCGGCATCAAATTCGTGCCGCAATACCAGCCGGTTGACCAGCAGCAGACGGAGCCGCCGCATGTCGGGATGGCGTTTGATGAAGTTTTCCGTTTCCCGGATGGCAGCGCGGGAATCTACCTTCAAGCCGTATTCCAGAACCCGCTGGGCAGCCATTTCGGATGTTGGTGCCAGTCGCAGGGCCTCGCGGGCAGCCTCAAGCGCGCGAACAGGGTCGTCCGCCTGCCAGGCTGCGTCAGAAAGCGCCAACTGGGCCAAGGGAAGGTTGAGCACCGATTCCGGCAGCGCCTTTTCCAGCACCTCGTAAGCAACACGCTTGTCGCTCATCTTGGATACGATGGAGGCCGCTTCAGCGATGGCGCGCTCCTTGTTGCCCGCTTTCTCGATCCGGTCGCGCAGATTGCTGGCAAGCCCGCTACTTTGACCGCTGGATGCGGACAGAGCCAGAGAGGAAGCCACGGCATCAGGGTCGTTGGGTGCAACCAGCACCCACTGTTTGGCAGCACGCAGAGCGGCGCTGAGATCGCGCGCCGCCATGGCAAACTGAAAGGCCCGCTTGGCCAGCCGTGGGTCAGATGTTTCGCGCGCAAGCCCGTACACCAGTTCGGTCGCCTGGCTATATTCACCACGCTGCGCAGCAATTTCCGCAACGAGAATACGATAGAGGATGTCGGCCGTCAGCCGTACTGAAGGCAGTTCCCCCGGCCGCAGCAAAATGCGCTCAGCAGGGTCGAGCTCAGGCGGTTCGCCCAGCAGGAGAGGCGCGCCCGTCTGGGACCACGCAGAATGCGCGCCCATAACGACAGCCGCCGCGAACAACACGGTAGAAATACGTTTCATCGAATACGCCCCAGGCTAATGCAACTGGACGCGAGCACCGAGTGGCAAAATCGCATGTTAATTGTAGATATCCTAGCACCCCGTCATGCCTGAACTTCCCGAAGTCGAAACGACGCGTCGCGGCATCGCGCCTATTATGACAGACCGCAGGCTGGACGCGTTTCTCGTGCACGACGCGCGCATGCGTTGGCCCGTTCCTGCTGACATGTCCGCCACACTTAGGGGCCATTTCGTGCGGTCCTGCAATCGGCGCGGCAAATATTTGCTGCTCGAATTTGACCACGGCACCCAAATCATTCATCTGGGTATGTCCGGCTCCTTGCGACGCGTCCCTCTGGATGAACCGCGCCGCAAGCACGATCACGCTGAATGGTTATTCGCCGATGCCCGTTTCCTGCTGCACGACCCCCGCCGTTTCGGCGCAATACTGTGGCATCCCGCCGAGGCCGGCCCCGTGACTGAACATCCTCTGCTGGCAAAGTTGGGTGTGGAACCATTCAGCGAGGCATTCACCGGAGAGCTGCTTTACCGCGCATTCAGTGGGCGCCAACTGGCCGTTAAGCAAGCCCTGCTTGCAGGCAACATTGTGGTGGGCGTAGGCAATATCTATGCCTCGGAAGCGCTTTTCAAGGCCGGCATTGACCCTAGGCTTTCTGCCGGCCGGCTCTCAAAAAGGCGCTGCATGCTGTTGGCCCAGGCAATTCGGGACACGCTGGAGCAGGCATTGGAATCGGGTGGAAGCACCCTGCGCGACTATGTCACCGCCAGCGGAGAACCCGGCGCTTATTTCACGCTGCATGCAGCCGTTTACGAAAAATATGGGCAGCCGTGTCCGCGCTGCGCCACGCCGATACGGCGCATCGTGCAGGGTCAACGTGCGACGTACTTTTGCCCAAAGTGCCAGAAGCGTTGAACCGGCGATATTCGTTTTTAACTAATGAATTGAACATTAACGAACGTTAAGGTATTCTCGTTCACACTGTTGAGGAGACAAATACATGAGCAAGCAATTCGCTTCCCACGGCGACATGGATGACAAGGAAGTCGCATTCGAGAAGCTGTCGGACAACGCCTATGCCTACACGGCGGAAGGCGACCCCAATACCGGCATCATCATTGGCGATGAAGCGGTGATGGTGGTGGATACCCAGGCCACGCCCGTCATGGCGCAAGATGTCATCCGCCGGGTTCGGGAAGTCACCGACAAACCCATCAAGTACATCCTACTTTCGCATTACCATGCCGTGCGTGTATTCGGTGCCTCGGCCTATAACGCCCAGGAAATAATCGCCAGCCGTGACACTTACGACCTCATCGTGGAACGCGGTGAAGAGGACAAAGCGAGTGAAATCGGTCGCTTCCCGCGCCTGTTCCGTGCAGTGGAGTCCATTCCTCCCGGCTTGACCTGGCCCACCATGACTTTCAAGGGTGAGATGACCGTCAATCTGGGCAACCTTGAAGTCAAAATCATGCAAGTCGGGCGTGGGCATACCAAAGGCGACACCATCGCCTGGCTTCCCGAGCAGCGCATCATGATGGCGGGAGACTTGGTGGAGTACCAGTCCACTCCCTACGCCGGCGACGCCTATTTCCGCGACTGGCCACAAACTCTTGACCGTCTGGCCAGCTTCAACGCCGAGAAAATGGTCCCGGGCCGCGGCCCCGCCCTCAAAAGCGCCGCAGAAGTTCGCCAGGCCCTGGCGGGCACACGCGGCTTCCTTACCGACCTGTACAACTGCGTGAACAATGGCGTGGCAGCCGGCAAGGATCTCAAGACCATCTACCGTGAAACTTACGATTTCATGAAGCCCCGCTATGCGGACTGGGTCATCTTCGACCACTGCATGCCTTTCGACGTTGCCCGGGCCTATGACGAAGCCACAGGGTACGACGACCCTCGGATCTGGACTGCCGAGCGCGACATAGAAATGTGGAAAGCTCTGGAAGGCTGAACCCTGCATGCTGGCAGGAATGCCGGCATGCAGAGTAAGACTCTGAGCGGGGCGGCGTGAAGAAAAAATCAAAATGCTGCCCGGTATAAACCAAAGGAGAATCGCAGTGGGAGACATTGATTACCAAACACTGCAACTGGAGTACCGGCCCGTGCCGCCGGACGCCCCGGGACACTGGCCCGTTGTAATCGTTGGGGCAGGCCCGGTCGGCATGACGATGGCACTCGACCTCTCCCGACATGGCCATCAGGTTCTTGTACTGGACGACGACCACACTTTGTCCATCGGTTCACGGGCCATCTGCTTCGCAAAACGCACGCTGGACATCTGGGACCGGCTAGAGGTCGGCGAGCGCATGGTCCGCAAGGGGATTTCCTGGAATGTCGGTCGGGTATTTTTTCGCGATGAGGAAGTCTGGAAATTCGACCTGCTTCCGGAAGCCGGTCACCGTCGGCCAGCCTTCATCAACCTGCAGCAATACTATTGCGAAGGCTATCTGTACGAACAGTGCGAAGCAGATTCGAATATTGAATTGCGGTGGCGAAACCGCGTGGTGGTAGTCCATCAAGACGCCGTTCAGGCCGTTCTGACAGTCGACACGCCGGATGGTCCATATTCTATTTCTTGCGACTGGCTTATTGCCTGCGACGGCGCCCGCTCTCCTGTACGCAAAATGCTGGGATTGGAAGCTCACGGGCAAGTTTTCCGCGACCGTTTCCTCATTGCCGACGTCAAACTCGAAGCGGATTTCCCTCAGGAGCGGTGGTTTTGGTTCGATCCACCCTTCCACCCCAATCAATCGGTGCTGCTGCACAGCCAGCCCGACAATGTGTGGCGTATCGACTTCCAGCTGGGTTGGGACGCCGACCCCGCCGAAGAGATCAAGCCCGAGAAAGTCATGCCACGCATTCGCGCCCTGCTGGGCGAAGAGGTGGACGTCAAGATCGAATGGGTGAGCGTCTACACCTTTGCCTGCGAACGCATGGACCGCTTCCGCCATGGGCGCGTCCTTTTTGCAGGTGACGCCGCGCATCGCGTGTCGCCATTTGGAGCGCGCGGTGCAAACAGCGGCGTCCAGGATGTCGACAATTTGGGTTGGAAACTGAGCCTGGTCATGCAGGGCCGCGCCCCTTCCGCACTGCTCGATACCTATTGCGAGGAACGCGAGCTGGCCGCGGATGAGAACATCCTCAACTCCACACGGTCCACGGACTTCATCACACCCAAGAGTGAGATGAGTCTGCTCTTTCGAAACACCGTGCTGCGGCTGGCCAAACACCATGACTTCGCGCGCCGCCTGGTTAACAGTGGCCGGCTTTCCCTGCCCACCTTCTATACGCAGTCCAGCCTGAATACGCCTGACGA
>JAJUJD010000124.1 GCA_029267315.1 Alcaligenaceae bacterium
AGCTCCCAGTATTGAAGTGGTAGACCTATGTCAGCGTGTCGCCGACAGCTCAGGTGATTTGGACATTTTAAGCATGGTGAGCTTCACGGTCGGGATGGGGGAGGCGGTGGCCATTACAGGCAGTTCCGGCTCGGGGAAAAGTACCTTGCTCGGCATGATGGCGGGGCTGGATGTGCCGACATCGGGCAAGGTGCACTTATTGGGTCACGATCTTTTCTCACTGGACGAAGAGGCCAGGGCTCAAGTACGAGCCCGCTACGTCGGCTTCGTGTTCCAGGCGTTTCATCTGCTGCCGAACTTGACCGCACTGGAAAATGTCATGTTGCCGCTCGAACTTAGGGGCGAACCTGCCCGCGAGGCAGCCGCTGCGATGCTGAAACGCGTCGGCTTGGAAAATAGGCTGGGTCACTATCCCCGCACCCTTTCTGGAGGGGAACAACAGCGTGTTTCGCTCGCCCGCGCATTCGTGCAACGGCCGGCGGTCTTGTTTGCGGATGAGCCAACGGGAAGCCTCGATGAGCAGAACGGGCGTCGGGTAACTGACCTGATGTTTGAGCTGCACGAGGAGCAAGGAACCTCTTTGGTGCTGGTGACACACGATTCTCTACTTGCTGCGCGCTGTCAACGCGAATTGCGCCTCTCCGGCGGGCGCCTCGCGGAAAACTGCCTACATGCGGGTGCGCATTTGTGACGGTAACCAGGTGGCCAGTTCAGGCACGAAATACAGCAGCAACGTCGCTGTCACCATGAGCAGAAACATGGGCAGCGTTACCCTTGCCAAATAAGGCAGTTCTTTTTTGGTCATGCCTGACAGCACAAATAGATTGAAACCCACGGGAGGTGTTATTTGCGCCATTTCGATGACCATCACAAGAAATATGCCGAACCAGATTAGGTCGATGCCGGCAGCTTGCACGGTAGGTAGCAAAACGCCCATAGTGAGCACCACGATAGAGATGCCGTCCAGCAGGCATCCCAGCACAATGAAGAAGATCATCAATGCGAGAATGAGTCCGAACTGAGAAAGACCCAGTGAGCCAATCCATTCCGCCAGTGCTCGCGGCAGGCCGATATAGCCCATGGAAAGCGTAAGAAACTGCGCGCCCGCCAATATGAGGGCGATCATGCAGTAGAGGCTGGTTGCCCCCATCAGCGATTCGGTAAAGCTCTTCCAGTTCAAAGAACCCTGAATTAGCGACAGCAATAGCGAGCCAATTACCCCAATGGCAGCGGCCTCCGTAGCGGTGGCAAAACCTGTATAAATGGCACCAAGAACGGCAGCGATAAGCAGTACGACTGGGATCAGACTGCGCGAAGCCTTGAGTTTCTCTACAAGAGGCATGTCTCTATCGGATTCCGGCACCTGCTTCGGGTTCAATATGGCCCAGATGGCGATATAGCCCATGAACAGCACCGCCAGCATTAAGCCTGGGAATACACCGGCAATGAAGAGACGCGAGATGGAAACGTCGGCCGCGACACCGTAAACGATCATGATGATCGAGGGGGGAATCATCAGCCCCAGCGTGCCGGCACCTGCGAGTGTTCCCAGGACCTTGTCTTCGGGGTAGCCGCGGCGGCCCAGTTCGGGAATCGTCATTTTGCCGATAGTGGCGACTGTGGCGGCCGATGAACCCGAGACGGCGGCGAAGATGGCGCAGCCAATGATGTTGGTGTGCAGCAGCCGACCCGGCAAGCGATTCAGCCAAGGGGCCAAACCGCTGAAAAGATCCTGCGATAACCTCGTTCGAAAGAGGATTTCCCCCATCCAGAGGAAAAGGGGAAGAGCAGTGAGTGTCCAACTGGAAGCCGCACCCCAGATGGTGATGGCCATGGCATCCCCGGCAGAGCGCGCCGAAAAAATCTCCATGCCCAGCCAGGCTGCGCCTGCCAGAGTGAGTCCAACCCATACGCCGCAGGCGAGAAAGCCGACAATAGACACCACCAGCATAGTAATGACTAAGATTTCATTCATGCAGGGTGGATTCCTGGGTGTTGCGCTCGGGCTGGCCCCAGAGTCGGCAAATGGTTTCGTCCAGAAGGGCGATGAAGAAGATCACGCTGCCGATGGCCATGGAAAGCTGCGGAATCCATAAGGCCGTGGCGTCTTCACCCGTTGATATGTCGTTATAGGCGTGAGAATCCAGCACCAGTTTGCAGCTGAACCAAGCCAAATTCGCAGCGATGATCGTGCCGATAGCAAGAGCAAATGCATCGAGCCGGATTCGGGCGCGCGGCTGTAACGACGACAGGAGCAGCGTTACGCGAATGTGTTCACCTTTCTTAAAGGTATAGGCCAGGGCGAGGAAGCCAGCTGCGGCCATGCAATAGCCTGCGTAGGCGTCCAGCCCGGGAATATGCATGGAAATTTGTCTGACGACAATGGCCAGCGTTATGCAGACCAGCACGCCGATCATGAATACGGCGGCGAGAATACCCGCCGCCGTATAGACGCAATTAAGCAAGCGGCGCATGCTTATTTTGCTTGGTAGGCATCAATGACTTCCTTGCCGTCTGCACCGGCCTTCTCCAGCCATTCGCTCAGCATGGTCTGACCGACTTTGTTCAGGCCGTCCATGAGCTCAGCCGTAGGTTTCACAATCTCCATGCCGTTTTTGCCGAGGTTGTCGAGATACCACTGGGTTTTCTCACGCGAAAGCTCCCAGCCACGTTTTTCTGCGGCTTCAGCAGCCTTCAGCAAGGCGTCCTTGCACTTCTGGTCGAGTGCATCAAAGGCCTTCTTGTTGACGAGAATGGCGTTCTTAGGCAGCCAGGCCTGGGTATCGTAGAAGTACTTCATGTACTCGTAGACCTTGGTGTCCCACCCTGTGGAGCCGGAGGTCATGAAAGCATTGACTACGCCCGTAGCCATGGCTTGAGCAAGCTCGGCCTGCTGGATGGTCACGGGCTGCGCGCCCACCAGCTCGGCAATGCGGGCGGTAACGGGGCTGTATGCGCGCCATTTCAGGCCCTTGAGATCATCTACCTTATTAATCTCGTTGTTAGCGTAGATTCCCTGCGGAGGCCAGGCCACTGAGAAAAGGAGCATCATGCCCTGAGACTCCAACTTTTTGCTGAGCACAGGCTTTTGCGCCTGATAAAGCTTCCAGGCTGCGTCGTAACCTGTGGCAAGGAAAGGTAGACCGTCCAGGGCGAAGATCGGATCTTCATTGGCGAAATTCGTGAGCAGGATTTCTCCAGCCTGCGCCTGGTTTGATTGCACTGCACGTTTGATCTCAGGCGCCTTGAAGAGCGACGCATTGATGTGCAGGGTAATGTCAAAGTCGCCGTCAGAGAACTCCTTAACGTCTTTGACGAACTGCTGCAGGTTCTCTGTGTGGAGATTCGATGCCGGATATGCGGTGGGGAGATCCCATTTGGCGGGTGCGGCGTGCGCCTGAAGCGAAACGGCGGCAGCGCATACGGACAGCAGGACAAATCTTTTCATGTAGGAGTCCTCGATTGAATGCTTCTTGTGCAGAAGGGTGGTCCGGCAGTGATTTTAGAGGGGTGTGCCGCGTGATCAAGGCGGTGCATGGAGGCTTTAGGGGAAATCCATGAGCAGTGGAAACCCGTACAGCAGGCGTTACACTGCAGGCATATAGCAATAGGAATTCACCATGCGCATGGATCAGGCGCCAGCTTTTCTCCCTTCGGTATTTCACGAGCACCACCAACACAACCGTTTCTTACCACGCCAGGCGCTCATCCATTTTCTGTTGCGGGTATTGCTCGTGGGCGGGTTGATGGCACCCTTAGTATTACGTGCCGAGGGCTACATCCACCGCACTCTGAACTCGCCAGTGCCTGGCGGTGTGGCGGTGATCAGTTTTCCGCCAGCCTCCGAGCCACCCAAGGTCTTCTATCAAGATAAGCGGGTCATGGTGGTACGCGACAGCGATGAAAGCTGGGCAGCGGTCGTTGGCATTGACTTGAAGGCCAAGCCTGGCAAGCATTCCGTTGAAGTTCGCGGCGGGCCAGGCAAAGGGCAGGCTTTTAGCTTCGACGTGGCGTACAAGGAATATACCAGCCAGCACATTACCCTGAAGAACCGCTCACACGTCACGCCGGACCCACAGCAGTTGAAGCGTTACGAGCGAGAGCATGCGGAACAGATCAGGGCTTATGCCAATTTTCGCGAAGCTGGCCCGAGCAATGTGCTTATGGATGCGCCAGTGCAAGGTAGAACGTCCAGTCCCTTTGGGTTGCGGCGCTTTTTCAATGGCGAAGAACGTAACCCGCATTCAGGTCTGGATTTCGCTGTACCCCGCGGAACGCCGGTCAAAGTGCCGGCAGATGGTGTAGTCACCATCGTTGGCGACTATTTTTTCAACGGCCGTACTGTCTTCGTTGACCATGGACAGGGCTTCATCACCATGTACTGCCACCTTGACACTGTAGTGGTGCAGAAAGGTAAGGAAGTGAAGCGTGGAATGGTACTGGGTAAGGTAGGGGCTACGGGCCGAGCCACGGGGCCGCACCTGCACTGGAACGTCAGCCTGAACGGCAACCGCGTGGACCCGATGGTGTTTCTGAAGCGGTAGGGCAGCACGACGTTGCAGGATACTGGGGCCGCAGCAATACGGCCCGCAGGAAGCGCGCTTGCATTTCGTGAACGGTGAGAGCGTCAGCCCTTTACGCGAACAATCTTCTTTACTTGCGGCACGTGGCGAATGGCTCGGATTACCTGAGCGAGGTGGTTCCGACTGTCGACCTGCAGCGTGAGATGCAGGATTGCCGTCGAACCTGCGTCATCCTGCATTGTGAGATGTAGGATGTTGGAGTCGGCTTCTGTAATTTCAGCTGCCAGCCTGCCCAACACACCGCGTTCGTTCAGTGCGGTAACGTCCAGACGGGTGGTGAGGTGACGGGCGGTCTTGGTGTCCCAGGCAACAGGTATCCAACGCTCTGGTTCGCGAGCACGCTGGCGCTGGGCAACGGAGCATTCCTCCATGTGCACGACCAGGCCGTGGCCCAGGCGGATGCCGCCGATGATGGCATCGCCGGGAAGCGGGCCGCAACAGGGTGCGAGCTGAACGGCCTGCCCCTCGTTGCCGTGTATGAGGATAGGCGTGGCCACGGTGGAGGTGATTTCATCAACCACAGCGGCCGTAGTGGCGACCATGGAGTTTTCCGGTGCAAAACGTCGTGCCACGACCGCTGCCAACCGCTTGCCCAGGCCGATGTCGGCCAGGATTTCATCCCGCGACTGTGCGCCCGAACCTTTGGCGAGTTTTTCCCATTCGGGATCGTCGTCATCTGGGTAGGCGAGATTCAGCTGATTAAAGGCTTGCAATAGCAGGCGCCGGCCGAAGGCCACCGACTCTTCGTATTTCACCGTGCGCAAATAGTGGCGGATTTCCGATCGGGCGCGGCCAGTACGAACATAGTTGAGCCATTGAGCACTGGGCCGCGAAGCGCTGGACGTGACGATCTCGACGGAGTCCCCGCTCTTGAGCTCCGTGCGCAAGGGGGCAAATTCGCCGTTAATCTTCGCAGCTACCGCCTGATTGCCAATATCGGTGTGAATGGCATAAGCAAAATCGACGGGTGTGGCGCCACGTGGCAGAGAAATAATCTTCCCGCGCGGGGTGAACACATAGACTGCGTCCGGGAAGAGGTCAACCTTGACGTGCTCTAGGAATTCGCCGGAATCACCCGTCTGGCTTTGAATATCGAGCAGGGACTGCAACCACTGGTGGGTGCGCTTCTGCAAATCGTTAAGCGAGACGTTCGGGTCTTTGTACAGCCAGTGCGAAGCCACCCCTTCTTCGGCGACGTGGTCCATGTCGCGCGTACGGAATTGGAACTCCACTGGCGTGCCATAGGGGCCGATCAAGGTTGTATGCAGGGACTGATAGCCGTTGAGCTTGGGGATGGCGATGTAGTCCTTGAACTTACCGGGTACAGGCCGGTAAAGCTGGTGCAGCGTGCCCATGGCCAGATAGCATTCTGGCAAGGTGTGCACCACGATGCGAAACCCGTAAATGTCGAGCACGTCGGAAAACGACTTTTTCTGCTCGACCATCTTCTTATAGATGCCGTACAGCGATTTTTCGCGCCCGGTGATTTCCGCCTCGATACCAGCGGCCGGAAGCGCTGCGCTAACGGCTTCGTGAATCTTGCCGAGCACTTCACGGCGGTTGCCGCGCGCGGCCATCATGGCTTTGTGCAGCACGCGATACCGATTGGGATGGATGGCCTGGAAGCAGAGGTCTTGCAGTTCCCGAAATAAGGCATTCAAGCCCAGGCGGTGGGCAATCGGGGTATAGATTTCGAGCGTTTCACGGGCAATGCGGCGGCGTTTCTCCGCAGACACTGCGCCCAGTGTGCGCATATTGTGCAGACGATCGGCCAGCTTGATGAGAATGACGCGAACGTCGCGCGCCATGGCCAGAAGCATCTTCCGGAAGCTTTCGGCCTGCTGTTCCGCCTTGGAGGCATATTCAAGGCGTTGCAGCTTGGTGACGCCGTCAACAATTTCCGCGACATCCGCACCAAAACGCTCGGCAATTTCCTGCTTGGAGACGTCCTGATCTTCAATGACGTCGTGCAGCAGGGCTGCCATGAGCGAGGCGGCGTCAAGTTTCCACCCGGCACAGATTTCCGTGACCGCGATCGGGTGGGAAATATACGGTTCGCCACTGGCGCGAAACTGCCCCAAGTGGGCCTGGTCCGCAAAGCGGTAGGCTTCTTTGACGCGTTCAACGTCCTTGGGCTCGAGGTACTGCCGGATGATCTCTGTGAGTGGAGCCAGCGATGCGATGGCGTTGCCACCTGCGGGAGCATGGGCGGCGGACGCAGCAGCATCTGGCTGGCCGCCAACTGCCTGCTTGCGCCTGCGACGCAGGCGCGGGCCTTTTTTCAGTACGGCCAGCAGCCCGGAAGATGCCCCGCGGAGGGTGGTGAACGCCATCTTGCCGCCTTCGGAGGAGTTAGGTCGGAACTTTACGCAGCATTTCCAGACCGGTCACGCCCGAGGCGATTTCACGCAACGCTGTGACCGTGGGTTTGTTACGGCTTTCGATGCGTGGTTCGTGGCCTTGTGCCAGTTCACGTGCGCGGTAGGTAGCTGCGAGAGTGAGCGCAAAGCGGTTGGGGATCTTTTCCAGACAGTCTTCAACAGTAATACGTGCCATTTTGTACCTCGATTATCAGTGTTTTGAACCCATTTGGAATGGGCATGATGCCGTGTCAGCTGCTTTGGCTGCCTGAGCGTATGCCCAGTTGGGCGAAGAGCTCAGCATGACGCACAACCTGGCTTGCATAACGCAGTTTGGCTGCCGCAACGATGCTGGAAAGCTCATCTAAAGCGGTGCTAAATTCTTGATTAATAATAACATATTGACACTCTGAAACATGCGACATTTCCCCGCCGGCCGCCAGCAAACGGCGTGCGATCACGTGGGGTTCGTCCTGGCCTCTCTTCTTCAGCCGCGTTTCCAGTGCCTCAATGGAAGGGGGGAGAATGAATATACCAATGGCATCGGGCAGATGCTCGCGAACCTGTCTGGCTCCTTGCCAATCGATTTCCAACAGTACATCACGGCCGGCCCTGCGGGCCTCATCAATGCGATCACGCGGCGTGCCGTAGAAATTACCGTGCACTTCTGCCCATTCGAGCATGGCACCGGCATCGCGAAGCGCGGTGAATTCCTCGACAGTGACAAACCGGTAATGCTTTTCGTTGACTTCACCGGGACGCGGCGGCCGGGTAGTGCAGGAGATCGACAGCACCATGCTGGGCTCCCGCTCCAGAAGCGCGTTGACGAGACTAGATTTCCCGGCGCCGCTGGGAGCGACCACCATGAAGACGTTGCCAGAGTATTGCGACATGTTGGAATGGGGCAAAACGTTTATTTTAGCGGAGTCGTCGAATCGTCGTGTCCGAGCGCCTGCAAGGTGGCTTCCCAACTTTCGGTGTCTTTGCACAGCAAAGCGACGGCGTCGTCAGCCTCCATGTTGAAGAGGACATCTTCCAAGGTGGCGGCTGCCGACTCGGGGGAGTCAATCGCGGCGACGTGCAGGTTACTGCCGTTTTCGAACTGTTCAGGTGGTACGAAGGCTGTGACTGCCTCCAGGTCGGGCGGACTTATCGCCACATAGGCGCGCAACGGCAGGTCATCGGCCAGAACATCCAGCACGAGTCCCGTGTCAAAGCGGTTCGCAAGGCGGCTTGATATCTGCATCAGGCGGGTTCGTCAAAGGTCAATGTGGCAACCACCGGTGTGTGGTCGGAAGGCTGTTCCCAAGCTCTAGGGTCCTTGTCGATATGACAGGCAGTACATAAGGGCCTGAGGGCGTCGGAAAGCAAGACATGGTCAATGCGCAAGCCGGCATTGCGACGGAATGCAAAGCGGCGATAATCCCACCAGGAAAACGATTTTTCCTCCTGGGGAAACATGCGGAAGGCGTCGGTTAACCCCAAATTCAGCAAGGAGCGGAAGGCATCGCGTTCGGGTTCGGAAACCAGGACGTCACCTACCCATTTTGCCGGGTCATGCACGTCTTCGTCTGCGGGCGCTACGTTGTAATCACCCAGAATAGCGAGCCGAGGATACCGTTTCAGCTCATCTTCCAGCCATTCGCGCAATGCCTTGAACCACCCCAGCTTGTATACGTATTTATCGCTGTCTAGAGACTGGCCATTCGGGCAATAGGCGCTGATTACGCGAATTGGGCCGGCCGGTGAGGGCAGGGTGGTGGCGATGATGCGCTGCTGCGGGTCTTCCAGCCCAGGCAGGTTGCGATGCGTCTCTTCACCCGGTTCGCGTGAAATTATGGCCACCCCGTTATAGGTTTTTTGTCCTGCCCAGACAGCGTGATAACCGATTTCGGTGAACGCATCGAGGGGAAAAAATTCGTTCGCAAGCTTCAGTTCCTGCAGGCAGAGGGCGTCCACGGGGTTCGCCTCCAGCCATTTCAGGACTTGCGGCAGCCGCACTTTGAGAGAGTTGACGTTCCAGGTGGCAAGTTTCACTTTGCTATTGTTCAGTGCACAATTACAAGGTCATCATCATAGCAGTGCCGGCCACTCACACCTTGGTAAGTCGGCCTCCAAT
>JAJUJD010000018.1 GCA_029267315.1 Alcaligenaceae bacterium
ATAGCAGTAGATGCAGCCGTGTTCGCAACCACGGTAGGCGTTCACGGATTGGTCGAAGGGGATGTCGGGTGATGTATTGCGGGAAATAATGCTGCGTGCGCGTTCTGCGCTGACGGTAGTCGGCGGGCGTGGAGGTTCGGGTGGAACCGGTATTTGTTCCTGTGGTTTGGCACGCGCAGATTGTGGAGCAATGCGCTCATGGGGTGAGATTGCTGAATCGAACGACGCCCAGTCGTCAAAGAAAGCTTCGCGCGTGTACGAAGCAAAGCGCGGAGTTTGATTGGAGAGGCTGCCCCGACCTTTGATGGGAACGACCTGCATAGTAGCTGCTCCATATACTGTATAAACATACAGTACTATGTCGCTGGCAAAAATGCAAGAGAAATGAAAACGGCCCCCGTGCTTCATGGGGGCCGTGTAGAAATAAGGTTTTAGCGGAAGTCCTCAGACATCACTTTTTCATCGTTGCCAGCAAGTCTTCGGCAATGCTACGCATGTTGTTCAAACCGCCGCCCACCACGTACCAGCCGTTGGGGTCCAGATAAACGACCCTGCCTTCCTGGAAGGCTTTGGTCTTGCTTAATTCAGGGTGCTGTTCGAGAGTGGCTTTGGCAGTGCGTTCACCACCATTGATAGCCCCGCGGTCCAGAACGAGCAACCAGTCGGGTTCGGCTGCAGCGAGCTTGGCCACCGTTTTTGCGCGTTCTTCAGCCGCTGCCTTTGCTTCGGGTGAACCCGGCTCGGGGCGGGGCGACACGGGGGCGTTCGGGTCCTTGGCCGGAAGAACGGATTCCAGGCCAGTCAGTTCGTAGGCATAGCCAAAGCGGTCGCCTGGCACATGGGGAATGACATTGCCCCTGATGGTGAACAGAAATGCCCCGGTCTTCCCCTTGTTGGCCTCATGCAGCGCGTTCAGAGTAGCGTCGATATTGGCCAGCGCTTGCTTGGCTTGCTCTTCGCGCTTGAATGCTCGCCCCAGAGCGAGATTAGTTTCACGAAAATTGGCTAGAAATGCGTTTGGGTCAGCGTTGAAGGTGATCGTCGGAGCCAATTTACTCAGCTCAGGAACCGCTTTTTGTGAGCGGCCACCTGCAATGATGAGGTCAGGGTCGATTTCCTTGAGGACATCGAAATCCGGCTCGAACAGCGTGCCCACCACGCGTGTGTTTTTATACCGCTCAAGCGCACCCTCATAGGTGGATTTAGGCACCCCGGCCACCGAAACGTCCAGAGCGGCCAACGTATCCAGGACACCGAGTTCAAAACTCACAATCCTTTGCGGCTCAGCCGGTAGCGCCAGAACGCCTTCGCTGTGTTTCAACTCAAACGCCGTCGCAGAGGCAGAAGCGAGGAGGGCACTAAAAAGCGTGAGCGCAGGGGCGAGTTTCATATTGAATTCTAGGTAGGCAGTTAGCATTAATAGGAATGAGTCGCATTATAGGTAGTTTTATAGAAGTGTGTTGTCCTTTACGCGCGGATTTCTGCTCTGTCGCTAACGGGCTTGAAACCTGCTGATGCTTAACGTCCCGAAAGAGCGAAGGAGTAAAAATGAAACAACACAAAATATTGAGCCGCCTGGCTGTCGCTACCACGCTGGCCGTTGGCCTTTCTGCCGTCGCCGTGGCTCAAGGCGGCCTGCCGGAACCGAAAACTGCAAACGGCGTTGAGTATGTGACCGGTGGGTTTAGTGAAGATGGCGCCGGGGCATTCAAGCAAGCCGAGGCGTCCTATCCACTTTCGCTAGTGTTTGCAGAAGATGCCGGGGGCGGTTCACGACCTTATGTCGCTGATGTGGAAGTGGTCATCAAAGACGATTCTGGGAGCGTGGTGCTGAATGTGCCTGCAGCGGGCCCTTATTTCCTGGCTAAGCTGAAGCCCGGCAAGTACTCAGTGGAGGCCACCTACATGGGTAAGACACAAACGCAGGAAGTGAGCGTTGGGCAAGGCGGTGCCACCCGCCACGTCATGACGTGGAAAACCCAGTAATTACTACAGAATTAAATAGGCCCGAGGCGGATTGGAAGTAGTCCCGAGGCAGATTGAAAGCCGTCCCGCTGCTGCAGGATTGAAACAGCCCGCCTTTCACGGCGGGCTCGTTGCATTTGCGGGTTTAAAACGCTGCCGGCTCACCCACCGACGATGGGGCGGCTATGGCGCAGGCCCATGGTAAGCAGGAAGAGGGCGGTAGCGACAGCCAAATAAATCCAAGAACCGGTGAAAATAGCGGCCAAGGCCAGAATGATGGCCAGAACGCTGCTGCCCAGCCGGGCCGGGTGCTTGGGCCCCAACAGGACGCCCACCGCAAGGCCTATTTGTATGGCGGCCAGAACTTGAATCACGTATAGCATGGATGTCCCCCCTATTATTTAATTGATGTGGCGGGTGGCACGAGCGCAGCCCGCGTCAATACGTCCATACCGGACGATGCGAGGAGTGTAATCCGAATCCATTAAACTTTCACCGTGATCAATTTTTTTATAAGAATTTCAGACACATGACAGAGAGAATACGCATCGCCATCGCCGGATACGGCAACCTGGGTCGTGGTACGGAAGCCGCAATTGCGCAGAACCCCGATATGGAGCTCACCGGCATCTATACGCGTCGCGCCCCTGAGTCCGTGCAGCCGTTGAACGCAGCAGTGGCCGTGCGTCGCTTAGAAGAAATCGATAATTTCCGGAGCGAGATTGATGTTCTCATTCTCTGCGGCGGCTCTAAGAACGATTTGCCCGAGCAAGGCCCTGCACTGGCTGCGCGTTTCAATACGGTTGACAGCTACGACACGCACGCACGCATTCCACAATATTTCGACGCTGTGGATTCCGCTGCACGGGCTGGTGGCAACGTCGCTCTTATTTCCGTGGGGTGGGACCCCGGTCTATTTTCATTGAACCGGCTGTTCGGCGAAGCCATCCTGCCACAGGGTGATACCTACACTTTTTGGGGCAAGGGCCTCAGCCAAGGCCATTCCGATGCCGTGCGACGTGTGCCGGGCGTCAAGGCGGCGGTGCAATATACCGTGCCTTCCGTTGACGCAATCGAACAGGTCCGCAGCGGGCTGCGTCCTACGCTCACGACGCGTCAAAAGCACACACGCGAATGCTTTGTGGTGCTGGAAGAGGGCGCCGATGCTGATACGGTGCGTGAGGCGATCGTGACCATGCCTGACTACTTTGCCGACTACGACACCACGGTCAATTTCATTTCGGAAGAAACACTGCGCAGCGAACACTCTGCGATGCCACATGGCGGATTTGTGATTCGTAGCGGCGAGAGCGGCGCGGGCGATAAACAAGTCATAGAATATTCGCTCACCCTGGAAAGCAACCCGGCATTCACCTCTAGCGTGCTCGTGGCCTATGCCCGCGCGGTCTACCGCCTGGCGCGTGCCGGAGAAAGCGGGGCACGCACCGTATTCGATATTGCCCCGGGTCTGCTGTCGCCACGTTCACCCGAGGCGCTTCGCCGGGATCTTCTCTAATTTAAAGGGATTGGCCATGAGCATCGATTTCGATTCACTGCGGCAAGTTTTGGTCACTGGTGACAGCCTGCGTGCCGCCATCAATTATGGCAATCCGGTGTTAGCACAGCGCGGGCCCGGCGGCGAACCGCAAGGCGTATCGGTTGCTCTGGCCACTGAACTTGCACGCCGCATGGGAGTCGGCTTGAAAACGGTTCCCTTCGAAGCGGCGGGCAAGGTGGTCGACTCAGCAGCTCAAAATGTGTGGGATATCGGCTTTCTTGCGATCGACCCAAAGCGCGCGGAGGACGTTTCCTTCACCGCACCGTATGTGTTGATTGAAGGCACATACCTGGTACGCGAAGACAGCCGTTTCAAAGAAATCGATCAGCTCGATGCGCCGGGCGTGCGTATAGCGGTGGGCAAGGGGGCGGCGTATGACCTGTACCTGAGCCGAGCGCTCAAACATGCTGAATTGGTGCGCGGCCCCACCTCTGCATCGGCCATAGCGCTTTTTTTGTCAGAGAGCCTGGATGCAGCGGCGGGGGTGCGCCAACCTTTGGAAGCAGCAGCGCGGGAAAATCCCGGCCTGAAGGTGCTGCCCGGCCACTTTACTGCCATTCGCCAGGCCATGGTGGTGCCGGCGCAAAAGGCTGCAGCGCTGCCGATGCTGCGCGCCTACGTGGAAACCATGAAAGCTTCGGGCTTTGTCGCACAGGCTCTGCGCGACAGCGGCCAGGAAGACGACTTGGTTGCCCCAGCTGAAGCTCCGTAGTCAGGCGTTTAACGTGGCTTGAAGGGCGCCGGATCAATTGGCGCCGGGCGCCCACTGATGAGGGCGTGCAGCAGTACTGCGCTGCCGCATGCCAAGGTGAAGCCCAAGGCACCGTGGCCCAGGTTGAGCCAAAGGTTATCCAGGCGACGGCTGCGGCTGATGATGGGCCGGCCTTCCGGCGTGGCAGGCCGTTCTCCCGCCCAAGTCTGCGCGCGGTCCACGTCAAGTGCAGGGAAGCTGTTCTTCACTTCATGCTTCAGATAACGAATGCGTTCCGGCCGAATCTCGGCATTGCCGTCGCCAATATCAACCATCGCGGCAACGCGCACTATATCGCCAAGCTTGGCGTACACGATGCGTCGCTCGTAGTCAGTCACGCTGATTGATGGCGCAGGAGGCGGCGAGCCGGGTGGCATGGCGGAGTCGGAAGGTAGCGGAATGCTGAGGCTGTAGCCCTTCAAGCCATACAGATTGACCGTTTCGCCCTGCTGTTTGAGCAGGTCATGGCCGCGCAAACCATTGGCGAGAACAAAGTGGTCCGCTTCTATAAGTTCACCGTTCTCCAATTGCGCTGCTGTTACCTTGCCTTCCTGAGTCTTGAAGCGCAGCACTTTCGCGCCGGTGAGAGTGGTACCGGCGGGGTGTTGTGCGACCCGTTCGAACAGGCCTTTGGTGAACAGATAACAGTCGCCCACCTCTTCAGTGGGCGTATAGATGCAGCCTGCCAATGATTGCCCCAGTTGAGCGAGCGAGGGTTCAAGCGCCACGGCTTCCTCACGCCCCAGAATGCGCTGCTGTGAACCCTGCGTGGCCTGGTACTCGACCTGCTTGCGCGCTTTCTCCAGCAAGTGCGGGCTGCGGTATGCGATCAACTTGCCGTTGGTCTTGTAATGGAAGTCGATGGGTTTTTCGTTCACCCAGGCGTGCAGGGTGTCGCGGCTCAAGTACGAAAGCTGCAGCAATGCGGTGGTGGAAGCTTTCGCCGTGGCGGCATTGGATGCCTTCAGAAATGCCGCCAGCCAGCACCATTGCCGCGGGTCGATCTGCGGCCGGAAGCGCAGTGGAGAGGCCGGGTTCAGGAGCCATTTGGGCAGGTCGCGGAACACACCAGGGTCTGCCAGCGGGGCTACGTAGTCATAACTGAGTTGACCGCCATTGGCGTGGCTGGTGACCAACCCAGGCCCTTCTCGCGCTTCAATCAGGACAACCTGGTGGCCTTGCCGCAGAAGTTCCCAAGCGGTTGCGCAGCCGATCACACCGGCTCCGATAATGGCAAATTTCATGGTGTTCCCTAGCTAATCTTACTTACGCGTGTTCCTGTTGCCCCAATGCGCCTTTACATCTTTTCGGCCTTCCACTCACCCACACTGCTGGTGCCACGTATTTCCGAGCCTGACACCGTACCCTTGTAAGTCAGGGCACCTTCTTCCGTATTGAGTGTGTAGTGAATCTCCGGCCCTTTAAGTTTCATTTCTATAGCCGGAATGGAGTGTTCATCGACGGTGGTAGCGGTCGCCTGAACACGGTCGAACTGCTGCCAGATCCGCAGCACAAAATCACGGTGGCCGGGTACCGTCACGCGCCATAGGCCTGCCACCTTGGCAGGCACCGTCCACATAAAGATATCGTTATGGTCGACCACATCGTGGCGCTCCGGCGTCCAATCGTCCATATGAAACGCATGGGAAACGATGCGCGTGCCTGGCTTCAACTTCAGCAACTCTGGCCGCAAGCGCAGATTGATCTCCGGAAAGAGATACATGGTGATGACTGTCGCTTCGCTCAGGTCGGTGTCGAACAGGTTTTCAGTGCGGAAGGTCACCAGTTTTTCAACGCCTGCCTGTTGCGCACCTGCGCGCGCCTCTTCCGTCCTGGCCGGGTCCAGATCAACGCCAAGACCACGTGTGCCATGCTTGACCGCTGCGGCAATAGGGATGCGACCGTCGCCCGAACCAAGGTCAGTCAGAATGTCTTCAGGCCCGACCCCGCCCATTTCCAGCATGCGGTCCACTACAGCATCCGGCGTCTTGATATAGGGCACATCCAGCGCGGGGCGTGCCTGTGCCGGGCCGATGGCCGACATAGCCACCGTGGCCGATGTCAGCGTGCTGAGCAGTGGATACAGGGTGGATCGGAAAATCGAATGCGCCATCAGTCTTTCTCAGTAAACCAGCAAAAGACCTATTGTGGCGCAGAATGCGTTTCCTCGGAAATCAGCGGGACGGAATTGTCGAGTTGTAGCGGTTCAACTGTGGCTAGAAGGTCCCGGAATGCAGCACGCGTTCGTTGATTTGCCGCGCAGTGGCCAGCAACTTCGGAAGAATTTCGGTCTCCACAAGCTCGCGGCTGACACGGCTAGTGCTCATCCCAACATTGATTGCCGCCATGACCCGGCCGTTGCGACCGCGTATGGGAGCAGCCACGGAGATCAAGCCCAGTTCCAGTTCCTGATCGATAATGCACCAGCCCTGCCTCCTGACCTTACGCAGTTCTTCAAGCAGGAGCTGAGGATCCGTGATGGTGTGCGGAGTACGCGCAATCAATTCTGTGCTTGCCAGCTCGCGTTCCAGGTCCTCATCGTTCAGTCCGGCCAACAGCACCCGCCCCATCGAAGAGCAGTAGGCAGGCAGGCGGCTGCCCACACTCAGATTAATGGCGATGATTTTTTCGGTTGGAACCCGCAATACGTAAATGATTTCCTTGCCGTTCAGCACGGCGATGGAACTCGATTCGTGTATGTCTTTGACCAGAGCTTCCATATAGGGCTCGGCCAAGCTCCAGACGGGTAAGGAGCTGAGATAAGCAAAGCCGAGGTCCAGCACTTTCGCGGTCAGACGAAACTGCCGACCGTCAATTTCTACATAACCAAGTGCGTGCAGGGTATGCAATATTCGCCGTGCGCCCGCACGGGTCAGCCCAGTACGCTGGGCGACTTCAGTCATGGTCTGCGTGGGCGCTTCAGCACTGAAGCTGCGTATGACGGCCAGGCCGCGGGCGAAGGACTGCACATAGCCGTCGCCCGGAACCATCTTCTTCGTATCTTTTGTTGTGTCTGTCATGCGCGCAGATTATAGGGGCGTGAGACCGTTCTAAGCGGCCTAGCGCTGGCCCAGCAGCTTTACCAGCTGACGCAGTGTGGCATCTTTTTCCTGAAGGCTGGCCTTGCGCTCAGGCGTGTCCCAATCGTAAAACCCTTTCCCCGACTTCACGCCAAAGTGCCCCTGTTGAACCTTGTCGCTCAGAACCTGCGAGGGAGTCTGTCGGCTTTCCAAATCGGGGTAGAGATATTCCGTGATGGCGTGGTGAACATCCAGGCCGTTGATATCACGCTGTTCAAGTGGACCCGTGATCGCGAGCCGAATACCCAGCGCCCACTTGGCCACTGTGTCGATGTCCTCAGCAGAGGCAACCCCTTTTTCCAGCAAAGACATGGCCTCACGTGCCAGCGCATGCTGGAGCCGATTGCCGATGAAACCGGGAATGTCCTTGCGTACCAGTACGGGCAGCTTGCCGACCTCGCGCAGCACTGACATGACGTATTCGCTATGTTCGGCCAGGGTGTGGTCGCAGGCGATCACTTCCACCAACGGTATGACATCGGCGGGAGTGAAGAAGTGCGTTCCCAGGAAACGTTCGGGGTGGGTCAGCGGTGCGGAAAGCTGGTTAATGGAAATGCCGGAGGTATTGGTGGCGATCACCGCATCGCGAGCACATACGGCTTCCAATTGGGTGAAGATTTCTTTCTTGAGTGCCGGTATCTCTGGAGCCGCCTCAATAACCAGGGTAGCACCAGCGGCCGCTTGCAGATCTGCTTCCCAAACCAGCTGGGAAGCAGATTGCGGCAAGGCGGCGAGCAGCCGCTCCCGGGAGCTTTCACGTGCGGTGTCAGAAGGGTCGATGAGCACTGCCAGCCAGCCATGCGAGACAAACAGACTGGCGATGGCATTGCCCATGTTGCCCGCGCCGATCACGGCAAGTTTCCGGGTAGCGGTCTGCGTCATGCTTACACCCTTTCGAGCAGTACGGCGATACCTTGGCCAACGCCAATGCACATTGTGCAAATCGCGTAACGGCCGCCACTGCGGTGCAGCTGGTTGACAGCAGCAATGGCCAAGCGGGCACCGCTGGCACCGAGGGGGTGGCCCAACGCGATGGCACCGCCATTCGGGTTGACGCGGGGGTCGTCGTCCTTCAGACCAAGCTGGCGCAGCACGGCCAGGCCCTGGGCGGCAAAGGCTTCGTTCAGCTCAATGACGTCGATTTGGTCCAAGGAAATGCCGGTTTGGGCGAGCAGCTTCTGGGTGGCCGGTGCGGGGCCAATACCCATGACGCGCGGTGCCACCCCAGCAGTTGCCATCGCAACGACGCGGGCGCGAGGAGTCAGACCGTGCTTGGCGGCGCTCGCTTCGTCGGCAATGAGCAATGCGCAGGCGCCGTCGTTCACACCGCTAGCGTTGCCAGCCGTGACGGTGCCATCGGCACGCACCACGCCCTTCAGACGAGCCAGGGCTTCCATGGAGGTCTCGCGCGGATGCTCATCATCCTTGACTACGATGGGGTCGCCCTTGCGCTGCGGAATGCTCACCGGCACGATTTCCTCGGCCAGAATGCCCGCCTTTTGCGCAGCAGCCGCCTTGGTTTGGCTTGCCAGGGCCATGCGGTCCTGAGCCTCGCGCTCAATGCCGAATTCCTGCGCTACGTTTTCAGCGGTTTCGGGCATGGAATCGATGCCGTACTGTTCCTTCATCAACTTGTTGACGAAGCGCCAGCCAATGGTGGTGTCGTACACAGCGTTGGCACGGGAAAAGGCGCTTTCAGCCTTGGGCATGACGAACGGTGCCCGGCTCATGCTTTCCGTACCACCGGCAATCATCAGGCTGGTTTCGCCGGCGCGAATAGCACGTGCTGCAGTGCCGACCGCATCCAGACCCGAGCCGCACAGGCGGTTGATGGTGGCACCGGGCACTTCCAGGGGCAACCCGGCGAGCAGAGCAGACATGCGCGCCACGTTACGGTTGTCTTCGCCCGCCTGGTTAGCGCAACCGAACAGCACATCTTCGACGGCCTGCCAGTCCACCTTGGCGTTGCGCTCCATAAGAGCGCGAATGACGATGGCGCCCAGGTCGTCAGGACGCACGCTGGCCAGAGCGCCACCGTAACGTCCGAACGGCGTGCGGATGCCGTCGCAGATGAATGCTTGCTTGCTCATTTCGGGTTTTCCTCCTGGTTTGCTTTCTGAATATGAAACTTGCTTAGTTTACGGTAGCGCCCGAACGCTTCACCACATCCGCCCACTTCTCAGTTTCTGCGGCAATGAACTCGGCGAATTCCTCGGGGGTATCAATGACTGGCACGGCACCTTGACCGGAAAATTTCTCGACAACACCGGGGTCTTGCAAGCCCTCGGTGATGGCTGCGTGCAGTGTTTCCACGATTTCGGCGGGAGTGCCGGCGGGTGCGAAGAGGCCGAACCAGGAGGTTGCTTCATAACCCGGCAGCCCGGCTTCGGCGATGGTCGGGATATCGGGCAGTTCGGCGGAACGCTGTGCAGGCGTTACAGCGACCGGCACCAAGGCATTGCTGCGGACGTGCTGGATGGCAGAAGGCATGTTGTCGAACATGATGTCAACTTGACCGCCCAGCAGATCGGTTACTGCGCCGGCGCTGCCACGGTACGGAACGTGGAGCATGTCGACGCCTGCCATAAGCTTGAACAGTTCACCGGAAAGGTGGACGGACGTGCCGTTACCCGAGGAAGCGAATGCGATGCCGCCGGGGTTGGCCTTGGCGTAATCGATGATCTCTTGCACGGTGCGGTAGGGGCGGTCTGGGTTCACCACGAGCAAGTTCGGCACCAGGGCCACACGGGTCAGCGGCTGGAAATCCTTGATGTGGTCGAAGTTCAAGCGGCTGTACAGAGATGCGTTGATAGCGTGGGTGCCCACGGTGCCCATCAGCAGGGTGTAGCCATCAGCCTTGGCGCGTGCCACCGCCTGAGTACCGATGTTGCCACCAGCGCCATCACGGTTTTCAACGACCACGCTCTGGCCGAACTTTTCACCCAGGTACTGGCCCATGACGCGAGCCAGAATATCGGTGGTGCCGCCTGCGGAAAAGGGCACGACAATCGTAATCGGCTTGCTGGGAAAGTCCTTTGCGACAGCTGTGGGAGCCACGGCACTAAGGCCAGTGAAAGCCATGGCGCTGGCCAGGGCAAAGGCTTGCACAGCCTTGCGGCGGGTGATTTTTTGGGAAGACATAAAAAACAAAGCTCCGTAAATATAAACAGGCGCAGGGGCGGCATCAGCCCCGAATGCTGCATGGGGCGCGGGCTCTAAACACTGAGCGTGATGGGCGTACCTGGCCGTAGATCTCGTTTCCAGACCTTAAGCCGGAAAACAATGGCCCTGCAGGCGCCCCGATAGTGGAGCGCTTGTGAGGTGTTGTGGGTGCGACAGTGCGCCGGCAGGGCCCAGAAAAAGTACTTCGTAAGGGTGAATCAGGCCGGGTCGGCGATGGGAAGGCCGATCATACGTTCCAGTTCGGATTTTTCCAGACCTTCAACAATGTCGATCAACTGCAAGCCGTTGGGCGTGCAGGCAAGCGTGGCAAGGTCGCTGTAGAAACGGGACACGCAAGCAATGCCGGTAAGCGGATAGGTACATTGCTCGACCAGTTTGCTCACGCCATCGCGTGTCATCAAAGTGCTCATTACCCAGGTTTGCTTGGCCCCAATAGCAAGGTCCATGGCGCCGCCCACCGCGGGAATGGCATCGGGTTCGCCCGTGCTCCAGTTGGCGAGGTCGCCCTTGGCAGAGACCTGGAAGGCCCCCAGCACGCAAATATCCAGGTGACCACCGCGCATCATGCCGAAGCTGTCCGCATGGTGGAAATACGCGCCGCCCGGCAGCAAAGTGACAGGCTGCTTGCCCGCGTTGATGAGGTCGTAGTCTTCCTCACCCTTTGGAGGCGCTTCACCCATACCGAGAATGCCGTTCTCGCTATGCAGAATGATTTCGCGATCAGCAGGCAGGTAGTTGGCAACCAGCGTGGGCATGCCGATGCCCAGATTCACATACGCACCGTTGGGGATGTCGCGGGCGATGCGCTCGGCGATCTCCTGTTTCGTGCGTGCTTTGTAATTGGCCATTTGATGTCCTTAAGTGCAGGAGGAGCCGCCATTCAAGGCGGTTCCAAAGGCGTTGTTCGGGGCGGGGCTTAGCGGGCGTCGTTCGTGAAGCCGCCGGCCACGGTGGCCTGGCGTTCGACCTTGACGATGCGGTCCACAAAGATGCCGGGCGTAACTATGACCTCGGGGTCGATTTCGCCCAGTTCGACGATCTCGTGCACGGAAGCGATAGTCAACTTCGCGGCGGTGGCCATGACGGGGCCGAAGTTGCGGGCCGCCTTGCGATACACCAGATTGCCCCAGCGATCGCCGCGTTCTGCCTTGATCAGCGCAACATCGCCATGGATAGGCTCTTCATACACATATTGGCGGCCATTGATTTCGCGGGTTTCCTTGCCCTTGGCCAATTCCGTGCCATAGCCGGTGGGGCAGAAGAAGCCGCCGATCCCGGCGCCAGCAGCGCGAATTCTTTCCGCCAAGGTGCCTTGCGGAACAAGCTCAAGTTCCAGCTTTCCGCTGCGATAGAGTTCGTCGAACACCCAGGAGTCCGCCTGGCGGGGGAAGCTACAGATGATCTTGCTGACCTTGCCGGTCTTCAGCAGGGCGGCCAGCCCGGTGTCGCCATTGCCAGCATTGTTGTTGACGACAGTCAGACCCTTGACGGGGAGCTGACACAAGCCATCGATAAGCTCCATGGGAATGCCGGCTGTGCCAAACCCGCCGACGAGCACCGTGGCGCCGTCTTGGATGCCTTCCAGGGCCTGCGCGACGGATGCAGAAATTTTATTGATCAAACCGGTCTCCGTAAGGACGGTGAGCCGCAGCCCAGTGTGAACACCGGGCGCTGCGGATCATTCATTGAAGAAGCATGGTGAGTTGACGCCATTCTAGTAAAAATTCGCATGTAGAACAATAGTTTGAAATAAGAACAAGGAATGGGTGCATCAACAAGGCGTTGGAGGCCGGACCGCGGGTGCGGTGTTGAAGCGCGGAATGCGCTAAGGGCTGAATTTGAGCAGCGGGAAGGAGGGGAAGGGAAGGAAGATAAAGAAAAAGAAGGAGAGGGCCTTAAGGCATACGCCTCAAGGCGTTTGGGGCTACTGAGCCACAGGCTCCGGGCAAGAAAGAATGTAGCTCGCGATGAGCGCACCCCCATCGACCAGAGACAGCTCGATATAGCAGTCGTCGCCCTGCGCGACGGACATACCAATGGAGCCCAAGGCTGTGGGCTTTCTCCGGCTTAGCCTAACCGAGCCGCTTTGGGTGATCTCCGACCTGCCGCTGCGGCCTTTCTTGCGAGCCCGCAGTCGGTATTCGAGCACTTGCGGCGTTTTGCTTTGAAGATACGGCGTCATCAAGTTGCCACGATTTTGATCTGTCTCCAGCCATACTTCGATATCGTTATCTACGTCCACGTCAGTCTCCTTTGGGGAAGATGTGCAGAAGCGCGCGTAGCGCGCTCCTGCAAGGACTATTTAGTTTTGGAAGACATTAGCTACGCTGCCTGTACCCGCTTGTGTGAGGCTGGAACTTAGGTCCGTGCCTGTCTGAGTTATATAGGCTGTGTTGAGACTGCCCGACTGCTCGACATAAGAACGCCGCCCAGATGGGGCGGCGTTTACGGGTATGCTGACTGTAGTGCGAAAATGTGAAGCGGACGTCATGAGGACTCATGCCGCCCGAACGGCCTAATCTTCCCGGCGCAAGTGTGGGAACAGGATCACATCGCGAATGCTTGGGCTGTCAGTCAGCAGCATCACCAAGCGGTCAATGCCAATGCCGCAGCCACCGGTCGGAGGCATGCCGTACTCGAGGGCACGAATATAGTCGGCGTCGTAGTACATGGCTTCTTCGTCGCCAGCATCCTTGGCCTCCACTTGTTTGAGGAAGCGTGCGGCTTGGTCTTCCGGGTCGTTAAGCTCAGAGAAGCCATTAGCGATTTCGCGACCCGTGATGAACAGTTCGAACCGTTCGGTGATCTCCGGATTGCTGTCAGAGGCACGTGCCAGAGGCGAGACTTCCACCGGGTAATCGATGATGTAGGTGGGGTTCCATAGCTTGGCTTCGGCAGTTTCCTCGAACAGCGCCAGCTGTAGTGCACCCAGGCCGGCACGAGACAGTACCGGGCCATCGACGTCAGCGCCCAGGCGACGCAGTTCTTGGCGCACGAAATCAGCGTCTTGCAGCTGTGATTCCTGATATTCCGGTGCGTATTTGGTGATGGCCTGGCAAATGGTCAGGCGATCAAACGGCTGGGAAAGATCCAGGCTGCGCCCCTGGTATTCGAGCACGGCACTGCCGGTTGCTGCAATGGCTGCTTCTCGAATGAGAGCTTCTGTGAAGTCCATCAGCCAGCGGTAGTCAGTGTAGGCTGCGTAGAACTCCATCATCGTGAATTCAGGGTTGTGGCGCGGGCTCACCCCTTCATTGCGGAAGTTGCGGTTCACTTCGAAGACCCGTTCGAACCCACCCACAATGAGGCGCTTCAGATACAGTTCCGGCGCAATGCGCAAGTACATGTCCATGTCCAGCGCGTTGTGGTGGGTGATGAACGGCTTGGCTGCTGCGCCACCTGGAATAGGGTGCAGCATGGGGGTTTCCACTTCAAGGAACCCAGCTGCCAGCATGTACTGACGGATGCTGCCGATAGCCTTGCTGCGTGCAACAAACGTACGCCGGGTTTCCTCTGTCATGATGAGGTCGACATAACGCTGGCGGTAGCGCAGTTCCTGGTCGGCCACGCCGTGAAACTTGTCCGGCAGCGGGCGCAGCGATTTGGAAAGCAAGCGGATGGTGGCGGCGTGAACGGACAGTTCACCCTTATTGGTCTTGAAGACGCGGCCTTCTACGGCGACGATGTCGCCAATATCCCAGCCCTTGAACGCGGCATAGACATCTTCACCAACGGTATTGCGATCAAGAAATACCTGAATGCGGCCGGAACCATCCTGCAGAGTGGCGAAGCTGGCCTTGCCCATGATGCGTTTCAGCATCATGCGACCGGCAACCTTGACCTGTTTGCCGAGGGATTCGAGTTCTTCTTTCTCTAGCTCGCCGTAGGCTTTGTGCAGCTCGGCGGCCTGGTTGTCAGGCTGAAAGTCGTTGGGGTAGGCTGCGCCATCGTTGCGCAGCTTGGCCAGCTTGCCCCGGCGCTCTGCAATGAGGCGGTTGTCCTCGGAGGCGAGCGGGGTGGGCGTCGGTTCGTTCATAGTCAGGATGGAATATCGTAGTTGCGTATGTCGTCCAGGATCTCATGCCCGTAGCGGTCGCTGGCGACGTGATGCAGGATGCGGCTCGCAACGGATTGCGGGCTGGCGAGCTGCCCCTGTTCGTGTAGTTGCAGAAAGCGGTCGAGGTCGGGGAACTGCTGCCGGTCGCTGCTGCGGATGTGTACCTGCATGGCCGTATCGATGACACCAGGTGCCAAAGATGCGACGCGCAAGTCGGGGTTTTCTTCGGCGAGCACCCGCGTGTAGTGGTCCAATGCCGCTTTGGTGGCGCAGTACACCGGCCAGCCCGCAGTGGGCTTGCGGCCGGCGCCCGATGAGATGTTCACGATACGGCGGTCGGCCGCTTTGGGAGCTGACCGCAGGAAAGCGGCCGTCACGACCATGACGGCTGTCACATTCAGGTTGAAGGCACGCTCGATCGACTTTGCGTCGAACAGGCCCTCGGCCAGGCTGACTGGGTCCACCGTGCCAGCGTTATTGATGAGCAGGTAATGGGTGGCATCCGTAGGCAAGGCGGCGCTCATGAGCCCGGCGGCCGATTCAATCGAGGCCGCTTCGGAAAGGTCGGCACCCAATTGCTGCAGGCGAGCGCCGCTCTGGGCGGCAACCTCTGCCAGGCGCGGGTTCTGGTTGCGCGCCAAGGTAATGACACTGGCGCCAGACGCCAGCAACTGCTCGGCCAATGCTTCGCCCAGGCCGCGCGAAGCGCCTGTCACGACGGCAACGGTGGATGTCGGCATGTCAGATTCCCTGTTTCAGACTCGCAATAATGAAGGGGTCGAGGTCACCGTCCAGCACCTTCTGCGTATTGGAAATCTCCACATTGGTGCGAAGGTCCTTGATGCGGCTTTGATCGAGCACATAGGAACGAATCTGGTGGCCCCAGCCCACATCAGTTTTGGAGTCTTCCAGCTTCTGCTGTTCCGCCATGCGCGCGCGCAGCTCCATCTCGTAGAGGCGCGACTTCAGCATCTGCATGGCTTCCGCACGGTTACGGTGCTGGGAACGGTCGTTCTGACACTGCACCACAATGCCCGACGGAAGGTGGGTGATACGCACGGCGGAGTCGGTTTTGTTAATGTGCTGACCGCCCGCACCACTGGCACGGTACGTGTCGATGCGCAGGTCTGCCGGGTTGACTTCCACCTCAATCGAATCGTCGACCTCGGGGTAGACGAATACACTGGCAAACGAGGTGTGGCGGCCGTTCGAAGAATCGAAGGGGCTCTTGCGCACCAGGCGGTGTACACCTGTTTCGGTACGAAGGTGTCCGTAAGCGTATTCCCCCGTCACCTTGACGGTGGCAGACTTGATGCCCGCTACTTCGCCTTCGGATTCTTCCAGAACTTCAGCCTTGAAATCCTTGTTCTCGCAGTAGCGCAAGTATTGGCGCAGCAGCATAGACGCCCAATCCTGAGCTTCAGTGCCCCCGGCGCCGGCTTGTATGTCGATAAAGCAATTGTTCGGATCGGCCGGGTTGGAGAACATGCGTCGGAACTCCAGCTCCTCGAGCTGGGCGCCGATTGCATCGACGTCGGCTTCGATCGCTTGCAGCGTGGCGTCGTCATCGTCTTCCTCTGCCAGCTCGAACAAATCGCGTGCGTCGCGCAGGCTCTGAGCAATCTGACTCAGCGTATGAACGACATTTTCCAGGCTTTTCTTTTCACGGCCAAGATCTTGCGCGTGCTGGGGATCGTTCCAGACGTCGGGGTTTTCCAGTTCGGCATTGACTACTTGCAGACGCTCGGCTTTGGCGTCGTAGTCAAAGATACCTCCGTAAGGAGGATTGGCGCTCTTCGTAATCTTCGATACGGGCGGCAATCAGGTTCTGACGTTCGGCTTCCATGGTATTTCCGTAAAAGTTCAACCTTTTATTGTAGCGCGGTGAAGTCCATGGCTGGGTGTGAAGCCGCCAGACGGAAGCGAGAAATTAAGGAAGCCAGGCCCCGGGCCTGTTCGTCCTGGCTGCGGGTGGCTTGTGCGGCCAACTGCACCTGGGAAACGGTGTCGCCCGTCAGTGCGTTCAGCTCTGCAACGGCGGTTGTGACCCGCGCGACGTCGTGAGCTTGATCGCGAGACGCCTCGGCAATGGCTGCCATGAGTTCGCGTGCCTGTTGCACATTGCGGTGTATGTCGTCCATGGCGTTAGAGCTGCGTTCAACCAGCGACGCCCCAGCGTCCATATTCTGCACGGATGTATGTACCAGTGCGGCGATCTCTCTCGCTGCCTGAGCAGTCTTGTTCGATAACGCTCCCACTTCCGTAGCGACAACCGCGAAGCCCTTGCCGTGTTGTCCGGCGCGGGCGGCTTCCACAGAAGCATTCAACGCCAGGATATTTGTCTGGAAGGCAATGGCGTCGATGAGACTGGTGATCTCCGCAATGGCTCGGGAATGTTCCCGAAGCGCTTGCATGGTGTCCAACGCTTGCTGTGCCACCTGCTGACCATAGTTGGCTCCATTGGCGGCTTGGCCGACAAAGTCGCGCGCTCTTTGAGCGGCTTCCGCGTTGGTGCGCACGGTCATGGCCAGCTGCGCCATGGCCTCGGCCGTCTGCGTCAGATGCCTTGCCTGGTCCGCGCTGCGAGACTCCAGAAGATGATTGCTTTGCGCCGTCTGGTGGGCGCTCACGGCAATATGCTCGGTGCGCAGCTGAACTTCTCCTACGGTGTGTGCCAGCGACTCGCCTATGCCATTGAGCGCCTGTAATAACTGACCCAGTTCATCGTGGCGCTCGATGTTGATGCGCGCTGCAAGATTGCCCGCAGCCAGATCCTCGGCCAGCTCAATGCCGGCGTCCAAAGGCCGTTTGATACCCCGATACAACGATCGTAGTGCCAAGGCCGTGCCCAGGAAGAGAATGACAATGGTTGCCAGAACGATCTGGCTGGCCATACGAATTCTGTCTGCAGCCTGGCCAACTTCGGCAGTGTGACGCTCCGACTGCAGCGTGTCGAATCGGGCAATGTGGGCAGCGATGTCGGCAGCAGCTTCGGAATATTGCTGGCCGAATATCAGCACTTTGGCCATCAATGCGTTGGGCAGGGCGATGCGTACGCCACCTTGCCCGTCGTCGAACTCTCCCTTCGCTGTCTCAATAGCCTGGCGCTCAACACCCATGAGCGCCAGCTGGGCAGCATGAGCCGCTTGCAGAGCCGCCAATTCCTCTTCAGTGAAGCCACCAATGTGGAAGCGTGCCTGCATGGACGGGGCACCATCCGCCTGCTCACCTAGCAAAGATCTTCGTGAGGCCTCGTAGCTTTCCAAAAACTCGGGCTGTTCCGTGGAAACAAATGCCATGACATCGCGGGTCATGGCTTGCGTAAGACTTTTGAACTCGCTGGCAAGCAAAGAGCTTTCATAGCGGCTGGCCTCCATGCGCTGCAGGTGATTTACGCTGCGTGTCAGATTGAAGGTGGCGCTGATTACAAGGGCCGTGAGTACGCCCACAAGCAGTAAAAATAGTATGAAGCCCTTTTTGAGGGTGAGTTTTTTCATTTCGCATTCCTGGATGCCATGGAGGTGGCGGCTTGTGTCCGCCGGCATTATGGGAATGCTTTGTTACCTACTTGTTACGTATGGGGCACGAATGTTCTTATGTGCGCGGGGCGGATGACCCCGTACCCGCCCCATAGCGGATGCGGGCCGAGCGACGCCGCAGCATTTCAAGCGTGAAAAGCAGTAGCAGAGAAAGCAGAATCAGCAGGGTGGCCACGGCCAGAATGGTAGGGTTGATCTGTTCGCGAAGCCCGGCAAACATTTCGCGGGGAATGGTGCGCTGCTCGGGGCCGGCAAGAAACAGCACTAGCACCACTTCATCAAAGGAGGTCACAAATGCAAATAGGGCCCCCGACACCACGCCCGGCCGTATCAGGGGAATGACGACATCACGGAATACGCGCAAGGGCGACGCACCCAGGCTGAGGCCGGCCCGGTACAGAGATTGGTCGAAGCCGGACAAGGTCGCCGTGACCGTAAGAATCACGAATGGGACGCCCAGGGCGGCATGTGCAATGATCAACCCTGCATGCGTGGCCACTAAATTGAAGCGGGTGTAGAAAAAGAACATACCAGCGGCCACGATGATTAAGGGTACGATCATCGGCGAAAGCAGCAGTGCGGTAATCAGCCGGCGCAGGGGCATGGCTTCACTGGCCAACCCCACCGCGGCCATGGTGCCCAATACCGTGGCGATCGCGGTTGCTGCTAGCCCAATCAGGAAGCTGTTCTTGATGGCCAGCAACCAGTTGCCAGTGGTGATGATGCGTTCATACCAACGCAGGGAATAAGCGTCAGGGTCTAGCCGCAGCATTCCCGGCGTGAAGCTGAAGAAAGGTTCCGCATTGAAGGACAGCGGCACAATTACCAGGATGGGAAGAATCAGAAAGAACAGTACGGCCCAGGCGTAAACAGCCACGACAAGCTTTGCGGCGCGCTGCCATGGTCCGTAATGAATCGTCTGTTCACTCATGGTTGTGTTCCCATTGACATCAGCCCAGGCGAATGTTGCGTGCGCCGACCAAGCGGTCGTAGGTCCAGTACAAAGTCAGGATCAACACCAGCAATAGGCTTCCCAGGGCGGCCGCCAGCCCCCAATTGCTGGATTGCTGCATGTGGAAGGCAATGAGGTTGGAAATCATCTGGCCGTCCGTGCCACCCACCAGCGCGGGGGTAATGTAATACCCCACGGAAATGATGAACACAAGTAATGCCCCAGCACTCAGGCCAGGCAGGCTAAGTGGCAGCACCACGCGCACAAATGCGGCCAGCGGCCGGCTTCCCATGGACATGGCGGCTCGCATGTAGCTTGGGTCGATACCCCGCATGACGCTGTAAAGCGGCAAGATCATGAAAGGCAGCAGAATATGAGTCATGGCGATGATGGTCGCCGTCTGCGTATAAAGCAGTTCCAACGGTTCATCAATGATATGCAAGGCCTGCAGCACCGTATTGACCACGCCGTTGGTCTGCAGCAGAGCGATCCACGCCGTGGTGCGCACCAGCAAAGAGGTCCAGAACGGCAGAAGCACCAGAATCATCAGCAGATTGCTTTTGCGCGCCGGCGCCTGCGAAAGATACCAAGCCAGGGGGTAACCCAGAACAACGCACAGCACGGTGATGATCAGGGCCATGCCCAGGGTCTTGCCGTAGAGCTGTAAATAAATTCGTGCAGATTCGCGGGGCTGGATTTCACCTTCAGCAGTACGTTCAAGGTCAAGTGCCGTCAGGTAATGGTTCGCGGTATAGACGGCGCCGACTTCATCGATGGCCCGCCATAGTTCGGTACGCGTCCATCGCGTATCGGCCTTATCAAGCAGCTGCGCGCCACTGCGGAGGTCATCGTCGCTCAGGCTGCGCATCTTGCGGGCTGTGGCATTGATCAGGCTGGAAGCGCCCGGGTAGGCTCGGTTGACCGCTGCGGCCAGCACACCTGCACGCCGTTCCTGAGCCAGGGTGCGCAGCTCGCGCGCCATGGCGGCGCGGGTTTCATCAGATGGCAACCCTCTGCCGTCCCATGAGGCCAGCTGTTCCAGGGTATCTGGAATCAGTTCTACCACTGCCGGGTTGTACACGCTGCGATAGAGCATGCTGGCAATCGGCGCAACAAAGGCGAAAAAAATGAACGCCAGCAAGGGAGCCACAAGCAGAAAGCTGACACGTCGTCGACGTGCCAGCGCCCTGCGTTCGTGGAGGATCTCCTTACTGCTTAAGGAGCCACTCATTGAACTTCTCGCCCAGGTTTTCGCCGTGGTCGGCCCAGAAGATGCCGTCAGCCTTCAGTCCGGCTTCAATATGGGCAGTTGGCAGGTGGTTGACTACGTCTTTGTCCACCATATCCATGGAGGAACGCCGTGGCGGGCCGTAAGCGACATCCTGGAAGCCGGACAGCGCCTTGGTGGTGGTCGTGAAGGCGACAAAGTTCAACGCTTCCTGCAGCTTGGGTGTGCCCTTCACAATGCCCCAGGCGTCCAGGTCGTACAGATGGCCGTCCCAAACAATGGTGAAGGGCTTGTTCTCGCGACGGATAGCGTCAAAGAAGCGGCCGTTGGCCGATTGAACAAATACGGCGCCGCCGTCATTGAGCAGTTGCGGGGCTTGTGACCAGCTGTCGAACCAGACGATATCGTTCTTGATGGTGTCCAGTTTGGCGAAAGCCTGGGCCTGCCCCTCTGGCGTGGCCAGCTTTTCATAGACCTGGTCGGCAGGCACGCCATCGGCCAACAGCGCCCATTCCAGGTTTACTTGTGGGCGCTTACGAAGCGCACGCTTGCCGGGGAATTTCTGCAGGTCGAAGAAGTCCTGCATGGTTTGGGGCTTATCGCCGGTGAGCGTGTCGTGGTTGTAGGCGAATACCGTGCTCCAGACGATCTCGCCCACGCCGCATTCATTTTCCAGGGCCTCTGGGATGAAGTCTTTTTCGGCGGGTGTGCCGTCGGGTGCCGGTTTGAGGATATCCCGGGGAATGACTTCCAGCAGGCCTTCGGCGCAGGCGCGTTCCAAGTCAATGGTTTCGATATCGACCACGTCCCACTGGATATTGCCGGATTCCACCTGGGCCTTGATTTCAGCCACGCCACCCGTGTAGTTCTCGAAGAGAACCTTGTTTCCCGTGGCCTCCATATAGGGGGTGATCTGGTGCACCTGCTGGGCGGCGCCATAGGCGCCTCCGAACGAAACAACAGTTAAGGTTTGCTGTGCTGCCGCGGGAACGGATGCGGCCAGGCCCGTGGCCAGGACTGCGGCGCACAGCGCGCTGAGCTTCTTCATGGCGTTTCTCCTTGGACTGCGCTGGGTTGAGGGTGGAAGGCAAAACTGTGCTGTACCGACCAGTGCAGCGCACTGGATTGCCCTTCGGTCAGTGTGGGGGCGCGGTCATCATTCATGGTCTTGACGATGATGCGCGTGCCGTCGGCAAGTTCGAAGTAATAGCGTATGAAGTCGCCAACGTAGTGCTGGGCCACGAAGCGGGCGTTCAATACGTTGGAACCGGCAGGAGCAGGTGTATCTACAGTGGATATATTAAGCTTCTCGGGCCTTACCGACAGCATGCATGGGCCGGTGCCGTCTCGGAAATTGCCTTGCGCCGCTTTCAGCACGGTGCCGTCTGCCAGGGTGACGCTGACGGTAGCATCGGGCCCAGCATGGCCAGAACCCCGTATCAGGTTGTTTTCGCCGATGAAACCGGCCACGAAAGCGTTGGCGGGCCGTTCGTAGAGTTCGTCCGGGCTGGCATACTGCTGAACGACGCCGTGGTTGAATACGGCGATGCGGTCAGACATGGTCAATGCTTCGGCTTGATCATGTGTGACGTACACCATGGTGCAGCCCAGCTTGCGGTGCAGCCGGGATATCTCGAACTGCATTTGCTCGCGCAGTTTTTTATCCAGGGCGCTTAAGGGCTCGTCCATGAGAACCAGGGCCGGTTCGAAGATCAGTGCTCGGGCTAACGCAATGCGTTGACGCTGCCCGCCTGAAAGCTGTGCCGGGTGGCGGTCGCCAAACCCCTCCAGTTCAACCAGTTTCAGGCATTGATCCACCCGTTCGCGGATAGTCGACTTGGACATCTTGCGCACGCGCAAGGGGTAGGCCAGATTTTCGGCCACCGTCATGTGCGGGAAGAGGGCATAGTTCTGGAACACCATGCCAATATTGCGCTCGTAAGGGGCCACACGAGTGATGGAGGCCCCGTCGATGCTGATGTCGCCGCTGCTGACATGTTCGAAGCCAGCCAGCATCATGAGCACAGTTGTCTTGCCGGAGCCCGAAGGGCCCAGCAGCGTGACGAACTCGCCGCGCCGCACGTCCAGGTTGAAATCACGTACGACCAGTGTCTGGCGGTCGTACGTTTTCTTGACGTTTCTGAAGCTAAGGAAAACGTCGGAATCTGTCATGGGAGTTAAAACGGGATTGTTGTGCCTGCATTGTGCCCTCTTTACCGGGGCGGCGCACAATCCGGGTATTCCCCCCTGAACCCTGTGGCCATGCGGCTCTCGTCCTCTGCATACGGCCTCTTCGGCAGGCACTGGGTTTTTCACTTATCCTTGGCCTTCAGTCGAAAACCAACCGAAAACCAAGTCGCCCCAGCGGCGCTTGCGGAGTTCATTCATGCGTTTCATCCATGCTGCCGACATCCACCTGGACAGCCCCTTACGAGGCTTGGGAAGCTATGAAGACATGCCTGTGGAGACGCTGCGCGGCGCAACTCGGGCAGCCTTCACTCGGCTTGTGGATGAGGCAATCGCAATGGATGTGGATTTCATGGTGATCGCCGGCGACGTCTACGATGGCGATTGGCGGGACCACAATACCGGTCTTTACTTTGCCCGACAGATGGGTCGGCTGCGGGCGGCTGACATCCCCGTTTATCTGCTGCACGGTAATCACGACGCGGAAAGCGTCATGACACGCAGCCTGGAAATGCCGGACAACGTCCACGTATTTTCGTCGCGGGCGCCGTCGACGTTCACGCTTGAAAGGCATAAGGTGGCGCTGCACGGACGCAGCTTCCCCGAAGCAGCAGTGACAGACAACATTGCCGCGGAGTATCCGCCGCCCGTGCCGGGCTATTTCAATATCGGTGTGCTGCATACAGCGCTGGAGGGGAACGCCCGGCATGCAAACTATGCCCCATGCACATTGGAGCAGCTGCAGGCGGGCGGCTACCAATATTGGGCGCTGGGCCATGTGCACGATTTCCGTGTCTTCCCTGGCGCTGTGCCGGTGGTGTTCCCGGGCAATCTGCAAGGGCGCCACATCCGGGAACAGGGGGAGAAGGGCGCAGTGCTGGTCAGCTGCACCGATCACCATGTGGAAAGCACTGACCGCCTGATTGTGGATGTTCTGCGCTGGCAGGAACTGAGGTTGGATGTGTCCGGCCACGAGTCCCGGGCGGAAATCATGGCGGCCGTCGGCGAGGCTCTGGAAGAAACGCTTAGATCATTCCCGGATGATAAGCCCTGCGTTTTGCGGCTGGTGCTGCAGGGTGAGTCGCCGCTTTACGGCCAGTTGCAGGCAGAGCGCACGCAGTTACGCACCGATGTCGTAGGGAAGATCGCGGGCTTGAGTGACGGCCGCATGTGGCTGGAGAAACTCAGTCTGGATATTCGGCCCCCGCGTCGCGCTGCCAACGAGGCAATTGCTGACGACCTGGCCGCACTGCTTGCCGAGACGGCGCGCGATCCCGCCTTTCAGCAGGCATTTCTGCAAAGCCTGCAGGGCCTGCGCGACAAGGCAAGTTTCGAGCTCGCGCGCGAGCCGGTATTCCAAGCTCTGCGTGAGGGCAAGGTCGACGACCTTCTCCAAGAAGCGGCTGCTGCCGTGCTGGACCGCTTGGGCAGGGAGGTCTGAAATGCGCATTGATTCCTTCGAGCTGCATCGTTATGGGCATTTCTCTGACCGGCAGTTGGTCTTTCCCCACCGCGAACACGACTTCCATCTCGTTTATGGGCGCAACGAAGCCGGCAAGTCTACTTTGCGCCAAGCCTTTCACGACCTTCTGTTCGGCATTCCCCTGAAAACCCCGATGGCTTTTTTGCATGCCGGGCCCGATCTCGCTCTGAACGCCATTATTTCAGGAGAAGGCGAAACGCTGGCAATGGGGCGGCGGCGCAAACTCAGGGGCGGGTTGGTGGACGCCAAGGGCGACCCCATGCCCGCGGAAATATTGGCACGCTGGCTGGGTGACGTCACCCCTGCATTTCATGAGCGCATGTTCGGCCTGGACCACCGCCGCTTGGAGCAGGGCAGCCGCGCCATGCTGCAGGCCGGTGATGACGTGGACTCCATTCTGTTCCAGGCTGCGGCAGGCGTGGCCGCACTAACGCGCGTGCTCGACGCACTGCGTGAGGAAGCAGATAGCCTGTGGGCGCCGCGTGCCAGCCGGCAACGCGCTTGGTATGAGGCGCAGGAGCGCTTCAAAGAAGCGGACAAGGCCGTCAAAATGGCGACGGTAAGGCCGACTGCCTGGATTGCGGCTCAGCGCGAAAGTCAGCAGGCTGACCAGGCCTTTCAGGCTGCGCGCGAACGCTGCGCTCAACTGCAGGCACGCATTGCCGAGCGGGAACGTCTGCGCCGCGTGGCGCCTATGTTGGCGCAGCTGCGTGAGCTTGAAACGCGTCTTGAACATTTGGAAAAGGGCGGGCAATCGCCCTTGCTGGCGTACGAGGCCGAACTCCTGGCGCTGGAAGAAATGCGTGTCCGAATCGCAGCTTACCCGGCCGAACTCGAGCAGTGCTCCACCCGCATGCGCATGCTGCAAGAGGAATTGGCGAATATCCTTCGCCAGTTGGGACGCAGCGAATTCCATCAGGAACAGCTTCCCTTGCTGGAAGTGGTGGCTGCCACCTTGCCGGCGCTGCCGCTGCGGCAAGAAATCCGGCAGTTGCTTTTGGAAGGCAAAGAGCAGCGTCGCAAATGGGTCGCGGCCAAAGATGCACTTCAGGCGCGACGCGCTGAGATAGAAGAAGCGCGTACGCGTATGGCAGGTCTGTCCGAGCTTACTGTGGGGCCCTCCTTGCGGCAGGCGCTGGATGCCGCAACGGCTGCAGGAGACCTTGAAACCTCGCTGCAGAATCTTGAACGTCGCGCCCGTCAAGAAGAGTCCGAGCTTCTGCAAAAGCTGGGTAGCCTTCGTCAACCTGAAGTGGAATTTGGCTCGCTGCCCAATGGCAATGTTTCGCCTGACGACATACCAGCAGCGCTGGAGTGGCTGAAAACCATGCAGCCGGTTCCGGGCCCCGAGCTGGCCGAAGTCATGCAGCGCCGCCAGACACTCGCCGCTGAACGCGATGGCAATGAAAAACGGCTCAACGAATCAGTGAGACAGCTGAATGATGCTCGATTGCGACTTGAGCAGTTCCGGCGAGCGCATCAGGCGGTGTCGCGTGAAGAAGTGCTGGATGCGCGCCGTGACCGGGATACTCTTTGGCGACTGCTGGCCAGCGGCGAACAAGCTCTGTCGGAAGAAGCGGAACACTATGCTGCCTTGGTGAAGGCGGCGGACGCCTTGGCCGATCGACATTTGCAAGCAGTAGGTGACGCCGCCCGCCAACAGTCTCTGGAACATGAATGCGAACGCGCGGCGCTCGCGGTACAGGGCTTGGAGGAGGCCAGTGCCCAAATAGACTCTCGGCAGCAAGCATTCGACAAGCAGTGGCAGGCAGAGTGCGAGCTTCGCGGTCTGCCGGCAATGTCTGCTCCTGCACTTCAAGCCTGGCTGCCGCTACGCGCGGCCGCTCTTGAAGCAGCCCATAGGCTGCAGCAAACCCGCGACGAACTGAATGAAGTCAACCTGCGCCGTGAGCGGCTGCTTCGTGGATTGGAAGCCGCCTGGCGCGCTGATCCACTTACGAAGGACGAACCTCTGGAGTTCCTGGGCCTGACCCAGGGGTGTGAACGAGTTCGCACACACTTGAAAGTTGTCGACGAGGCAATTGCACGCCGGTCGGCACTGGCGGAACAGGTGGAGCGCCTGGAAGCTTTGCTTCCCATGCTTCAAGAAGCGTGTCGCAGCGCGGAGGCGGGCAGCGAACAGAACCGGCTGCGTAAGAAAACCGCTCTGCAACATGCTGGCCTGCCGGCGGATGCCGAAGATGCCTATATAGAATCCGCTTTGGAACTGTTGGAGCAGTCTGACCGATTGCTGGCTCAAATGCGGGAACGTGATGCGCTGCGTATGCGGCTTCAAAGTGAACTGCAGCAATTTGCCAGCAAGACGGTTGCCCTGGCGAAAAGATTTTCTGAAGAGGGCATTCGCCCCGAAGAGGCTGAGGACTTCTTGCGGGCCCAAGTGGCAGAGCTGGTGCCGCTGCGTGCTGCGCAGCGTGAACGTGAACAGCTGCGGCAGCAGTTGATGGGTCTGCAAACTCAGTTGCTCGAGGCTGGGGAAGGCCACGACCGCGCGCAGCTGGAAGCTGAACTGGCGCGGGCTAATCTCTCCGCTCTCGCAGCGGAAATCCAGAATCTGCAGCATCAGCTTGATGAGGCCGGCCATGAGCGGGATCGGCTCGCTGTCGAGCGCCAGAATGCGCTGGCGCAGCTCCAGGCCATTTCCGGAGGTGATGCTGCCGCCCAGGCTGAAGCGCGCCGTCAGGAAGCCTTGGCCGACATGGGCGAGATTGCCGAACGGTTTGTTCGAGTTCACGCTCAGTCGCGACTGCTGGAGCACATTACAGAGCAGTATCGGGAACGCAGCCAAGGTCCCCTCCTGGCGCGCGCCGGCAAGCTGTTCGAACGATTGACGCTGGGCGCCTATGCCGATCTGGTAATCGACGACGCCGGGGCCAGTCTACAGGCCCGGCGCGCTGATGGGCGCCTGGTGGCGCTGGATGGCTTAAGTGATGGAACCCGCGACCAGCTTTATCTGGCATTGCGTCTCGCAGCCCTGGAGCTGTACTTGGACAATGCCCGGCCCATGCCTTTCATTGCAGATGACCTGTTCATCAACTACGACGACGCGCGCACCTTGGCCGGCTTGCGGGAACTCAGCGATATTTCGCGCCGTACCCAGGTAGTGTTTCTGACCCATCACGCCCATATGGTTGAGTTGGCACGAGATCACCTGGCTGAACGCATACAGATCGTCGAACTGTAGAGTGCGCTCGCTATACTGGAAGCGGATAACTATAGAAAGGAGACAAGACCGTGCCACAACCCGACCAAGTTTGCGCCTATCCGGTGCCTGAGCCCGCCACGCTTGACGATGACCTGCAGCTGGTTTTCCAGAAGTGTGTCGACAAACTCGGCATGGTACCCAACGTGCTGGCCACTTACAGCATTCGGCCCCAGCGCCTGCGCAACTTCATGGCTATGTATAACGAGATCATGTTCTCCGAGTCGGGTCTGAGCAAACTGGAGCGTGAAATGGTGGCCGTCGTCGTTTCGAGCGCTAACCGTTGCTATTACTGCTTGGTGGCGCATGGGCAGGCAGTGCGGGCGCTTTCCGGCGACCCGCAGTTGGGCGAAATGCTGGTGATGAACTACCGCGTGGCCAAGCTGGATGCCCGACAGCGCGCCATGCTTGATTACGCCTGGAAGCTCACCACCACGCCCTGGGAAGTGGTAGAAGCCGATCGTCTGCAACTGCACAATGTCGGCCTCACCGCGGAAGATGTGTTCGACCTGGCAGAAACCGTGGCTTTCTACAATTTTTCCAATCGCATGGCGACTGCGCTGGACATGATGCCAAACCCGGAATATCACGGCATGGATCGCCCTGAGCCCTTCGTGCCCCCCGCACAGCCTCCCAAATGAGGCGCACAGCCTCCACTAAGTAATCAGGGCAATAGTTGCGCTGATCGTCAGGAAGGAAGCCACCGTGCCCAAAAGCAGGGTGGCTGAGCAGTGCTTTTCCAGGCCGTAGCGCATGCCCAGAATGGGCAGAATGCTCAGCATTGGAGCGGCGGCGAACAAGATGCCGGCCTGGCGCATTTCGGTGCTGAGGCCTGGAAAGAATAGGAAGGCCAGGGCGGTCAAGGCGGGGTGAAGAATGAGTTTGACGCCTGAGATGATGCTGGCGTCGGCCAGCAAACCCTTCGGGCGCAGGCCGTACAGGTTCCCGCCTACCGCAAACAGTGCGACGGGGGCCGCAGCCATTGCCAGCATGTCAATAACCTGTAGCGGAACTCCCTTGAGCGGAATCTGAAGCGCCGACAACAACAGGCCGATCACAATGGCTATGAGCAGAGGGCTGCGCACCAGCCCCTTCAAGGTGATGGCCATTCGTCTGAAAAATTTGACTTCCCCCTGAGTGGCACCGGCGTCCGCAATCGCAACGGCCAAGGGAATCACCAGCGTGCTTTCCACCAGAATAGTCATGGCAACTCCGCGCGAAGCCGGTTCGGTGCCCAGCACCATGGCGCAAATCGAGACACCGATGAAGCCAGTATTGGCCGAAGACATGCCCAGCCCAGCCATACTGCTGTCGCTCAGGGACGCCCGCCGTACGTGCCGATAGAACAACAGACCCGCAGCGTAAAGGGTGATGGAAGCCAGCCCATACCCCATCAAGAAATTGCCGTCTATCGAGGCAGCCAGGGGCTTGTTTGCCATGCCACGAATAATCATGGAAGGCAGGGCAATGGTAATGATGAACTTGCCCATGCCACGTGTGGCTTCCTGACTGATCAGCCGGGTCATGACAGAGGCGTAACCCAGGGCGATCAGGATAAAGATCGGGGCGGTAAGAGACAGTATTTCTAGCACTGCAGAATTGTACTGCTGCCACTACGCGCACATTTTTCTTATTACTGATAGAAATTAGCTAAGAGAAAATAAATGTTTTTCAATAATAAGGGGGAAGGAATACAGTTACAGCTGTATTCAAGACATACAAACCAGGGCTGCGGCCTTATTCAACTGAGCGCCGGCGGCCCAAGGCTTCGAAATGAAATTTTCCTTCCAGAACGTGCAGAAATCCTTTGGCGACCTTCATGTCATTGAAGATTTCAGTCGCGAAATTGATGACGGTGAACTTGTCGCCCTCGTAGGCCCTTCGGGCTGCGGCAAGTCCACGCTTCTGCATATGGCTGCCGGGCTCGAGAAGGCCAGCGGCGGAAAAGTGCTGGCGGATGGCGGCCGCATTCGCGGGCCGCACCCTGAGCGCACGCTGATGTTTCAGGAGAACGCGCTGTATCCCTGGCTTACGTTGGAGCAGAACGTGGCACTGGCGCTGGAGTTTCAACGTGTGGACAAGCGCAAGGCGCTGCAGGCCGCCCGTGAATGGCTCGCCAAGGTGCAACTTGCAGGATTCGAAGACTATTTCCCCAGTCAGGTGTCTGGAGGCATGCGCCAGCGAGCTGCGTTGGCACGCGCCTTCATCTCGCAGCCCAAGGCTTTGCTGCTGGATGAACCCTTCGGCGCCCTCGACGCGCTCACTCGCATGACCCTGCAAGATGCCCTGCGCACCTTGATCCGGGAAGCAGGCCCTACCGTGCTGCTGGTCACGCACGATGTGGACGAAGCCCTGTTTCTGGCAGATCGCATTCTTG
>JAJUJD010000122.1 GCA_029267315.1 Alcaligenaceae bacterium
CACCAGGCGGCGGGTGCCTTGGATATTCACCGTCTCGTAAAGTGGGTTGTCTTCCCCGGTGGAATCAAAAAAGGCGATAAGGTGGATAACCGCCGCAAGCGCGCGGCCATGTACATCTGCAAGCTGTTTCAAGGCCTGGGCAACTGACTCGTCCGATGAGAGATCGGCTTCAACCATGGGGAAGCCAATATCCGGCACGGCCTTGCGGTCTACGCCAACAACTCGGTAATTGCCCTGAAGAGATTTCGCGATACTGCGGCCCAGATTGCCGGATGCACCCGTGATGAGGATGACCGGCCTTTCGTCCTGACTGCGCCCTTGTTGTGCCCCCGCTTGAGCTGCGCCGCTGCGAAGCGGCTGCGCTTGCGCCATGTGCGTCTCCGTCGTGATTGCAGTGATGAACCGGAACGAAGGAAAGAGCAATCGCCATTCCGCCCGATAAATTTTTGCTTGCACGTCGGGCAGATCCCCGTGCAACATCGTGACTGGACCGGCGGCCGAAGCACGCCTGCCTTCGCTGCCGAATGTGCCGACTGTTTCCGAATCAGGCGTGCCAGGCTTCGTCTCCAATTCCTGGATCGGCATACTGGCTCCGGCCAACACCCCAGAAGCCATCGTCAACAAGCTGCAGAAGGAGATCAACGCCGTCGTCCACTCGCCCGACATCAAGGAACGACTGGCGGGTCTCGGAATCACCGCATCGGGAAATACGCCGGCGGAATACCGCAAGCAGATCGAGGAAGATCTGGCGCGCTATGAAGAAGTGGTGAAGTCGGCCAACATCCAGGCCGGTTGAAGCGACGGGGCGCCCAAGACGCCCCCAGCACCCTTAGCCGGCATCGAGCTCACGCCATTGCCCGGGCTGCAGGTCGCCCAGTTTCCAGGGGCCGATCTGCACCCTGACCAGACGCAGGGTCGGCAGCCCGACAGCTGCCGTCATGCGCCTGACCTGACGATTCCGCCCTTCGCGAATCGTGATTTCCAGCCAGCTATCGGGAACAGTCTTGCGGAAACGGACTGGCGGGTTGCGCGGCCAGAGATCGGGGGATGCGATGCAGCACACCTTCGCAGGCGCGGTCGGCCCATCCTTGAGCTCGACGCCACGGCGCAGTTGTTCCAGCTGCTCACTCGTGGGAACGCCTTCCACCTGAACCCAGTAGGTCTTGGCCATTTTGTGGCGGGGGTCCGCAATGCGGGCCTGCAAGCGCCCGTCATTGGTGAGCAGGAGTAGGCCTTCGCTATCCCGATCCAGGCGCCCGGCGGGGTAGATGCCGGGGATGTTCACATAGTTCTTAAGCGTTTCCCTGCCCTGTTCATCGGTGAACTGGCAAAGCACATCGTACGGTTTGTTCAGGGCGATGAGGCGGGGCGATTGCGACGGGGCTGCCGAAATTTTACGGTTGGCTGTCGTGATGGGCCGGCGATATGCAGACATGTCAGGCCTCAGACGCGGCGTAGCGCCTCGTACTGCACCATCTCGCCCATGGCGAAGGCCGGGTTGGACAGAGCGGGATACCATTGCCGCGACAGGGCGAAAGCCAGCTCATGCGCATCGCGGAAAGCCGCGCGCAGCTGCGCATTCTGGTACACGTAGTATTCCTCAAGCGTACCCGTGCTCATGAGAATCAGCATGCGTACCACCCCTTCCAGATAGGTGCGCTGGGCTGCGTCCATGGTCAGCTGGAAGCGACGTTCCACCGCCCGTATGGTGCGCACCGCCCAGGAGGCATTGATCTCATTGCGCAGGTCCAGCAGTTTTTCCATGCTGGATGCGTAATACGAAAACGCCGCGAAAAACGAAGCGTTCTCTTCATACCGCAGGCAATACGACAAATTGGTGGCGTAGATCGCCTTGAAGAAGTCCTGGTTGCTGCGCTGCGTGGGCCGGCCCTCGTTCCAGGTTTCCAAAAACAGAGCCAGCAGCACATAGATGCCTTCGTCGACATCATTGAAATAATTGTAGAAAGTACCCCGCGACAGCCCCGCGTCGTTCAGCAGCATTTCGACGGTGATGCGACCCGTCGGGTTCTGACGTATGCGTTCCGCGATCTTGCTCAGGAGCAGATAGCGGGTTCGTTCCGCTTTTTTGAGGCCACGGTTGATCGATTGTGCCGCCAGCATGTCGACGAAGGTCGATCTGGATACGGTTCCCGGCATGCTGACGTCAGCGCGGGTTGAGGGCTGCCCGCCTACGAAATCGCCTTCGCCGATGCTGCCAGATTCGTATTTTTGCATGCGATGTATATTTTTAGATGTGCAATAGGCTCCATCAATAATTATACATAGCCACCAGAAAACATCCAGAAAGCCGCGCGCTAGCCCCTTGGTAATAACCCTTACCACCGCTAGTCTCCGTTGACCGTCTATATTTCTATACATAGAATCCACTTATGACATCATGATCACCTTTAATCACGGTGTGTAATATCAAAGGACGCGACTCCATGCTGGAACAAGGCGCAAGTGTTCGATTCGACTCTCTCAGCAAGCACTATGGCAGTGTTCAGGCGCTGCGTAACTTCACCCTGGACGTCCGTGCTGGCGAATTCCTCACCATTCTGGGTGCGAGCGGTTCCGGCAAGAGCACCGTGCTGAATGCGCTGGCAGGGTTCTCGCCCGCGACCTCCGGCGAGATCTACATCAACGATCGCGCCATCACCTACGAGAAGCCGGAACGCCGGAATATCGGAATGGTCTTCCAGAACTATTCCCTGTTCCCGCATATGAACGTGTTGCAGAACGTGGCCTTCCCCCTGATGATGCGCAAGGTGCCGCAGCGGGAACGTGAGCAGAAAGCCCTGCAGGCGCTGGAAGTGGTGCGATTGGGAGAACTGGCGCACCGCATGCCCAAAGAATTGTCCGGCGGACAGCAGCAACGGGTGGCCATTGCGCGTGCCATTGTCTTTTCCCCTTCCCTGCTGTTGATGGACGAGCCTCTGGGTGCGCTCGACCTGAAATTGCGGGAGGCCCTGCAGTTCGAAATTAAAGCGCTGCAGCACAAGCTGAACTGTACGGTGATCTACGTCACGCACGACCAGCGCGAAGCTCTGGCGATGTCCGATCGCATTGCCGTGTTGCGTCTCGGCCAGATCGAACAGGTGGGCACGCCCGCCGAAATGTACGACCTGCCCAAAACCCGTTATGTGGCGAACTTCATCGGGCACACCAACCTATTTGAAGTGAAGGCGGCAGGTGGGTCGGTCGACATCCCCGAACTGGGCATCTCGCTGCCCATGACGCAGCAAAGCTCGAAGCCCTGTGTCAGTATCCGACCGGAGCGCTTCAAGCGTACCGACACCCCGGCTGCAACGAGCGTTCGTGCAACCATGGAAGAGGTCATCTTCCTGGGCGATGTGGTGGAGTGCGCCGCTAGGACCGACTCAGGCCGCACGATTCATTTCAAGGAATCCCGCCGCGATTCCTCCACGACCCTCGCACGCGGCCAATCGATATTTCTTTCCCTGGATCCTAACGACCTCGTGTTCGTGCAGGACTCCTGATTTCCCGATGTTTTGCCTCGTTCCACAACTCTTTCTCAGAGGTATTCATGCGCTGTTGGTCCTTATCAAGAAAATGTTCTGTCGGTCTGCTGACCGCACTGCTGGTTTCGCCTATCGCTGCCCTGGCCAAAGACCCCGTTGTGTTCGCCAGTTACGGTGGTGCCTGGAGTGACACCATCAAGGAAGTCTGTGGCGTGCCGTTCGAGAAGGAGACGGGCACACCCGTCAAGTTCGTCGCGACTGACAATTCCATTGCCCAAATCCGCATTCAGCAGATGACGCGGAATGTGCAGTGGGACATTGGCCCCACCGAAGGGGATGCTTGGCTCATCGCCACAGAGCAGGGCTGGCTGGAGCCACTGGACTGGGACTACATCGACCCGAACAAGGACATTGCCGAGGTGGCGCGCATGCCGACCGCCATTGGTGCGGTGGCCTATTCCGTCGCCATCGGCTATCGCACAGACAAGGTGCCAGAAGGCAAGACGTTCACCGGCTGGAAGGATTTCTGGAACGTGCAGGACTTCCCTGGTCCCCGCTCCTTGCGGAATTCCCCGGTGGAGAACCTGGAGTTCGCCCTGATTGCCGACGGTGTGGCCCCTGCTGACGTATACGACGTGCTGGCCACCAAGGAAGGCCTGGACCGAGCCTTTGCCAAGCTCGACGAGATCAAGAAGCACATTACGGTATGGTGGTCCAGCGGCCAGCAGCCGCCTCAAATGCTCGCGACCGGCAATGTGTTCTACACCACGCTGTTCAACGGACGCGTTGCTCCTCTGCAGGCCGATGGCGTGCCGGTCGACATCACCTGGGACGGTGCTGCGATCGAAATGAGCAACTACTCGATTCTGAAAGGCGCGAAGAACCCCAAGGGCGCACTGGACTTCATCAAGTTCTGCTGGAACAGCCCGGAACGTCTCGCACAGATCGCCCTGAAGATGCCGTATTCCAGCTTCAACAACAAGATGTACGAGCATCTTGACCCTGACTACGCCAAGAAGCTGCCCACCCACCCGGACAACGTGGACCTGCAGTTCAACTACAACGCCGAGTTCTGGGCCAAGAACCGTCAGGCCATCCAGACCCGCTGGGACCGCTGGCGCCTGAACTGATCTAAGCAGATCGCGGGCATCTGACCAACGTCAACGGATTCGCATTCATGGACAAATCGAGTCTTCGCTTGCGGCCTCGCAGCCAGAACTGGCTGTTGGTGCCCGCGCTTTTGCTGATGACCGTGTGCTTCCTCGTCCCGTTGGGCGAGGTGGCACAGTGGTCGCTGCGGCCGGACCTCTATCTGGATTTCCTGGCCGCCGACAACCCGTATCGCACCATCATGGTCGATACCTTCCTGCTGTCTTTTGGCGTGGCAGTGCTGACCGTCGCGCTTGCCTACCCGGTCGCGTACTACCTGACGCAAGTCACTGGCTTGCGCCAGACCGTGCTACTCATTGCCATCCTGACTCCGCTGTGGGTCAGCGTGCTAATCCGCACCTATGGCTGGATCGTGGTGCTGGGGCGTTCAGGGCTGGTCAACAGCCTGCTGCTGGCCACGAATCTCACCGATGAACCGGTTCAGTTGCTGTATTCGCGCTTTGCGGTCTACGTCGCCATGATCCAGGTACTCATGCCGATTGCGGTTCTGATGCTCTACAGCACCATGGCTTCCATCAATGAGGGGTTTGTGCGCGCCGCCCGCAGTCTGGGGGCGAGCCCCTTCAAGGCCTTCCGCCATGTGTTCTTTCCCATGACGGCGGGTGCGGTGGTGTCGAGTGGAATTCTTGTATTTGTGCTGTCGCTGGGCTTTTTCATTACCCCGGCGCTGGTCGGGGGACCGGACGATGTGCTGATTTCGAATGTGATCCAAATGCAGGTCAATGAAACCATGGACTGGGAGCTGGCCGCGACCCTCAGCGTGATTCTTCTGGCCAGCGGTGCGGCCCTGGTCGGCGCGCTGGTGATGGTGCTGCGCAAGGCGCTGCGGGCCGACCTGACAGGAGGCGTGAAATGAAGCAGGGTCTCTCGCCCGGTCGCTGGATTCTTTCCGGCTATGTGTTGATGATGGTCATTTACCTGCTGCTGCCGCTGGTGATCGTCATTCCCATGTCGTTCAGCGACACGACTTATCTGGCCTTCCCGCCCAAGGGTCTGACCTTTCGCTGGTACGGAGAACTGCTGAATTCAGACGGCTGGATGAGCGCGATCTACCGTAGCCTGTTCGTCGCTGCAGCTTCGGCCACCTTCGCAACCCTGGCCGGGACCCTCGCCTCTCTGGTGCTGGCCCGCCGGAGCGGCCGCGTCAGCAGTTCGTTGCGCTGGCTGTTCCTGGGGCCGCAAGTCGTCCCGGTCATCATTCTGGCGCTGGGCATTCTGTTCATATTCAGCCGCTTGGGCCTTTATGGTTCGTATACCGGCATCATTCTCGCTCACAGCACGCTGGCTCTGCCCTTCGTCATCACGGCAACGCTGGGCGTAATGCAGCAAACTGGCGACTCGCTGGAGAAAACGGCCCGGGTGCTGGGCGCTTCGCCCTTCAACGCTTTCTGGCATGTCACCTTGCCCTGCATCGCACCTTCAGTTTTCGCCGGCTTCGTCTTCGCCTTCTTCGTTTCCTTCGACGAACTCGTCATTGCCCTGTTCGTGATGGCTCAGAACGAAACGCTGCCCATGCGCATCTGGGCCGACGTGCGCCAGGACTTGTCGCCCATCGTCGCCGTCGTCGCCAGCCTGCTGATTGTCATCACCACCCTGGTCGTCGTCCCTGTGGAAATCCTGCGCAGAAAGAACGCCAGGAGTGTGTCCCCGACCTCTGAAAACTAGTGTGCATCACCGGAAGCATCATCATGAGCCACACAAACGAAGCAGCTTTAACACAACCGGCCTCCCTGCCTCCCTTCCTGGAGGGAGCCGAAGACAGCGCCGAATTCGCCGGCCTGTACGAGCGCGGCATGCCCCGCACCGTGTACGGTCTGCTGCAATGGACCGCCAGAGTGCATGGCCAGAAGAACGCCTGGCGCTTCATTGACGACGGCATCAGCCGCAACTGGGCGCAGGTGCTCGAGCAGGTGGACCGCACGGCTGACACACTGCACAGACTGGGAGTACGCAAGGGCACGCACGTTGCGGTCATGACCAGCAACATCGAGGCATTTCCCCTCTGCTGGCTCGCGCTCGCAAAGCTCGGGGCCACCATCGCACCGGTGAACATTGCCTATACCAGCCGCGAAGTTGCCCATGCCCTGACCCTGTCGGAAAGCCGTTATCTGTTGATCGAGGACACCTTCCTTCCCATCTACGAGGAACTGCAGGACATCGGTATCCCCGCTGAAAACGTTCTGGTTGTGGGCGAGCATAACGGCCCTTACCGATCCTGGGAGGCTGAACTGGCCGCCAGCAAGCCCGCTGAGACGGCCGAAACAGTGGAGCCGGGTACGCTGCTGAATATCCAGTTCACCTCGGGAACGACTGGTTTTGCCAAGGGCTGCATGCTGACGCATGAATACTGGATGGTACTGGGCGTGGCGTCGTCTCTGCTATTCGGGGATGTGATGCAGCGGATCTATCTTGGCCAGAGTTTCTATTACATGGTGGGCCAGCGGCTGCTGATGAACGCTCTGCTGATGGGCGCGGAACTGATCATTCCCCGCAAGCCCGGCTCGAAGCGCTTCATGCCTGACCTCATCACTTATGAATGCGATTACTGCTCCATGTTCGAAATGGCCTACAAGCAAGGCCTTTCGCTCAAGGAGAAGAAGAACGTACTCAAGCTCGCCACGATCTTCGGGTTCAGCGCCACCACGGCGCAGCACTTCGAATCGCTGTTCGACACGCCGGTGCAGGAGTTCTACGGCATGACCGAAATCGGTGGCGCACTGTACCTGCCCCGGGATATCCGGCCGACGGACTACGAGTCGGGTACTTGCGGGATTCCTTGCGCCTTCCGCGAAGTCGGCGTGTTCGACCTGGAAGGGAATCCGGTGCCTGATGGGCAGGCGGGTGAGCTCTGCGTACGCGGCGCAGGCCTGATGCTTGGCTACTACCGGAACGAAGAGGCGTCCCGCGAAGTGTTTCGCAATGACTGGTTCCGCACGGGCGATCTCTTCGTCAAGGATGCCAATGGACACTTCCGCATCGTGGGCCGCATCAAGGACATGGTGCGCCGCAATGGAGAAAACATTCCCGCTCAGGAAGTGGAGGCAGTGATCCGCATGTTGCCTGAAGTGCGCCAGGCCGCCGTCATCCCAGTACCCGACGATTATTGCGGGGAAGAGGTGAAGGTCTATCTGGAACTGAACGATGGCGTGAGCCGCGATCAGCTGCCTATGACGCGCGTACTGGAGCATGCGCGGGCGAACCTCGCCGCCTTCAAAGTGCCCCGCTACTACGCCTACATCGACAAGTTCGAGCTGACCGATTCCCTGCGGGTGCGCAAGAAGGCATTGACGGAAGGCGTCGCGGATCTGCGGGCGGGGGCCTGGGATGCCAAGGACGACTGCTGGCACCCGGCCCAGGAAATTTGAACTCTTTTATCGAGATATTGATGGAAATTCGACGAGAAACCCGTGGCGCGATTCGCATTCTGACGATCGCAAATGAGCGCATTCACAATGCGTTCGGGGAAGGAATGGCGAAGAGCCTGCTGGATGAATTCGACGACGCAGAACGAGACCCCGCCATTCGCGTGGTGGTGGTCACGGGCGCGGGAAGCGCCGCCTTTTCAACCGGGCACGATCTCAAGGAAATCGAGAACGGTTCCTACCAGGACACGGGGCTCGGCGAGGCCCCCTTCCTGCGGCCGCTGACCATGAGCAAACCGGTGATTGCCGCCGTGAATGGCCACTGCTATGCCGCCGCGTTCATTCTTGCGCTGTCTTGCGACATTCGCGTCGCCAGCCGCAACGCAGCCTTTGGGTCGCCCGGCGCGCGTCTCGGAATGCTGCCTGAAGGCGGTCAGCTGTCCCGTCTGCCTACCCTGCTGCCTCGTTCCATCGCGCTGGAAATGATGATGACAGCTCAGCCGCTGAGCAGCGAGGATGCCTATCGCCTGGGCTTTGTGTCGCATTTGGCCGAAGTAGGCGAGGCCCTGGAGATTGCTCTGTCAGTGGCGGAAAAAATCGCCGCCAATGCTCCGGCCGTCATAAGCTCCATCAAGAATGGGCTGAAGGATTCGGACCCTGTCGATTACGAACGGGCCGAGGCATACGAGTTCGCAGAGGCCCGCCGCCTGGAAAAAGGCGCCGATGCCAAAGAAGGCGTGCGAGCATTCTTCGAGAAGCGCGCGCCTGTGTTCACCGGGCAATGATGCCCGTTTCCGGGCCGGCGACGCCCTCGTGCTGAACGACGGGGGCGTGGGCGGGACGCATCTCCAGGGATATTATTCTCGGTGAGGTAGAACCATCACACCGTGGAGGCTGGAGTGCAAATGCGTAAGTTAAAGAATTTCATCAACGGGAAGTACGTCGACCCCGTCAACGGCCAATGGATGGAAACGGTCGACCCCTATCGCGGCGAACCCTGGGCCCATATACCGCGCAGTGGCGCCGCCGATGTCGACCTGGCCGTCAAGGCGGCGTCCGACGCCATGTCCCGCGGCCCGTGGGCGGAGATGACGGCCAGCGAGCGCGGGCGGCTGATGTATAAACTGGCCGAGCTCGTGGAAGCCAATGCTGAGCATTTGGCGGAAATTGAAGTACGGGATAACGGCAAGCTG
>JAJUJD010000126.1 GCA_029267315.1 Alcaligenaceae bacterium
CCTCCCTCCGGTGCAATTTATGTCCCGGGCAACCTTCGCTCCGAATCTCTATCAGCTACTGTCTACTTGACGGGGGAGCTTACGCAACGACCACTTCCGCCGAAAGAAGTCGTCTTTCAACAAGCGCACGATGTTTATTCTCAGACTAAAGATCTTATTATGCTCTGCTATTCAGACGTTTAACGAAAATAGATGCTATTCGAGAGAAATTAAAGGAAATTAGCAGAAATATTAAGTCGACCGACTTTATTCCCACCGACAGACTTTATTTACGCTCTTCAGCGATCCTGGCTTATGCATCAAAGCTACTCCACCGTCACACTCTTAGCCAGGTTACGCGGCTTATCTACATCTGTTCCGCGAGCCACTGCAGTGTGATACGCCAGCAATTGCAGCGGAATGGTGTGCAGAATCGGTGAGAGTTTGCCGTAGTTCTCCGGCATGCGAATCACGTGCATGCCGTCTTCGCTGCTGATTCGTGTGTCGCTGTCAGCAAAGACATACAGCTCGCCGCCCCGGGCACGCACTTCCTGCATATTGGACTTCAGCTTCTCCAACAGTTCGTCGTTGGGTGCGATAGTCACCACGGGCATGGCCTCCGTCACCAGAGCCAGCGGGCCATGCTTTAGCTCTCCCGCAGGGTAGGCTTCAGCGTGGATATAGCTGATTTCCTTGAGCTTCAACGCCCCTTCCAGCGCGATGGGGTAATGCATGCCGCGGCCCAAGAACAGGGCGTTTTCTTTACCGGCGAAGCGTTCGGCCCAGCCTATGATCTGTGGTTCAAGCGCGAGCACGGCACCAATAGCGACGGGAAGGTGGCGCAAATCCTTGAGGAGTTTTTCCTCATGTTCAGCGGTGATCTTGCCCTTGACCTGAGCCAGGGCCAGTGTCAGCAGGCACAGTGCCGTGAGCTGGGTGGTAAAGGCCTTGGTGGAGGCCACGCCGATTTCCACGCCCGCACGGGTGATATAGCTCAGTTCACACTCGCGCACCATGGCGCTGGTTGCGACGTTGCAGATGGTCAGTGTGTGCTGCATGCCCAGGCCGCGAGCGTGCTTGAGGGCCGCCAGGGTGTCGGCAGTTTCACCCGACTGTGAAATGGTGACCACCAGCGTGTTGGGGCTGGGCACGCTTTCCCGGTAGCGGTACTCGCTGGCGATCTCAACATCCACGGGCAACTTGGCCACCGCTTCTATCCAGTAGCGCGCGGTAAGGCCTGCGTAATAACTGGTTCCGCAAGCCAGAATCAGCACGCGGTCAATTTCCTTGAAAACTTTGTAGGCGCCGTCGCCAAACAATTCGGGAGTGATGCTGTCGATGTCCTGCAGCGTGTCGCCCACCGCACGCGGCTGCTCGAAGATTTCCTTCTGCATGTAATGGCGGTATGGGCCCAGTTCGGCCGCTGCGGTATGCAGGTGAACGGTATGCACTTTGTGGTCAACGGGGCGGCCTTCTGCGTCCACGATCCACACACGTGCCAGCTGCAGGTCGACTACGTCGCCGTCTTCCAGGTAAATGATCTGGTCTGTCGTACCCGCCAGGGCCAGTGCGTCCGAAGCAAGGAAATTTTCCCCCTCGCCCAGGCCGACCACCAAAGGGGACCCTTGACGAGCACCCACTACCCGGTGGGGTTCATCGCGGCAGAAGACGGCAATGGCATAAGCCCCTTGCAGCCGCTTGACTGCTTGTTGCAGAGCTTGGAACAGGTCACCGTCGTAGAGGTGATCAACAAGGTGAGCGATCACTTCCGTGTCCGTCTGGCTTTCAAACACGTAGCCCACCTGCTGCAGTTCTGCGCGCAGTTCGTCGTGATTCTCGATGATGCCGTTGTGAACCAGCGCAATGCGGGGCGAGCCGTTCTTGCCCGAAAAATGCGGGTGTGCGTTGTGTGTAGCCGGTGCACCGTGGGTGGCCCAGCGTGTATGCGCAATCCCAGTAAAGCCGGTCAGGCCTTCCTGACTGACTTGCTCTACCAGTTCGGCAACACGCTGCGTGCTACGAGCACGCTTCAATTCGCCCTCGGCATGTACAGCAACACCGCAGGAGTCGTAGCCGCGGTATTCGAGGCGCTTCAGCCCCTCAAGCAGGATGGGGGTAATGTCGCGTTTACCTACTGCACCGACGATTCCACACATATTGATTTCTCCGATCCGGTATTGCTAAAGACAGCGCTCATTGTGTAGGGTTACACAGGAAATTTGCTTTCGTTATGCCACGGAAATTGGAATATTATGTTGAACCAACTAGGTAAGAATTTGTTCTTCCATTATTCGAATGAAAATGAAATATAATTTCAACATGGAAGAGAGGAATTTTGACCCTGCAAGCTGCCTGGACGATCTCGACCTTCGCATTCTCGAGGTCTTGCAGAATGACAGTTCACTCACCAATCAGGAACTCGCCCAAAAGGTGTACGCTTCCCCACCTACTTGCTTCCGGCGGGTACGGCGCCTGCGTTCCCTAGGCTATATCGCCCGGGAAGTGGCAATTCTTGCTCCTGAAAAGCTAGGTGCCGGCCTGTCGGCTATCGTCCAGATCACGCTGGATGTTCAATCGGCCGAAGAGCTGGACACCTTCGAGAGCGACATCATTACCGACCCAGCCATACAGCAGGTGTATCGGGTTTCAACGGGGCCCGATTTCATTTTGATTCTTCAGCTGCCCGACATGCCGGCCTATAACGCCTTGGCCCACCGTCTCTTCACATCAAAAAAAAACGTACGCAATGTGCGCACGTTTTTCGCGGTTCAACGCAGCAAGTTCGAAACACGCCTGCCCTTGCCGGGCAGGTCTTGATTAAGCTCGCTTGCCAGAGCCTTCCTTAAAAGACCGGGGAATCAGAACTCTTCCCAATCGTCCTCTTTTGACGTACCCGGGCCGTAGGTAGAGGCCCCTGCAGTGGCGGTTGCCGCTGCCAGGGCGGGCTTGGCACCCAGTGCGGGCCGTTCTGCCGGTTTGGAGGTGGGCCGAGAAACAGCTTGGTTCTTGGTCTCTTCAGCGCCGGAGTCACGTTGACCAGCGGTCGCGGTAGGGCGGGATGCCTGAGCAGCCGGACGCGGGCGTCGCACGCCCTCTTCGATCGTGGCAGGCGGGACGGAAATGACGTTACTCGTTTCCTGGCCCCTGGTTTGATTAGCATTCAAGCGGAACACACTGACCAGCTCGACCAGGCGCTTGGCCTGATCATTCAGGCTGTCAGCTGCGGCGGCGGATTGTTCCACCAAGGCAGCATTCTGCTGGGTTACGTCGCTAAGCTGCAGCACAGCGTCGTTCACTTGCGAGATGCCCGAGGTCTGCTCAGATGTTGCGGCGCTAATCTCGCTGATGAGGTCGGTCACCTGTTTGACCTCAGCCACGATGCCGTCCATGGTCTGCCCGGCTTCGTCCACGAGCTTGCTGCCGTCGTTAATCTTCTCGACGCTGTCGTCGATGAGTTCCTTGATGTCCTTCGCTGCGGCGGCAGACTTCTGCGCCAAGCTGCGGACCTCGCCTGCCACCACGGCAAACCCGCGGCCCTGCTCACCAGCACGAGCGGCTTCCACCGCGGCATTCAAGGCCAAAATGTTGGTTTGGAAGGCAATGCTGTCGATCACCGAGATGATATCCACGATGCGCTTGGACGATTCGGTAATGCCAGCCATGGTCTGCACCACGTTGTCGACCACTTCGCCCCCGTTTTCAGCGGAGCGGCTCGCGGCCATGGCGCGCTGAGCGGCCTGGCGGGCTACATCGGCGTTGTTCTTCACCGTACCTGCCAGTTCTTCCATGGCGGAAGCCGTTTCAGTCAGGTTGGCCGCCTGTTCTTCAGTGCGCTGGGAAAGATCAGTATTGCCGGCGGCAATCTGGCTGGCGCCGCTGGCAATGCTGCGCGAGGATTCCAGCACAGAGCCCACCAGCCGACGCAGCGACGCCTGCATGGCAGCAACATTCGCCATGATGCTATCGGCCGCGATGCCATCGGTATTGACGTGCACAGTCAAGTCGCCCCGGGCAATGGCAGCCGCCACACCGGCCACTTCTGCCGGTTCACCCCCCAGGCGGCGTGAAATAAAGCGCCCCATCAAAATACCGAGAACTAACGCAACGATGACACCGATAAGTGTCAGCACGCCAGCGAAGATGACAGCGCGATCACGCTCAGCCTGAATAGAAGCATGGAAATTCTGCGAGTTCGTGAGCTTGCGCTGGAGGATTTCCTTAATGGCGGCTTCGGCGGCGTCTCCGGCCGGACGCGCTTCCTTCGCCAGAAGCTGCATGGCCTTGGTCTGTGCGCCGAAGTAGTTCTGACGAATCTGTTCCACCACTTTGTTGGCAGCGGCTTCGTAGCTCGACACCAACTGCTGCACGCGCGCAAACTCGCGCCGGCCGTCTTCAGTTACAAAGTATTGACCTGCAGTGCTGGTAATTGACTCCAGGCTGCGGAAATGCTGTTGCATCTGACGGATGGCCGTAGCCCGATCCACTTCCGTCTGTGCCAGCATGACGCCGCGCAGCGAACGACTGGCGGAACGCAGTTCAGCGTCGCCCTGGCCCACTTGGTACAAGCCCTGCAGCTCGAACTCGTACATCCGATTAGCCAGGCCATGCATGCGCTGTGTGGAAGCCACACCCACTGCTCCAATGATTCCGGCAATGAGAGCGACGACTATGAAGGCTAGAATCAGCTTCATCCGTATCGTCAGACGGTTAAACCAGTTCATAGAATCAACAATCCGTCAAAGAAACAGGGAGGGGTAACTGGGCGCGCGCACGTACCCAGCCTGAGTATTACTGGCAAAGTCTAACCCTTTGCAAGAAATTGATAAGGCTCGAACAAAGGGGGAGATTGGAAGCAGATTTCGACGAAAGTTACTTATTGTAACTACACTTAGAGGGCCGAGCCGGTGAAGCCCCTGTAGATAGCCAAGTATTTTTCCGCCATGACTGCGGGATCATGTTCACGATGAACATACGCTGCAGCGCCTTCGACCATGGTGGCACGCAGAGCGGGGTCATCCAACACCCGAGCCATATTTGCTGCCAAACCGGTCGGGTCGCCCACTTCGCTAAGCAGGCCGCGCCCGTCAGCGAGCAGTTCCGCCAAGCCGCCGGCGCGGGTTGCCACCACCGGCACGCCATACGCGAAGGCATCAAGCGCACTACTGCCCAAGGCTTCGTAGCGGGAGGACAATACAAACACGTCCATCAGTCGATACAGGTTTTCGACATTTTCCTGAAAACCCGCAAAGCGGTAGAGGGCGTCCAGGTCGAGTTCGCTGACAAGCTGGCGCGCAGCTGCCTCCTCGCTTCCACCGGCTCCTAAGTGCAGGAAGACGAAGTCCTGTCTTTGAGTGGCCAGCTCATGCACGGCACGAATCAGGGTTTGGGGATCCTTTTCTACGGTCAGTGCGGCTGCCGTGGCCAGAACCCGCTTTCCCTCCAGGCCGTGCTGGCTGGAGAAAGCTTGCAGATGCTCCGGATTCAGAGGCTGCAACTCCACTGCACTGGGAATAACAGTAACCCGCAAGCCTAGGCGACGCGGTTCGGCTGCAGCGGCGTCACTAATGGCAACCAGTGCATCTGCCTGGCGCCACTTCCACGCGTTGCGCGATTCGTTCTTTCGCAAGGGAAAAGCCGTACGCCGCGTGAAGACGACGCGCGCCTTCAGCCAGGGGCGCAACAGTGCCAGCCAGGTCATCATGTTGGCCGTTTGAGCGTGCATGACATCGTATTGGCTGCGGCGCGCAAGGAGAAAACGGCTGACCGCCATGGCGCTGTCAAACTCGTGCACCATGAATTCCAGATCCCGCGCGCGCCTCGCCAATTTTCCCCCTTTGCGGGCCAGCAGTTCAACCTCATGCCCCGCCAGCATGAGCTGACGCATGGTGAGGAGAGTCTGGCGTTCGCCACCCCGCCAGCCACGTTCGAAGTTCAGTTGCAGTATTCGCATGGGATGGAAAATCAAAGTCGAGGGTCAGGCCGGGGGTCGAACATCCGTTTGACATTTACGGCCAGCGCCAGGGTGGCGAAGGTGATCGATACCAGCACGCCGGCCATGGGCCCGTGGGTGCTGCCAAGCTGAAAGGCCACGCCAACGAATGCTGTGCCCACGCCCTGTCCGAACACCCGGGTAGTGGCTTGCATGCCGCCCGCCGCTCCGCTCCGGTGTCTGGGAATGCTTCCGAGCATTGCCCGGTTATTGGGGGTTTGAAAAAAGCCGAAACCGACTCCCGCCAGAAACATGAAGGGTACCAGCCACCCAGAACCGACATCTTGCGGCGCGAGCAACACACCACCCAGCCCGGTGATCATTGAGAGCGCCCCCATGGCACACAAAATGGCGACGGGATATCGCGCTGACATGTAGGCAGAAGCCGGGGCCATGACAGCAGCGCCAATGGCCCATGATCCCAAATAGAGGCCCACTTGTGCGTACGACGCGCCATATGCCGCTTTGAAATAAAACGGGAGAGAAACAAACGCCGCCATCTGTGCGGCAAAGAAGAAGGCGGAAGCCGCCACCGCATAACCGATGGTCGGTGTGCGCAGCAAGTCCACCGGAACTACTGGCGCGGGCTGCACCCACGAGCGTCTCAACAAAGCCCATGCAGTGAGTGCAGCCACGAGCAAAGCCAAAGCGGCCTGCACGGGATCTCGCCCTAATGTCTCAAAGCCGTATAGTGCCAGTGCGAAAACGACAGCGCTGAGCCCACATGCCACCCAGTCAAAGGGGCCTGACCTTCGGGGAACCTCAGGTAAGTGGCGAACGCCCAGGTAAGTGAGCAAGCCGAGGGGAATGTTCACCAGAAAGATTGACGGCCAGGAAAACCATTGAAGCAGTAAGGCACCCAGTGTGGGCCCGATCACCGCCGTAATGCCGACCAGAAAGGCATTGAGGCTGATGCCTGTGCTCAGCTTGCTCAATGGATAGGAGTTGCGCAGTATGCCGCCAAACAGGCACATGAGCATGGAGGAACCCAGGCCCTGGCCCACCCTGGAAAGCACCAGCTGGAGCATGGAGCCGGAAAGCGCGGCTGAAACCGAGCACAGCAGGAAAACCGCCATGCCCAGCCCATAGACCAGGCGGAACCCAACGCGCTCTGCAAGAGCTGAAAGCGGTAGCAGCGTTCCCACCACGGTCAGACTGTAGGCCAGCACTACCCATACTGACTGACTTGCGGGAATATCCAACGAGGCGGAAATGGCAGGAAGCGCGACGTTCGACATGCTGGAGTCGAAAACCGTGACCGTAATGCCCAGCATCATTGTCGCCACTGACCAGTACCGGCGGGGCACAGGCAGCCCATCGGCCACCGCTGTGCCCTCTTCGGTATTGCGCTTCTGATCAGTCAACCCTACTCCCCCTGACGCACCGCCCGAACATACATGTTGAAGAGGCGAGCGTTCAACCCTTCTTTTGCGGCCGCTGCCAGCCTTCAATCGTGGTTTGGCGGGCCCGCGAAAGCGTGAGCTTGCCTGCCGGCGCATCCTGAGTCAAGGTGGTTCCGGCTCCGAGGGTGGCACCTTTGCCCACCGTTACCGGCGCAACCAATTGCGTATCAGAACCAATGAAGGCGTCGTCTTCAATGATGGTACGGGACTTGTTCACGCCATCATAGTTGCAGGTGATGGTGCCTGCCCCAACATTAACCCGGGCGCCAATGTCAGCATCACCAATATAGGACAGATGGTTCACTTTAGAACCCGTTCCCAACACGCTCTTCTTGATTTCAACGAAGTTGCCCACATGAGCCTGGCTGCCTATTTCTGCACCGGGTCGCAGACGGGCATAGGGACCGAGCACGGCTGACTCGGCTACGGTCGCGTCGTCGATATGGGTGTAGGCCTCAATTCGGGTGCCCGCCCCGATGACGGCGTTACGCAGTACACAATGGGGGCCGACGTGAACTCCATCGGCCAGCTCCACCCGGCCTTCGAACACGCAACCCACATCGATGTAAACATCGCGCCCGCAGACGATTGCGCCACGCACATCAAAACGGCTGGGGTCAGCCAGCGTGACACCGGCCTCGAGCAGACGGCGGGCTTGCTCACGCTGCCAGGCTCGCTCCAGTTCGGCCTGCTGCACGCGACTATTAACGCCCATGGTTTCCCAGCCGGCGCCGGGCTGAGCGGCCTGGACGGACACAGCATCGCTCACACACAGCGCCACAATGTCGGTCAGGTAGTACTCACCTTGCGCGTTGTCATTGGTGATGCGGCCCAGCCAGTCGCGCAATTTTGCGGTAGGCGCAGCCAATATGCCGGTATTCACCTCCTGAATGGCGCGCTCTTCATCGCTGGCATCCTTGTGTTCGACTATGCGCACCACTTCACCTGCCGCATTTCGCACAATGCGCCCGTATCCCGTGGGATCGGCCAGGTTTTCGGTCAGCAATGCCAGCCCTTGCCCACGTGCCTCGAGCAGACCGCGCAAAGTGTCGGGCTGCACCAAGGGCACGTCGCCATACAGTACCAAGGTGACATCCTGCTCGCCGTCGCCTTCCAGAAGATGCGGCAATGCTTGCTGAACCGCGTGACCCGTACCGTGCTGGGGGCTTTGCAAAGCGAAGACAAGCTCGTTCTGCCCTTCAAAGGCAGCCTGTACACGCTCGGCGCCATGCCCAGTAACCACCACGATGCGATCAGGGCCCAATTGCCGCGCGTTGTCCAGCACGTGGGCCAGCATGGGCTTGCCTGCGATTCGGTGCAGAACTTTGGGCAAATCGGACTGCATCCGTTTCCCCAGCCCGGCGGCAAGAATGACAATGTTCAACATTCAGTGTTTCCCGTTTGAAGTGTTGGCAGGGTTTGAGGGTTTTACCTCGCAGACTTGCGCGCCGAGGCACTGCGCTTCGCTGCTTTCTTAGCGGTTGTTTTCTTCGCGGCCTTCTGGGGTGCAGCTTTCTTGGCTGCTGCG
>JAJUJD010000093.1 GCA_029267315.1 Alcaligenaceae bacterium
AAGCCACCAAGTTCACCGAAGTGGGCTATGTAGGCCGTGACGTTGAAACCATCATTCGTGATCTGGTAGACGCTTCGGTGAAGTTGACCCGCGAAGCCGCGATGCGCCGCGTGCGCACCTTGGCTGAGGACGCCGCAGAAGATCGTATTCTCGATGTCCTGGTTCCGCCCGCGCGCAACGCCATGGGGCAACCAGAACGCGAAGAGAACAGCGCACGCCAGACTTTCCGCAAGCGTTTGCGTGAAGGCAAGCTCGACGACATGCAAATCGAGATCGAAGTTGCGCAAACCATGCCACAGATGGAAATCATGGCGCCTCCCGGCATGGAAGAAATGACCGAACAGCTGCGCAGCATGTTCGCCGGTCTGGGCCGTGAAAAAACCAAGCAGCGCAAGCTGTCCGTCAAGGAAGCCTTCCGCCTGCTTACCGAGGAAGAGGCCGCCAAGCGCGTCAATGAGGAAGAGCTGCGCGCGGAAGCCATTGCCAACGCGGAACAAAACGGCATCGTCTTCCTCGATGAAATCGACAAGATCACCACGCGCCAGGAACATGGCGGCGGCGATGTCTCCCGTCAGGGTGTGCAGCGCGACCTTCTTCCCTTGGTCGAGGGCACCACGGTAAATACGAAATATGGGGTGGTGCGCACCGACCATATCCTCTTCATCGCGTCCGGTGCGTTCCATCTGTCGCGCCCGTCCGACCTGATTCCCGAACTTCAGGGTCGATTCCCCATCCGTGTCGAGCTTGACTCTCTTACGGCGGACGACTTTGTTCGAATTCTGTGCGACACCGATGCTTCGCTGACAAAGCAGTACCACGCGCTTATGTTGACTGAGGAAGTGAACCTGGAGTTCACCGAAGACGGCATTCGCCGCCTCGCTGAACTGGCGTTCTCAGTGAATGAGCGCACGGAAAATATCGGCGCACGGCGACTCTACACCGTGATGGAAAAACTGCTGGAGGACTTGGCCTTTGACGCCACGGCGCACAGCGGCAATACCGTGAAGATAGACGCCGCTTATGTAGAGGAAAAACTGCAAGACACGGCGGCTAGCGAAGACCTCGCCCGCTACGTGCTCTAGTCGTTCCCCCAGTAAGGCGGCCACTCAACCGGGGTGCCCGCCTTACTTGGAAATCTCCACCACGACATACTGACCATTCACGCGGCGCGCCTTGAACTTGATTTTGTCGCCCGGTTGCAGGTTGGTGAGCAAGGCTTGGTCGACTTGATACACCAGGGTCATGGCGGGCAGTTCCAGGGCGTCGATAGGCCCATGCTTGATCGTTACCTTCCCTGCCTGCGCATCAATGCGACGAACTTCCCCTGACCCGCTGCCTTCCTGAGCATGGGCGGGAACGCTATAGCATGCCGTCACGGCCAATGCGGCCGCCACGGCGGACCGGATGCTTGATGAACTGAACATGCGATAATCTCCGGATAGTACGTTTCTAGCATACCGCGATTTGCGGTTGACCCTCATCATGGCCACAAGACTCTCCGTCATCACCACGCGCGGTGGCGACGATGGCACCACCGGCTTGGGCGACGGCACCCGGGTTTCCAAAGACGACTTGCGCATTGCCGCCATGGGGGATGTCGACGAACTCAACAGCTTCATCGGGCTGCTGCGCACCGAGACGCTTCCGGGAGACATCGACGGCCTGCTCGCCAGAGTTCAGAACGAACTCTTTGACCTGGGCGCCGAACTTTGCATACCCGGTCACCAGGCTGTACGACCGGACCACGTGTCCGGGCTGGATGCAGCGATCGCTCATTACAATGCCGAATTGGGCAAGCTGCAGGAGTTCATACTGCCGGGCGGGAGCCGCGCTGCAGCTCTGGCCCATGTTGCCCGCAGTGTCTGCCGTCGCGCAGAGCGCAGCGTGGTCGCCCTGGAACGCCACGCCTGCGAAGCAGGGGGTGCCTCCGCGTCGGGCCATGTCCGGCAGTATCTGAACCGGCTTTCCGACCTATGTTTCGTCTTGGCACGCGCCATCAACCGCCAACAAGGCAAAGCCGACGTGTTATGGCAGCGTGAAGATGCCCGTCCTCAAGGCTGACGGCAGTGTGACCCGCCTGTTTATGGCGATGGCACTGACCGGCTGGATGCCCCTCGCCGCGGGCCAGGCTGGCATACAGGCCTGGACACAAACCCAAATCAGCCCCGGTCTGCACACCCTGCTGCGCCAGGTCGAGGTCATGCACGTTCCCGGATCCCCCATTCCCCGGGGCGCCCGCATCACTCAGGTGCATGCGGACCGAAGCTATGCGGGAAATGCCGACCTGCAGTCTTATCTATGCTGGAACGGCACCGTGCAATGTATTGAATTCGCGGGGCGCTCCGTGAACAGTGATGCCTTTGCGGGTATGGCGGCCGACCAGCCGATGATTGTGGTACACCGGCCCCGGGCTTGGCGAGGCGGCCCGAAGCCGGTTTTCGTCAGAAGCAATGTGACCGTCTGGTACGAAATCCCAGCCCAGCCGGCCAAGCCTTAGACCGGCAACACGGTATTCACTGACGCACGGAATTTGGCCACAATTTCTTCAATATCTGCTTCAGTGCAGATAAATGGAGGGGCCAGGAGAGCGTGGTCGCCCTGAGCACCGTCCACCGTTCCTCCGGACGGATAAATCATCAGGCCATTGTCCATGGCTACCTTCTTCAACAACACATGTGTACGACGGGATGGGTCAAGCGGTGCCTTGCTCGCGCGATCCGCCACGAACTCCACGCCTACGAACAGGCCGCGGCCTCGAATGTCACCCACATTCGGGTGCTCCCCCAGTTCACGCCTGAGGCTGGCCCGCAGCTGTTCGCCGCGCGCACGCACGTTTTCAAGCAGACTGTCACGCTCTATGACACGCTGCACCGCCAGCGCGGCGGCGCACGCGGTTGCGTGGCCCATATAGGTATGGCCATGCTGGAAATAACCGCTACCGGCCACGATGGTGTTGTAAATGCGGCTGCTTGCCACCATAGCGCCTATGGGCTGGTAGCCTGCGCCCAGACCCTTGGCAATGGTGATGATGTCGGGAACGACATCGTCCTCCGCACACGCAAATAGGTGGCCAGTACGGCCCATGCCGGACATCACTTCATCCAGAATCAGCAACACACCGTGGCGGTCGCAGACTTCCCTTATTCGCTTAAGGTAGCCGCCAACCGGAGTCAGTACGCCCGCCGTCGCGCCCACCACAGTTTCAGCCACGAACGCGGCGACATTCTCCGGCCCCAGTTCGCGTATTTTTGCATCCAGTTCATCCGCCAGACGCTGTGCGTATTGTTCGGCAGATTCCTCCGCAAGTTGCTCGCGATACGCATAGCAGGGCGATACATGGTGGGCCGGCACTAGCAGGGGCAGAAATGGTTCACGCCGCCACACGTTTCCGCCAATGGCAAGCGCTCCCAAAGTGTTGCCGTGGTAGCTCTGGCGCCGCGCGATGAAGTGGCGGCGAGTCGGTTCGCCTTTCTCCACGAAGTACTGACGCGCCAGCTTCAAGGCTGCTTCGACAGCTTCGGAACCGCCGGAAACGAAATAGATATGGTTCAAATCGCCCGGTGCACGATCGGCAAGGAAATCGGCGAGATCCTCGCAGGCACGCGTGGTGAAGAAGGAGGAATGGGCATAAGCCACTTCATCCAGCTGCTGCTTAATTGCCCCAATGACATCCGGGTGGCCGTGGCCCAGGCATGAGACGGCGGCCCCACCCGAAGCATCAATGTAATCGCGACCATGCTGGTCGAACAGGCGGATGCCTGCTCCCCGGACGGCGAATTCCAGGGTCTGCTTGGGGTTGCGGTGAAAAACGTGGGTCATGGATTCACCCGAAAATTATTCAACAAACGTTTCATTAATCTATACTGTTGCAACACCCGAAGCAAGAGTGTCCATTATCCTCACCCCTTTTTCCTTCCGGATCATGGCAAAGAAACCACAACCCCCCTATAGCCTGGACGGACTGGTGGAGCTGATACGGGAGCGCTTTCCCGATATGAGCCCTCAGTTTCAGATCGGCGCGCGCCACCTCATTGACCATCCCGGTGAAGTGCCATTGCAGTCCATGCGCAGTATTGCTGCAGCGGCTGGCGTACAGCCTGCAACATTGGTGCGGTTGGTGAAATCTTTGGGCTATGAAGGGTGGGAGGAATTGCGTCAAGTATTCGTTCGCGGCCTGCAACCGCAACCGAGGCCTTACGCGGAACAGGCGCAAAATGTTGTACGCCGCCGCAACAGCCGCAATGCCTTGAACCGGCATATCACGGCCCATATCGCCAATCTGCACTTCCTCGAGGCCCAGAACGGTGAATCGCTCCCGGACGCGGTCAAGGTGTTGCAGAGAGCCCGCCATATTCATATCGCCGGCTTTCGCGCATCGCATGCAGCCGCCCATACCTTGCACTATCTATACCGGCTGTTCCGCAATTCGGTGACGCTTTTGCGTGGGGATGCCGGCTTGCTGGAAATGGAGCTTCGGGCGCTTGAACCCGGGGACGCCGTGGTCATCATCGGGTTCGCCCCGTATTCCCGCGAAGGGCTGCGCGTGGCAGAAGCGGCGAGTGAACGGGGCTGCCGTATTGTGGCGCTATGCGACAGCAAGCTGGCTCCCCTGGCCCGGCACGCCGAGACCACGCTGCTTTTCTCTACTGAAACGGCGGGTTTCTTCCCTTCCTCAGCTGCCGCGCTCGCTCTGGTAGAAATTTTAGCCAGTCAGGTGCTCGGCAAGGCAGGCCACCAAGCCATTCAAGCACTTGGCCAGGCCGAGGAACAGTTGCACCGCAGCGGGGCGTATCTGGGGCCCGAGGCGGCTACATGAAGACTACATGAGGCCGCGGATGAACTCTCGCAAGTGAGCTAACAGGCCGTCCAAGTCCCGCTGTAGCGTAGCGAAACTCTCGGATTTTTCGAAGCTGGTCTCGTTCATATACAGCCTGCGGTTAATTTCGATCTGCATGCTGTGACGACGCTCTGCTGGCTGCCCGACTTGAGCGATCAGCGCCACCCCCTTGAAGGGGTCATTGCGGGCCACACTGTAGCCGCAACCCTTGAGGAAATCTTCGACGATGCCCGTAAGGGTTGGGTCGCATGTGCTGCCGTCCCTGTCACCCAGTACGAAATCCGCCAATTGTTTGTCGCTGCCCTGCTGCATGAGTGCATAGGAGTTCGAAGGCATGGAATGCAGGTTCAAATGCCACACCATTCCGAAACGCTCCATAGCGTCGTTAATCTGTTTCCAAAGCGCCTGATGGTATGGCTCGTAATAGGTGCTGATGCGGTTTTCAAGTTCACCCACCCACAGCTTGCGGTCATACATGGGCTGGCCGTCCATGCTGTGCCAGAACAGCCCATACCCTAGACGGGATTTCTCAGTCGGCCTAACTTCGCTGGTCCAGGGTTCCGCCAGAATATTCGGGTCGATGTCGTCGAGTTCACGGTTGACATCTATATAGCTGCGCGGAAATTCGGCGCACAGCAGGGTACCGCCATGCCGGGGAACGGCCTCCCAGAGTTCATCCACATAGGCGTCTTCGGCCACTCGCAGCACCGACACCGGCAGAATGGTGTCAAAGTCCTGCGGGTACGTACTGCCGCTATGCGGAGAGTCACACACCAGGGGGATGGCGTCGACCTCCGGAAGCGTCAGGCGGTAGGGCTCGAACTCCGAATCGGCGAATTTCATTTAAGCGGTCTCCGTATGAGGGGAATCTTCCCTTTGCGTGCCAGCGACCGGCGTGCCCGGGCCCGTCGCCTTTGACGCCGCGGGAGCATCATTAAGATGACAGGCACTCCAATGCCCGGCGGCCACCTCCTGCAATACCGGTCGCTCCGCTCGGCATTTTGGCATGGCCATGGGGCAGCGAGGATGGAAGGCGCAGCCAGCAGGCGGATTCGCCGGCGATGGTAATTCCCCGGAGATGGGGTCGAACTGGCGCTTGCCGGCCGAGAGTACGGGTAATTCTTTGAGCAGTGCCTGGGTATAGGGATGGTTGGCCCGAGCGAAGATTTGTTCCGTTGCGGCCAGCTCCACCACCCTGCCCAGATACATGATGGCGACCCGGTCGGAAATGTGGCTGACCACGCCCAGATTATGGCTGATGAAGACGTAGGTCAGATCGAAATCGCGCCGCAGATCCATGAACAGGTTGAGCACCTGCGCCTGAATGGAGACATCCAGGGCGGCTACCGCTTCGTCACACACGATGATGGAAGGCTTGAGCGCCAGCGCACGCGCCACCCCTACACGTTGACGTTGCCCGCCCGAGAACTGATGTGGATACCGTTCGCGGTAATCGGGGTCCAGACCCACCTTTCTCAACAGCGAAGACACGTATTCGTCCCGCTCGGCACGGCTGACCAGCCCATGCACCACCGGTGCCTCGCCGATGATATCGCCCACCCGCATGCGCGGGTTAAGGGAAGAATAAGGGTCCTGGAAGATCATCTGCACAGCGAGTTCGTATTCTCGCCGGGCCGCGCTATTCAGCCCCGCAATGTCACGCCCCTTGTAAAGCACCCGGCCAGCAGTGGGCGGAATAATTCCTGTCAGCATTCTCCCCAGCGTGGTCTTGCCGCAGCCGGATTCGCCCACGACCGCCAGCACTTCGCCATGACGGATGTCGAGATCAACCCCCATGACCGCCTGGACGGGCGGCGGCTTACCCTGCCCGCGCAGCTTCCGCCCAATGAAGTCGATGAAATCGGAGGGCTGGACGTAATCGCGTCGCAAGCCTTCCACCTGCATGATCAGCTCGGCGCTCATGTCTGTTCTCCACTATGCCAGCAGCTCACCAGATGATCTTCCCCAACCGCTTGCAGCGACGGTGCGTGCGCGCATTGGGCGTCGGCGCGATAGCACCGACTGCGGAACGCACAGCCGGCCGGAAGGTTCAACAGAGAGGGAGTGGACCCTGGTATCTGGAAAAGCGGCTGCCCGCGCGTCCCCAGGGAAGGAATGGAGGCCATCAGCCCATGCGTATAAGGGTGCATGGGGCGCTCAATGAGTGCAGCGGTGGAGGTCGACTCCACGATATGGCCGGCATACATGACCGCCATGCGATCGGCCAGACCGGACACCAATGCCAGATCATGGGTGATCCAGATGAGCGCCGTACCCATCTCGCGGCAGAGCTTCTGTACTTCATAAAGAATCTGACCTTGAATCGTGACATCAAGCGCGGTGGTGGGTTCGTCAGCAATGATGAGCTTGGGCGAATTGAGTAAGGCAATGGCAATGGCGATACGCTGACGCATACCGCCGGAAAGGTGATGAGGATAAGCCTTAAGGCGCGCCTCCGGTGCCGGGATGCCCACCATGCGCAGCACTTCCAGCGAGCGGTCGCGTGCTGCCCGCCGCGATACTTTTTCGTGCGCCTGCACCGCTTCAATCATTTGAGTGTCGATGCGCAAGGTGGGATTGAGCGTCATCATGGGATCCTGGAAGATCATGGCCAAGCGGTTGCCCCGCAGGCTCCGCATCTGCTCGGCAGACGCCTGAGTAAGGTCATAGCCGTCGAACATCATGCGATCGGCGTGCACCTTGCCGCGTTCGCCCACCAGGCCCATGATGGAAAACCCAGTCACACTCTTGCCGGAGCCCGACTCCCCCACCAGGCCCAGAATTTCGCCACGTCGTAGTTGCAGAGATACGCCATCCACTGCCTTGACCACACCGTCGCGGGTGTAAAACCATGTCTTCAGACCCTGGACGTCAAGCAGGAGGTCATTCTGCCCGTTCAGTTCGCGCTGTTTCACCATGGCTTAGACCTCGTTGCGCGGGTTGAGAATGTCCCGCAGATGGTCTCCGACCAGATTGATGGATACCACCACAATGGCCAGGGCGATGCCGGGGAAGAAACAGATCCAATAAGTGCCCGACAGTAGAAACTCGAACCCGTTGGAGATCAGCATTCCCAAGGAAGGTTCGGTCACGGGAACGCCTACGCCCAGAAATGACAATGTCGCTTCCAGTGCGATGGCGTGCGCCAGGTCGATGGTGGCAATGACCATGAGGGGCGGAATGCAGTTGGGAAACACGTGACGCCATAGAATGCGATGCCAGCTGAGCGCCATGCAGCTGGCTGCTTCCACGTATTCTTTGTTGCGCTCAACGATGGCCGCCGCACGCGCCGCGCGCGCGAAATACGCCCATTGCACGACGATCAGCGCGATGATGACTTTATCCACTCCCTTACCGAGTGCTGCCAGCAGAACCAGGGCGACGAGAATGGAGGGGAAGGACAACTGCATGTCGACCAGCCGCATCAGGAAGGCATCCATGCGTCCGCCGAAATAGGCGGCAATCAGGCCAACTGCGGCGCCAATCAGAAAGGCTGCTGTGACTGACACAAACCCTACAAACAGGCTGGTTCGCATGCCATAAAGAATGGCGGAGAGGACGTCGCGTGCCTGGCCGTCAGTGCCGAGCCAGTACGTGAGGCTGCCATCGAAATTCTTGCTGCCGGGCGGCAACTTGGCATCAAGGATATCGAGCGAGGCGAGGTCGTAGGGGTTTTGCGGTGAAATCCAAGGCGCCAACACGGCCGCAGCGATAGCCAGCAGCAGCACGACCAGGGAGATGACCGCCGCCTTGCTGGACACATACTGAGCGACGAAGCGGCGCCAGCGGCTGGTTTCGATGCGTACGGCGGGTTCGGCCGCAGCGATAGCCTCTGGGCCAGTCTGTACGACGCGGCTCATGCTGCACCTCCCAGACGGACCCGCGGGTCAAGCAGGGTGTAGCCGATGTCTACAATTAAGTTCAGCGTCGCAAGAAACACGACGGTGAGCATCAGATAGGCTACCACCACTGGACGATCGAGATTGACGATGGAATCGATGAGCAGCTTGCCCATGCCAGGCCAGGAAAACACGGTCTCCGTGACCACCGCAAAAGCGAATACCTGCCCATATTCCAGGCCGCCAATGGTGACAATCGGAATCATGATGTTCTTCAACAAATGCACACCCAGCACACGGCGTTCGTTCAGCCCCTTGGCACGGGCGAACTTGATGTAATCCTGGGGCAGACATTCGCGCGTGGCCGCACGCGTGACCCGGATGATGAGCGCGCATTTGGCGGTTGCAATGGTCAGTGCCGGCAACATCAGGCTGCGCAAGCCGTCCCAATTAAATATGCTTAGCTCGATGGGCCCGAAGGTTTCGACCGGCCCTCGCCCCCCGGCCGGCATCCAGCCCAACATCACCGCAAACAGCATGATGAGCATCAGGCCCACCCAGAAATTGGGCAGCGAGAAACCCAGCACCGATCCCGACATAATGCCGCGCGACAGCAGGCTCTCGGGCCGCAGACCCGCATAAATACCCAGTGGCACGCCGACCACCATGGAAATGAACATGGCGAGTGTGGCGAGCTCCAGCGTGGCTGGCATGCGTTCGATGATGAGGTGCATGGCCGACTCGCCGGTGAGAAAGCTGTTGCCGAAATCCAGCTGGACCGCCTTGGATAGGAAGATGAAGTATTGCTCCCAAAGGGGGCGGTCCAGGCCCAGATTGCGACGGATGGCCTCGCGTTCAAGGTCCGTCGCTTCGGGGCTAGCCATCATCAGCACCGGGTCGCCAATCAGGTACAGACCGGCGAACACCAGAGCGGACATGACCAGAACGACCAGCCCCGTCTGCAGCAGACGGCGGACGATGGTTGCGATCACGCTGGCGTGCTCACTTTGCGAGCGTCATGTATTGCGCCAGAGTCAACTGATCGGCGCGACCTTCATAGCGGACATCGTTCTTCATGGCCCAGACAGACATTTCGAACTGCAGCGGAAGAATGCCGTAATCTTCCACGATCATGTCAGCAGCTTTTTCCAGCAAAGCGGCGCGCTTGTCTTCTTCCATTGTGCGCGACGCTTCCAGGACCAGCTTGTCGGCTTCTGGGTTGGAGTACTTGCTCCAGTTGGTCGTTCCCAGACCCTGTTCAGGCTGCTTAGTGACAACCAGAGAATTCAGAGGGTTGAGCATTTCGCCTGAAGACGCCGCCCACCCAGCCAGATAGGCACTAAAGGCAAAGGCATTACGCTGCTTGAAGAACACGGCAGGTGCCATCGTATCGACGTTGACCTTCACACCAATGCGCGCCCACATGGCAGCTACTACCTGAGCGATACGCTGGTCGTTGGTGTAACGGCCCGCCGGAGAGCCCAGCGACATGGTGAAACCGTTCGGGTACCCGGCCTCTGCCAACAGTTTTTTGGCGCGTTCAACATCGGCCTTGGGTGCTTTGGAGTGCTTTTCGGATGCGCCGAACGCCGGGTAGGCCAGAAGGTTACCAGCTGCCATGGCCGACCCACCCATGACGCGGTCGACAATGCTCTGGCGGTCGATCGCCAAGGACAGTGCCTCGCGCACCCGGCGGTCTTGCAACGGGTTCTTGCCATCCGTACCTTCCATGCCCGGCGGGAGGTCATCGCCTTGCAGCAAGGCGATGTAGATGATGCGCACGGAAGGCGTTTCCTGAATGTGCAGCTTCGTGTTTTCCTTCAACTTGGGAAGATCGTCTGTGGGGGGATCCTCAATGAGGTCGACATCCCCGGCAAGCAATGCAGCCACCCGGGCTGCCGGATTCGTGATGGGACGGTAAATGACGCGATCCCATGCGGGAGCCTCGCCCCAGTAGTTCTCATTGCGTTCGAGGACAATCTCTGCGCCCCGCTTCCAGGAGACGAATTTATATGGCCCTGTGCCAATCAGCCCATCTCCCCGGTTCAATTCAACCGTGGTCTTGCCTTCAGGAGCCGAGCCGGCGGCTGCCTTGGCAGACATGATGGGTACCATGGACAGGTTGGGCAACAACACCGGGGACGGGCCCTTGGTGATGATCTTCAACGTATGCGGGTCGACGACTTCCAGGCGGTCGATGCTGCTGAGGTAAAGGGCATACGACGACGGGCTGTTGGGAACCTTGGGAACACGCTCGTAGGTAAAGACCACGTCTTCAGCGGTGAATGGCGTGCCGTCCGAGAACTTGACGTCCTTGCGCAGATTGAAGGTCCAAGTGTCGCCGTCGACCGTCCAGGACTCGGCCAGGGAGGGGATGGGCTTGGCTACTTTGTCTGTGCGCACCAAAGGATCGAAGATGGTTTCGGACAGCTGAGTGTTCGGTGTCAGCGAGTGAAACTGCGGATCCATGGAAGTGGGTTCGGACCGCAGCGCGATGACCAGATCGCGTGCCTGAGCAGCGGCAGAGAAACACAGAGTGGCAGCCAACGCCGTGAAGGCGAGGGTCTTGCGGATGGACTTCATGTTTTGATGCCCCTTATCGTTGATGTGTAGGGGGAGCCGGTACAACATGAAAAAAGGCCCCATGCCAGCGGCATGGAGCCCAGTGTAACGACGCGGTCCTCACTCCAAGATAAGGATTTTCCCGACCGTAGAAGGCGCTGTTCGCCGGCCGGGAATCGCAAAGCCCAGCTTATTGCGACTGTGAAATCATGTAATCCACAGCGGCGCGCAGGGTTGCGTCGTCAGCGGTGGAGGCACCGCGCGGTGGCATGGCGCCCTTGCCATTCATGGTGATCTGCATGACGGCGTCCATGCCCTTTTCAGTCACCTTCGCCCAGGCGGCCTTGTCACCCAGTTTGGGTGCGCCGGCCACACCTGCCGCGTGGCAGGCTACACAGGCGGATTTGTAGAGCTTCTCGCCGGCAGGGTTTACGCTTTCTGCCGATGCCAGGGCCGGAACCAGCCCCGCAGCGAGAATGAGTGCCGCAAATTTGCCTGAGCGTGTGAACATGTTGATCTCCGTTAGATTGTTTA